>NZ_CP120983.1:2475733-2785199 GCF_030719215.1 Streptomyces sp. Alt3 | reverse complement strand
GGCGGCGGCTGGTGGGTGCTCGGGGACAACTCGTTCGCGGGCGGGGACAGCACGGACTACGGGACGGTGCCCGAAGAGCTCGTGCTGGCCCGGGTGCGGGCCCGCTACCGGCCGCTGAGGAAGGATCAGCGGTCGGTGTCCGGGCTGCTGGGCTGGGCGGTGTCGGCGGTGCGCCGGGTCTCGTCGGAGCGCTCGGACTCCAGGCGCTTGCGGGCCCGGTAGGCGGCCACGTTGGCCCGGGTCGCGCAGCGGTCCGAGCAGTAGCGCCGGGAGCGGTTCGTCGAGGTGTCGAGATAGGCGTTGCGGCACGGTGCGGCCTCGCACAGGCCGAGCCGGTCCACGCCGTGCGAGGTGAGGTGGAAGGCGAGGCCCATCGCCGCGATCGCGGCGTAGCCCGCCGTCGCGTTCGACGGGTGGTCGGCGAGGTGCATGTGCCAGTCCGGCGTGCCGTCCTCGGCCCGGGTGTCGTGGCCCGAGATCTGCGGACTCACCGGGAACTCCAGCAGCAGGGAGTTGAGCAGATCGACCGCGAGGGTCTCGTCGCCGCCGTCCGCCGCCTCGAAGACCGCGCGCAGCCGGGCCCGCACGGACCGGAAGCGGGTCACGTCCCCGTCGGCCGCACGGCGGGCCGCCTGCGCGTTGGCGCCGAACAGGTCGCGGACGGACTCGACCGTGGTGAGGGAGTCCGTGCCCCGGGCCGGCTCCTCGGTGTTGACCAGACGCACGGCGTAATCCGAGTAATAGGCCAATTCCACTTGTAGTCCTTACGGCGTGGGTCTATGGTCGATGTGTCGACCAGTGTAATGATTGATTGCCACTAATGGGTATTACGAGCGTGCGTGACGAGGTGGAGGTCCGGTGACGGCGACAGGCACCGACTGGCAGTCCTGGCAGGAGAGCTGGGACCGGCAGCAGGAGTGGTACATGCCGGACCGCGAGGAGCGGTTCCGGGTGATGCTGGACATGGTCGAGGCCGTGGTGGGGCCCGAACCGAGAGTGCTCGACCTGGCGTGCGGTACGGGCAGTATTACGGACCGGCTCCTCAGGAGGTTCCCCAGAGCCACCAGCACGGGCGTCGATCTCGACCCCGCGCTGCTCGCCATCGCGCGTGGCACCTTCGAGGGGGACGACCGGGTCACCTTCGTCACCGCCGACCTGAAGGACGCCGCCTGGACCGAACGGCTTCCGCACCCCGCGTACGACGCCGTCCTCACCGCCACCGCACTGCACTGGCTGCACAGCGAGCCGCTCGCCACCCTCTACGGGCAGATCGGCGGACTGGTCAGGGACGGCGGGGTCTTCATGAACGCGGACCACATGATCGACACCGACACCCCCCGCATCAACGCCGCCGAACGTGCCCAGCGGCACGCTGCCATGGACCGGGCCAGGGACCGGGGGGCCGTGGACTGGGCGGACTGGTGGGCCCTGGCGGCGAAGGACCCGGTCCTCGCGGAGCCCACGGCCGAGCGGTTCGCGATCTACGGCGAGCACGCGGACGGTGACATGCCGTCCGTCCACTGGCACGCCCGCACGCTGCGCGAGGCCGGCTTCGCGGAGGCGCGGGCGGTCTGGGCCTCGCCGTCGGACAGCCTGGTCCTCGCCGTGAAGTAGGGCGGCGGTACGAAGAGCGAGGGGCGGCTGCGGCCGCCCCTCGATGCGTTCCGGCCCCCGCTGCAACCTGCCGCCCCCGCCGGCGCACTGGAAGGGTGAGAAGGTCCGCACCCGCGGGCCCGGAGAGGGGCGCCGATGACGCGGAGCGACGACGACGCCGCACTGCACGCGTTCGTGGAGAGCAGACGCACCGCGCTGTTCCGCAGCGCCTACCTGCTGTGCGGCGACCGGCACGAGGCGGAGGACCTGGTCCAGACGACCCTGGTCAAGGTCGTACTCGGAGGGAAGCGCCACGGGCGGCTCGACAACATCGAGGCGTACGCACGCAAGACCCTGGTCAACACCCACATCGCCGCCCGCCGCCGGTTCTGGCGGCGTGAGCGGCCGTACGGCGAACTGCCCGACAACGCGGGCGAACAGGCCGACTCGGACACCGGTCTGCTGGTCCGGGCGGCGCTCGCCCGGCTCACGGCCAGGCAGCGGGCGGTGCTGGTGCTGCGCTACTGGGAGGACCTGAGCGTGGAGGCCACGGCCGAAGCGCTCGGGATGCGGGAGAACACGGTCAAGAGCCACACGGCTCGGGGCCTGGCGGCGCTGCGCGCCGACATGACGGCGGACCTGGCGGAGGAACTCGTATGAACACCGTGCACCAACTGCTGGAGCGGGCCGTCGAGTCCGCAGGGAGCCCCGCGGTCTCGACGGAGGCGGTCCACGCCCGGGCGGCCAGGATCCGGTTCAGGCGCCGGGCCGCGGTGTCCGCCGCCGCGCTCGCGGTGGTCGCCACCGGGGCCGTCACCCTGCCAGGCGTCGTCGGCGGCGAGCAGCATGAGCAGGCCTCGGTGGCCGCGTCACCGGTGGCCCGGGCCGACGGGGGCGGGAAGGCGGACCGCCTCGCCGCGCTGCTGCCGCCGGACGTGGGCAGCGTCGAACGGGTCTCGCTGGCCGTCCTGATCAAGGGTGCGACGCCTGAGCAGGCGCGGACGGCCTACACCGGGCCGCTGGACGGGGAGTACATGGTCCGCAAGGACGGCGGTACCGGCTACCTCGTCCTGTCCTTCATGGACCACACCGCGGTGAGCAAGAAGTTCGGTGCCGGGGCCGGGCCGGACAATCTCTGCGAGACCCGGGGCAACGAGCCGCCCGTCACCGACTGCGTCCGTGAGGAGCAGCCGGACGGCAGCGTCCTGACGACATGGAGCGACTCGATGGACCACGGCTACGGCGGCACACCCGAGTGGGGCCGTGAGGTCGTCGGCAGGCTGGTGCTCAAGGACGGTTCGATGCTGGCCGCGCGCTCCAGCACGGGCTACCTCGGCGAACGGTCCCAGGGCCCGCTGCTCAAGACCCCGCCGGTCGGCCAGGAGGAACTGGGCACCCTGCTCACGCGTCCCGGGCTGCTGCCCCGGAAGTAGCGGGGAACGGCGAGGAGGGCGGTACGGACCGGGTCCGTACCGCCCTCCTCGTGCTGCCGGCAGCGGTGTTACAGCACCTTCGACAGGAAGGACTTCGTCCGGTCGTGCTGAGGGTTCGTCAGGACGTCACGCGGGTGGCCGGACTCGACCACGACACCGTCGTCCATGAAGACCAGCGCGTCACCGACCTCACGGGCGAAGCCCATCTCGTGGGTGACGACGATCATCGTCATGCCCTCCTCCGCGAGGCCGCGCATGACGTCCAGGACGTCGCCGACCAGCTCCGGGTCGAGGGCCGACGTCGGCTCGTCGAAGAGCATCAGCTTCGGCTCCATGGCCAGGGCGCGGGCGATGGCCACCCGCTGCTGCTGTCCGCCGGAGAGCTGGGAGGGGTAGTTCTTCGCCTTGTCGGACAGGCCGACCCGGTCCAGCAGACGCTCCGCGCGGGCCCGGGCGACAGCCCTGGCTTCGCGCTTGACCTGGATCGGCGCCTCCATGACGTTCTCCAGGGCCGTCATGTGCGGGAACAGGTTGAAGCGCTGGAAGACCATGCCGATGTCACGGCGCTGGAGAGCGACCTCGCTGTCCCTGAGCTCGTAGAGCTTGTCGCCCTTCTGCCGGTAGCCGACCAGATCGCCGTCGACGTACAGCCGTCCGGCGTTGATCTGCTCCAGGTGGTTGATGCACCTGAGGAACGTCGACTTGCCGGAACCGGACGGGCCGATCAGGCAGAACACCTCACGCGGGGCGACCTCCAGGTCGATGCCCTTGAGGATGTGCGCGGGGCCGAAGGACTTGTGGACGCCCTCGGCCTTCACCATGGCGGTCATGCGGAGACACCCCCCGAAGGACGGTTGCTGAAGGAGGCGAGGTTGACCTTGACCCGCTGCCACGGGGTCAGCGGCAGGCTGCGCAGGGTGCCCCGGGCGTACCGGCGCTCCAGGTAGTACTGGCCGACGCTGAACACGCTGGTCATCACGATGTACCAGATGGAGGCGACGAAGAGCATCTCCATCACCGCGTACGACGTCGAGCCGATCTGCGACGTGGAACGCAGCAGCTCGTTGTAGGTCACCGCGTAGACCAGGGACGAGGTCTTCAGCATGTTGATGAACTCGTTGCCGGTCGGCGGGATGATCACCCGCAGGGCCTGCGGGAGCACCACGCGGCGCATCGTCTTCGCCTGGGTCATGCCGAGCGCGTGCGAGGCCTCGGTCTGGCCCTCGTCCACCGACTGGATGCCCGCCCTGACGATCTCCGCCATGTACGCGGCCTCGTTGAGGGCCAGCCCCAGCAGGGCGCACATGAACGGCGTCATCACGTCGGTCATCTCGTCCTTGTAGATGAACGGGATGTTGAGGACCGGGAAGATCAGCGCCAGGTTGAACCAGAGCAGCAACTGCACGTAGACCGGAGTGCCGCGGAAGAACCAGATGTACAGCCACGCCACCCAGCTGGTCACGGGGTTCCTGGAGAGCCGCATGACGGCGAGGACCACACCAAGGACCACACCGAGGGCCATGGCGAGCACACTGATCATCAGGGTGCGGCCGGCTCCCGCGAGGACGGTGTCGTCGAACAGCTTGTCCTGGACGGCCTGCCACTGGATGTTGCCCTGCGAGAAGGCGTAGACCAGAGCCGCCAGCAGTGCGAGCACGACCACGCCGCTGATCCAGCGGCCGACGTGCCGTACGGGGATGGCCTTGATGGTCTCCGGTGCGACGGTGGTGGCCTTGGAGACGGGTGCGTCGGCGACCGATGGGCCGCCGGGCACCTTGTCGAACTTGTCAGTCACGGTGACTGCCCTTCGGTGGTGCGCCGGTCACTTGCCGCCGTTGACGGCGGCCTTGTCGATCGCGCCGGTGCCGGCACCCCACTTGTCGAGGACCTTCTGGTAGGAACCGTCGGCGATGATCGCGTCGACGGCCTCCTTCAGGGCGTCACGCAGCTCGGTGTTGTCCTTGTTCACGGCGATGCCGAAGGGGCCGGCGTCGACCTGCTCGCCGACGACCTCGAAGTCCTTGCCGCCGTTGGCCTTGCGGGCCAGGTCGAGGGCGACCGGGTAGTCGTTGACACCGGCGACGGCGCCGCCCGACTTCACACGGGTCTGGGCCTCGGTGTCGTTCTCGAAGGACTGGATGTCGACGGCCTTCTTGCCGCCGTCCGTGCAGGCCTTCGACTGCTTCTGCAGGGCCTTCTCGTACGTGGTGCCGCGCTGGACCGCCGCGCCCTTGCCGCACAGGTCCTCGATGGACTTGATGCCCTCGGGGTTGCCCTTCTTGGTGTAGACGGCGGTGCCGGCCAGGAAGTAGTCGACGAAGTCGACGCCCTTGCCGAGCTTCTTGCCGCTGTCGTCCAGGCCCTCCTGGCGCTGCTTGTTGTCCGTGATGGACGACATGGCGATGTCGTGGCGGCCGGTGTTGAGGGCGGTGATCAGGCCGTCGAAGGAGCCGGAGGTGAACTCGAACTTCACGCCGAGCTGCTTGCCGAGGGCCTCGGCGAGGTCGGGGTCGACACCGACGATCTTGCCGTTCTCGACGGACTCCATCGGCGCGTACTCGGCATTCGTGCCGACCTTGATGACGCCGGACTTCTGGTACTTCTCCGGGAGCTTGTCGAAGAGCGGGGCACTGTTTCCGGACGTGCTGTCCGCGGCCTTCTTCGAACCGCTGTCGGTCTGGTCGCCACAGGCGGTCAGCAGCAGGGTGCCGGCGACCGCGACTGCGCAGACCGCGGCAATCCGGGACTTCGCGGTCGTACGACAGAGGGTGCTTGCGGTCATGATCGGAATCCTCCGGCGGTGAGGGAATGCTGCCTTTTCAGGTGGGTACGCACGCACCTTCGAGTGACGCCACCTTGTGTGATTAGGGCATCTTGCCATTCGGACTCACCCGATCAGGGGTCCAGGCATGTCAAAATCGGGTAACGGGCGACCCCCGAACCTCAACGGGCCGGTATGGCAAGGCCGGACCATCTGCTGGAAAGTGCGCACCCTTCCGGAGAATCTCCGGTGCGTCTCGACCTACGGACTGCCTTTGTAGCCCTTAGTGGACTTGTCCAGATATTCGGCTATGAGTCATCTCACCGAGTCGATACCGACTCGTAAGAGGCCCGGTCCGTCCGGTAAGAAAGACCTTTACACCCCTCATCCGGGGCTCAGGGCGCGTGTGCGGCGCGCCCGCGCGTATGTGTCTCCCCTGCCGGAGCGGTCCAACCGCTCAGCGCCGGGAACGTACGCGGTGCCCGCCCACCCCTCCTCAACCAGGAGTGGCCACCCTCAAATGATGAAGACTTAAGGGGTCAACACAATGGCAGCGGAGATCGTCAATCCTCGCAGCGACAGCACGACGCACGGCCCGGCCGGTGCGGCAGGACCCAGCGGTGCGGACGAGCCCTTCGATCCGGCCTTCGCCCTCCACCGTGGCGGGAAGATGGCCGTGCAGGCCACCGTTCCGATCCGCGACAAGGACGACCTGTCCCTCGCGTACACGCCCGGCGTGGCCAAGGTGTGCAGCGCCATCGCCGAGCAGCCCGAACTCGTCCACGACTACACCTGGAAGTCGCAGGTCGTGGCCGTCGTCACGGACGGCACCGCAGTCCTCGGCCTCGGGGACATCGGTCCTGAGGCATCCCTCCCCGTGATGGAGGGCAAGGCGATCCTGTTCAAGCAGTTCGGCGGGGTCGACGCGGTGCCGATCGCGCTCGCCACCACCGACGCGGACGAGATCGTCGAGACCGTCGTCCGCCTCGCGCCCTCCTTCGGCGGTGTGAACCTGGAGGACATCTCGGCGCCCCGGTGCTTCGAGATCGAGCGCAAGCTCCAGGAGCGTCTCGACATCCCGGTCTTCCACGACGACCAGCACGGCACGGCGGTGGTCACCCTCGCGGCCCTGCGCAACGCCGCGAAGCTGTCCGGCCGTACGCTCGGTGACCTGCGCGCCGTCATCTCCGGTGCGGGCGCGGCGGGTGTGGCCATCGCGAAGTTCCTCCTGGAGGCCGGCATCGGTGACGTCGCCGTCGCCGACCGCAAGGGCGTCGTCAGCGGTGACCGTGACGACCTCACGGACGTCAAGCGCGAACTGGCGGAGATCACCAACCGGGCGGGCATCACCGGCTCCCTGGAGACCGCCCTGGCCGGCGCCGACGTCTTCATCGGCGTCTCCGGCGGTACGGTCCCCGAGCCGGCCGTGGCCTCGATGGCGCCCGGCGCGTTCGTGTTCGCCATGGCCAACCCGAACCCCGAGGTCCATCCCGACATCGCGCACAAGTACGCGGCCGTGGTGGCGACCGGACGGTCGGACTACCCGAACCAGATCAACAACGTGCTGGCGTTCCCCGGCATCTTCGCGGGAGCGCTGCAGGTGCGGGCCTCCCGGATCACCGAGGGCATGAAGATCGCGGCGGCGAACGCGCTCGCGGACGTCGTCGGCGACGAGCTGGCGGCCGAGTACGTGATCCCGTCGCCGTTCGACGAGCGGGTCGCACCCGCCGTCACCGCCGCGGTGGCCGCGGCCGCGCGTGCCGAGGGTGTCGCGCGGCGCTGACGCAGGACGGGGCGGGGTGCGGTCGCGTGCCGAGTGAGGCGCACCCCGCCCCGCCCCACTTCCGCGCACGGGAGCTCCGCGAGCTGGGGCGTGTGTCACACCTTCGAACGGTTACGTCACGGCGCGTCACGGCCTATCGTCGTGGCCATGTTCGCCGCCTACGCAGCCCGCATCGACCGTGACCGCCCCCTCGACGGACTGGAGCTGGGTGAACGCCCCGCCCCGGAGGCGCGGTCCGGGTGGACCACGGTCCGGGTCAAGGCCGCGTCGCTCAACCATCACGACCTCTGGTCCCTGCGGGGTGTGGGCCTCGCCGAGGGCAAGCTGCCCATGATCCTCGGCTGCGACGCCGCCGGTATCGACCAGGACGGCAACGAGGTGGTCCTGCACTCCGTCATCGGGCAGACAGGGCACGGCGTCGGCCCGGACGAGCCGCGCTCGATCCTCACCGAGCGCTACCAGGGCACGTTCGCCGAGCAGGTCACCGTCCCCAGCTGGAACGTGCTGCCGAAGCCGAAGGAACTCACCTTCGAGCAGGCCGCCTGCCTGCCGACCGCCTGGCTGACGGCGTACCGGATGCTGTTCACGAACGCCGGTGTGCGACCCGGGGACTCCGTCCTCGTCCAGGGCGCGGGCGGCGGTGTGGCCACCGCCGCGATCGTGCTCGGCAAGGCCGCAGGGCTCCGGATGTTCGCCACCAGCCGTGACGCGGCCAAGCGCGAGCGGGCCGTCGAGCTGGGGGCCGTCGAGGCCTACGAGCCCGGTGCCCGGCTGCCGAAGCGTGTCGACGCCGTCATCGAGACCGTCGGAGCGGCGACCTGGTCCCACTCGGTCAAGTCGCTGCGGTCGGGTGGCACTCTGGTCATCTCGGGCGCCACCAGCGGAGACCGGCCCTCCCACGCCGAGCTGACCCGGATCTTCTTCCTGGAGCTGAAGATCGTCGGCTCCACCATGGGCTCCAAGGACGAGCTGGAGGACCTGCTGTCGTTCTGCGCGGCCACCGGTGTGCGGCCGGTCATCGACGGGATGCTGCCGCTGGACCGGGCCCGTGAGGGCTTCGAGCGGCTGGCCGCCGGTGACCTCTTCGGGAAGATCGTTCTCACCACCGCGTGAGCGACACGGCGGAACTGCTGACCGGCCAGGGGCTCCTGCTCCGTCCCTGGCGGCCGGACGACGCTCCGGCGGTGCTCCGCGCCTTCGCGCCCGCGGAGATGGCCCGGCAGGCCGCCCGGCCTGTCACGACCACGGCCGAGGCCTCGGAGTGGATCGCAGACCGGGATGACGAGCGGGCGGCCGGCAGTGGATACAGCTGGGCGGTCGTCCGCGAGGGAGTCGCACTCGGATCCGTCGCCGTGACCTCGGTGAACCACGTCCATGACACGGGCTGGGTCTCGTACTGGACCACGGAGGCGGCCCGGGGGACCGGTGTCGCCTCCTCGGGGCTGCGGGCCCTGGCCGGCTGGGCCTTCGGCGATCTCGGGCTCCACCGGCTGGAGCTCGGACACAGGACGAACAACCCTGCCTCCTGCGCCGTCGCCCTGCGGGCCGGCTTCGCCGCGGAGGGAATCGAGCGGAACAAGCTCCGCTACGGGGATGTCCGCTACGACGTGGAGCGCCACGCACTCCTCGCCACCGATGATGTCAACTTTGATTGACATGGAGTGAATGTCAACGTAGGTTGACATTATGACCGAAGCAACGGATCTCGCCGCACGTGCCGGTGACCGCGACCCGCGCGTCGGGCTGCGGGCCGTCGCCGCGCTGCGGAGGCTGCTAGAACAACTCGAAGCCGTCCAGGTGAGAAGTGCCCGCGTCCAGGGATGGTCGTGGCAGGAGATCGCTGCCGAGCTGGGTGTCAGCAGGCAGGCCGTGCACAAGAAGTACGGGAGGCATTGATGTTCGAGCGATTCACCAAGGGGGCGCGGGCCACCGTGACCGGCGCCGTGACTCATGCCGAGCAGGCCCAGGCGGACTCCGTCACCGAGGAGCACCTGCTTCTCTCCCTCCTGGATCGGAGGGGCAGCCGCGCCTCCTTCGCCGTCGCCGCCCTCGGGCTCGTCGACCGGCGTGCCTCCATGGAGGCGGCGCTCGCGGAGGCCCGCCGCCGGGGCGGGCTCACCAAGGCGGACACCGAGGCACTCGCCGGTATCGGCATCGACATCACCGAGATCCTGGCCCGCGTCGAGGGCGTCCACGGTGAGGGAGTCCTGGCGGGCGCGCGCGGCAACAGACGCCGGTGGTCCGGACGGCGCCCCTTCACCGGCGGCGCCAAGGGCATCCTGGAGAAGTCCCTTCGCATCGCCCTCGGCCGGCGTGACCGCTTCATCGGCGAGGAGCACCTGCTGCTGGCCCTGACCGCCTGTCCCGGCCCCGTCGCCGATGTGCTCGCCGAGAACGGGGCGACCTACGCGACGGTGGAGCGGGCGCTGTACGGAGAGGGCGGGGAGAGCCGCCGGGCGAGCTGACCGGCCGTCCGCCGCACCGCGCCGTGGGCCGACGGCGCAGTGCGGCGGACGGAGATCAGGACGCGCCCTCGGGGTCCTTCGTCTCGTCGGCCGTTCCCCGCAGCAGCGAGTCGATGTGCGTCGCGGCGGTGGCCAGATGGCCGCGTGCCTCGGAGAGTTGGGTCCCGGTGACGCCTCGGTCCCGGGCCGCGTCACGGATGTCGTCACGGAAGCGGTCCAGCAGGCGGTCCAGGTCACGTGCCGGGTCCCCGGTGGTCGTGGTGTCGGCTGCCCACTCGATGTCCGGCTCTTCCGGTGCGGGGCGGCTGTACGACGGCCAGGTGCCCGTCCTGGCGAAGCCGCCGAGCTGGCCGGTGATCTCGGCCAGGCCGTCCCGCACGCCTGCCGGCCAGTCGCCCCGAGCGAAGTGCTCCTGGACCTGGCGCGCGGCGTTCTGTACCTGCTCCCGCGCCTTCTCGTGCGCCTCCTGGGCCTGACGGCGTGCCTGCTCGGCGTCCTCACGGGCCTTGCGGGACTCGTCCTTCGCCCTTCGGGCCTGTTCCTTCCACTCCTGCTTCGCCTTGCGCAGCTCCTCCTTCGCCAGGCGCCATGCCTCCTTCTCCCCGAAGCCGGGGTCCCAGCCGCTCCGGCCCCCGCCGGAGGTCTGCCGTGACTCGGAGGCCGCCGCGCGCATCTCGCTGCGCAGCTGGCCGACCGCGCCCCGCACGTCGTCGCGGATCTCTGCCGCAAGCTCGGAGACGGAGTCGCGGATCTCCAGCTCCAGATCCGCCAGTTCGCCGCCCCGGCCCGCCAGCTCGGCCCGTCCGGCGTCGGTGATGGAGTAGACCTTGCGGCCGCCCTCGGTGGCGTGGGTCACCAGGCCCTCGGCCTCCAGCTTGGCCAGGCGCGGATACACGGTGCCCGCCGACGGGGCGTACAGCCCCTGGAAGCGCTCCTCCAGGAGGCGGATCACCTCGTAGCCGTGGCGGGGAGCCTCGTCCAGAAGCTTGAGGAGATACAGGCGCAAGCGGCCGTGGGCGAATACGGGGGCCATGTCAGAGCACCTTTCCGGTCGGCTCGGCATCATGCGCGTGGTCCTGGGCGGCCTGCCGGCGCAACAGGGCGATCGAACCCGAGACGGTGGTCGCCTTCAGCTTCCCCGTGCCCGCGCCGAGGGTGCCGGTGATCTTCTTCGCGCCCCACTGGCCGCCCACCCGCAGGTCCTCGAAGGCGTTGGAGACGGTCCCGCTCGCGGTGTTCGCCTCCACCTTCGCGTCGGCGGGGTGCGGCAGGCGGATGGCGATCTCACCGGACACCGAGGTCAGTCTGATGTCGGTCGGTTTCGGCGAGGTGTCGAGGTCGAGCACCATGTGCCCGGTCACCGACTCCGCCCGGACCGAGGTGCCCGCGCCCTCGACGACCGTGAGATCACCCGACACGGACTGGAACCGAAGGTCGCCGGTGACGGCCTGGGCCTCCAGGCCGCCGGACACCGTCTCGGCCCGCACGACGCCGGAGAGACCCACCAGGGTGCTGTCCCCGGAGATGCCGCGCAGCTCGGTGCGTCCCCGGATCCCCGACACGACCGCCTCGGCGCCGATCACGCCGACCTCCACCGCCGCCCCGGCCGGTACGGCCAGCGAGACCGCGGCCCTGCGGCGCGGAGTCCTGCGGTCCAGCCAGGTCAGAAGGCCCTGCCACGGAAGGTCCTCGTAGGCGACGGAGAGCGTGCCGTCCACCAGGGTCACGATCAGCGGTGGCCCGTCGATCGCGGAGACCTCCAGCCGTGCGGCCGGTTCGTCCGTGCCGACGACGTTGATCGCTCCGTCGACGATGCGCACGTTGAGCGCTGTCACGGGTTCGTCGAACGCGAGCTTCCGGGGCTCGGCGACGGTCCACGTCGACTCGGGCATGGATCTGACCTCCCGCTGAATGGCACGACGCAACATATCGCGTCTCTTTCCAACACGATATATCGCGGATGAGGGAAGTCAAGGGGGAATCGAATGGATGCTCGCGGAAGGGGGGTCTCGGTGGTGCGAATGATCCGCTGATGGGGGAATTGCCCTAGCGTGTGAGGCATGACCGCGACATCCGTGGGTGCCCTGCTGCTGTGCCGGGCCGACCCCGAGACCGTACGGCCCGTGGCCCATCTCCTTCAGGAGGGCATGACGCTCGTCCCGGCCGGGGACGGCTGGAGCGTGCTCGTCCCCGAGGGAAAGCCCTGGCGCACGCACGGCCCTTCGGCCGCCGGCGCCCCGGCGGAGGGAGGTGCGGAGCCGGTCGACCGGGTCGTCGGCGGCTGGGCCACCGCACTCGCGGTGGGTTCCACCTGGCCGGTGATCGCCCTGTGGTGGGACGACGACCGCTCGGGCTTCACCCTGGCCGCCGGGTTCCGGCGCCCCGTCGGATACGTCTGGCTGGCCGACGGCACCCCGGTGGGCGAGGACGAGGCCATGCGGACCTTCGCCGCCCGTCTGGGTCTCGACCCGGTCCTCGACGTCCAGGTGCTGGAAGGGCTCACACGCGGGGACGCCGAGGCCGACGCCGGCACACGGCTGCGCGGCCTGCTGGCTGTGCTCGGCCGTACCGGGGTGGACCTGCCGCCCGGACTCACGCCCGGCGAACCGGCCGACCGGCTCCGCTCGGTGGCCGGCGTCCTCCCGCACGCCGAAACCGTCGAACGGGGCGGCTGGCGGGACGCCGTGCGCGTGGAGCTCGACGCCGTGGAGAGCGGCAGCCTCGGCCCCTGGATGCTCGGACCGAAGGCCCGCGCGGTGGCAGGCGCGCAGATCGCCGCGGGACTGCCGCTGACCCTGTGGGGTGCCCGGCGGCGCAGCGGCGGCTGGATCACCGCGGGCCTGGTCCTCCTCGCGCAGGGCCTGCTGGGACTCGCGTACGACCGCTTCAGAGGTGCGGACGCGGACAGTCCCGGGCGGTGAACGCCGCGGCCAGGGGTGGTGCCCCGCAACGGCCCGGGGCGTTGACCCGCCGGACGGCTACTCGTCCTCGTCGTCGTCCAGGCGGGCCAGCCACGTCGCGAGCCGCTCGACGGGAACCTCGAAGTCGGGGTTGAGGTCGACGAACGTACGGAGCTGCTCGGCGAGCCACTCGAAGGTGACCTCCTCCTCGCCGCGCCGCTTCTCCAGTTCCTCGATGCCACGGTCCGTGAAGTACATGGGACCAGAATAACGAGCCCCGGAAACCGGAGGGCCCGGCCCCGCGAAGATCTCGCGGAGCCGGGCCATCGGTGTCGTACAGCGGCTGATCAGGCCTCGAAGACCTCGGCGACCAGCTGGGTCTGCTCCGCCTGGTGGCGCTTGGCCGAGCCGACCGCCGGGGACGAGCCGTGCGGACGCGAGATGCGGCGCAGGCGCTCACCGTGCGGCACATCGGCGCCGACGGCCAGGTCCAGGTGGTCGATCAGGTTGAGCGCGATGAACGGCCACGCACCCTGGTTCGCCGGCTCCTCCTGCGCCCAGAGGTACTTCTCGGCGTTCGGGTACTTGGCGATCTCGGCCTGGATCTCCGCACCCGGCAGCGGGTACAGGCGCTCCAGCCGGATGATCGCCGTCTCGGTGTCGCCGCGCTTCTCGCGCTCGGCGTCCAGGTCGTAGTAGAGCTTCCCGGACACGAAGACGACCTTGCGGACCGCCTCGGCGCTGACCGTCTCGTCGCCGATCACCGGACGGAAGCCGCCGGTGGTGAACTCCTCGGCCTTCGACGCCGCTGCCTTGAGACGCAGCATCGACTTCGGGGTGAAGACGATCAGCGGCTTGTGGTGCGGGTTGTGCACCTGCCAGCGCAGAAGGTGGAAGTAGTTCGACGGGAGGGTCGGCATCGCGACCGTCATGTTGTCCTGCGCGCACATCTGCAGGAAACGCTCCGGGCGGGCGGACGAGTGGTCCGGGCCCTGGCCCTCGTAGCCGTGCGGGAGCAGCAGGGTGACGCCGGACGTCTGGCCCCACTTCTGCTCGGCCGAGGAGATGAATTCGTCCACGACGGTCTGGGCGCCGTTGACGAAGTCACCGAACTGGGCCTCCCAGATCACCAGGGACTCCGGGCGGGCCAGCGAGTAGCCGTACTCGAAGCCCATCGCCGCGTACTCGCTGAGCAGCGAGTCGTAGACGTTGTAACGGGCCTGGTCGTCGGAGAGGTAGAGCAGCGGGGTGTAGTCCTCGCCGGTCTTCTGGTCGACGAGGACGGCGTGGCGCTGACCGAACGTGCCGCGGCGGGTGTCCTGGCCGGCGAGCCGGACCGGGGTGCCCTCCATCAGCAGCGAACCGATGGCCAGGGTCTCGCCCATGCCCCAGTCGATCGTGCCGTTCTCCACCGAGGCCGCGCGCCGCTGCATCTGCGGGAGCAGACGCGGGTGCACCGTGATGCCGTCGGGGATGTTGACCTGCGACTCGGCGATCAGCTTCACGACCTCCGAGGACACCGCGGTACCGACCGAGACCGGGAACTCCGCCTGGACGTCCGGGACATGCGGCTGGGACGGCGCCGAGGTGGCCTCGCGGACCTCCGCGAAGACCTTCTCCAGCTGGCCCTGGAAGTCCTGGAGCGCCTGCTCGGCCTCTTCCAGGGTGATGTCGCCACGACCGATGAGGGACTCGGTGTAGAGCTTGCGCACCGAGCGCTTCTTGTCGATCAGGGTGTACATCTGCGGGTTGGTGAACTCCGGGTTGTCGCCCTCGTTGTGACCGCGGCGGCGGTAGCAGATGAGGTCGATGACGACGTCCTTGTTGAACGTCTGCCGGTACTCGAAGGCGAGCCGCGCGACGCGGACCACGGCCTCCGGGTCGTCACCGTTGACGTGGATGATCGGCGCCTCGATCATGCGCGCCACGTCCGTGGCGTACATCGAGGAGCGCGAGGACTCCGGGGCGGCGGTGAAGCCGACCTGGTTGTTGATCACCACGTGCACCGTGCCGCCGGTGCGGTAGCCGCGCAGCTGCGACATGTTGAGCGTCTCGGCGACGACGCCCTGGCCCGCGAAGGCCGCGTCGCCGTGGAGCGCGACGGGCAGGACCGTGAAGTCCGTGCCGCCCTTGTTGATGATGTCCTGCTTGGCGCGCGCGATGCCCTCGAGGACCGGGTCGACGGCCTCCAGGTGCGAGGGGTTGGCGGCCAGCGAGACCTTGATCTGCTCGCCGTCCAGACCGGTGAAGGTGCCCTCGGCGCCCAGGTGGTACTTGACGTCGCCGGAACCGTGCATCGACCGCGGGTCGAGGTTGCCCTCGAACTCCCGGAAGATCTGCGCGTACGACTTGCCCACGATGTTGGCCAGGACGTTCAGCCGGCCGCGGTGGGCCATGCCGATGACGACCTCGTCGAGGCGGGCCTCGGCGGCGGAGTCGATGACCGCGTCGAGCAGCGGGATGACGGACTCGCCGCCCTCCAGCGAGAAGCGCTTCTGGCCGACGTACTTGGTCTGGAGGAACGTCTCGAACGCCTCGGCGGCGTTGAGGCGGCGCAGGATCCGCAGCTGCTCCTCGCGCTCCGGGGCCGGGCGCGGACGCTCCACCCGGTCCTGGAGCCACTTGCGCTCCTTCGGCTCCTGGATGTGCATGAACTCGATGCCGGTGGTGCGGCAGTAAGACTCACGCAGGACGCCGAGGATGTCGCGGAGCTTCATCATCGTCTTGCCGGCGAAACCGCCGACCGCGAAGTCGCGCTCCAGGTCCCACAGGGTGAGGCCGTGCTCGGTGATGTCCAGGTCGGGGTGCTTGCGCTGGCGGTACTCCAGCGGGTCGGTGTCGGCCATCACGTGACCGCGGACCCGGTAGGAGTGGATCAGCTCGAAGACGCGCGCGGCCTTGGTGACGTCGTCGTCGTGCGAGGCGTCGATGTCCTTGAGCCAGCGGACCGGCTCGTAGGGGATGCGCAGCGCCTTGAAGATCTCGTCGTAGAAGTCGTTCTCGCCGAGCAGCAGCTGGGCCAGGACGCGGAGGAACTCGCCGGACGCGGCACCCTGGATGACGCGGTGGTCGTACGTCGAGGTCAGGGTCATGACCTTCGAGATGCCCAGCTTGTTCAGGGTGTCCTGCGAGGTGCCCTGGAACTCCGCCGGGTAGTCCATCGCGCCGACGCCCATGATGAGGCCCTGTCCGGGCATCAGGCGGGGCACCGAGTGCACGGTGCCGATGCCGCCGGGGTTCGTCAGCGAGGCGGTGACCCCGGAGAAGTCGTCCATGCCGAGCTTGCCGACGCGCGCACGGCGGACGATGTCCTCGTAGGCCTGCCAGAACTCGAAGAAGTTGAGCGTCTCGGCCTTCTTGATGGCCGCCACGACGAGCTGACGGTCGCCGTTCGGCTTGACCAGGTCGATGGCGAGGCCGAGGTTGACGTGCTCCGGCTTGACCAGGGTCGGCTTGCCGTCCTTCACCGCGAAGGAGTAGTTCATCGACGGCATGGCCTTGAGGGCCTGCACCATCGCGTACCCGATGAGGTGCGTGAAGGAGATCTTCCCGCCGCGGGCCCGCTTCAGGTGGTTGTTGATGACGATGCGGTTGTCGAAGAGCAGCTTCACCGGCACGGCGCGGACCGACGTGGCCGTCGGCAGCTCCAGGGAGGCGTTCATGTTCTTCGCGACGGCGGCCGACGGGCCGCGCAGCGTCACGAACTCCGGGCCCCCGGGGGCCTCGGCCGGGGCCTCCGCCTTCGCGGGTGCCGGGGCGGCCTTGGCCGGCGCGGCCTTCGCGGGGGCGGCGGGAGCCTTCGCCGGAGCGGCGGCCGCGGGCTTGGCCGGGGCCGCGGGGGGCGCGGCCGGAGCCTGTGCCGTCGCGCCGTTGTTCACGGTGGCGGCGGCCGGGGCCGGGGTCACCGCTCCCGCGGGGGCGGTGACGGGCTTGTCCGCCGTGCCGGACGTACCCGGCTTGTAGTCGGCGAAGAAGTCCCACCAGGCGCGGTCGACCGAACTGGGGTCCTGGAGGTACTGCTGGTAGATCTCGTCGACGAGCCACTCATTGGGGCCGAAAGCGGCGGCCGGGTTGGACCCGGAGCCCGCTTCTTGATCGGTCGAGATGCTCGAGTTACTGGGGGACTGAGACGACACGGCGGCAACCGCCCTCTTCCGCTTCACAAGGTGATGGACAGCGGAAATCAAGGCTACGCCTCCCGAGCCGTAACGTGCAGGCCGGGCCGGTCTTCGTCGTGCACATCACATCCGAAGCCGGGTTTCGGCGCATGAAATGGCGGGAAACAAGCAGGGTTCCACTGCCCTTCGGGTACGCGGGGCCGGTGCTGCGGCCCCCTGGACCGTATCTCTTCCCGGACGGGAAGCAGAAACGGGTCCCTCCGCTTCGAACGCAGAGTCAACCCTGGGTTCGTACTTCCCCTGGAAGGGTGACCTGGATACGGCATCCACGGGTCGATTCGGCCACGCCGATGCGGCCGCCGTGCAGATCCACCGCCCAACGGGCGATCGCGAGGCCGAGCCCCGTGCCGCCGTCGCTGCCCGGGCCGTGCGGGGAGGGCGCCTGGCCGCGGTTGAAGCGCTCGAAGACCCGGTGGCGCTCCGCCTCGGGGATGCCGGGGCCCTCGTCGACGATCTCCAGCTCCAGCGACTCGGGATACTCCCCGCGCCGCGCCAGCACCGTGACCCGGCCGTGCGGCGGGCTGTGTTTCACGGCGTTGTCGATCAGATTGGCGACCACCTGGTGGAGGCGTTCCGCGTCCGCGTAGGCCGTCAGCTCGGGCGGTGACACGTCGAGGTGCAGATGGACGTCGGTGCGCGAGTGATTGCCCGAACCTGAGGAGAGCCGGCGCTGGGAGGCGGCGAGATTCGCCTCCTTCAGCACACCCGACAGGTACGGCCAGACCTCGAAGCGGCGCGCCTTGATCGCCAGCACGCCGTTGTCCAGGCGGGAGAGATCCAGCAGGGTCTCCACCAGTCTGCCCAGGCGTTCGGTCTGTTTCAGCGCGGTGCGCATCGTCTCCGGATCCGCGGCGGACACCCCGTCCACCACGTTCTCCAGGACGGCTCTGAGCGCCGCGATCGGTGTGCGCAGCTCGTGGGAGACGTTGGCCACCAGCTCCTTGCGGTGCCGGTCCTCCGCCTCCAGATCGTCCGTCATCCGGTTGATCGTCTGCGCCAGGTCGCCGAGCTCGTCACGTCGCCCGGCGCCGCTCACCCGTCTCGTGTAGTCGCCGTGCGAGATCGACCGCGCGACGGCACGCATCTCGTCCAGCGGCGCGGTCAGCCCGTGTGCCACGAACTGGGTGATCAGCAGGGTGGCGATCACCGAGAAGACCGTGATGAACCGGAACTCGGTCCTGGTCCGCAGGGCGACGATGAGGAGCCCGGTCGTGATGAACACGGAGACCACCACGAGCGTGCCCAGCTTGGCCTTGATCGAGAAGGGCCGCAGTCCGGAGCCGGGCCGCGTCATGGCGCGGGGGTCTCCAGGGCGTAGCCGACGCCGTGCACGGTACGGATCCGCTCGGCGCCGATCTTCCGGCGCAGAGCCTTGATGTGGCTGTCGACCGTGCGGGTCCCGGAGGCGTCCGCCCAGTCCCAGACCTCGGCCAGCAGCTGTTCCCGGGACAGCACCGCACGCGGGGTGTTGGCCAGGCAGACCAGCAGGTCGAACTCCGTCGGGGTGAGGTGGACGTCGTCGGCGCGCACCCTGACACGGCGCTGCGCGTGGTCGATCTCCAGCTCGCCGAGGCGCAGGATGCCGCTGCGCGGAGTCACCGCGGCCAGTGCGGCCCTCTCGACCCGGCGCAGCAGGACGTGGACCCGCGCCGCCAGTTCCCGCATGGAGAACGGCTTGGTCATGTAGTCGTCGGCGCCGACGCCGAGCCCGACCAGCATGTCGGTCTCGTCGTCGCGTGCCGTGAGCATCAGTACCGGCACCGGACGCTGGGCCTGCACGCGACGGCAGACCTCCAGGCCGTCGAAGCCGGGAAGCATGATGTCGAGCACCATCAGGTCGGGCTGCCATGCCTCTGCGGCGTCCACGGCCGCCGGGCCGTCGAGCGCCGTCTGCACCAGGAAGCCCTCGGCCCGCAACCGGGCGGAGATGGCGTCGACGATCGTCGCGTCGTCCTCTACCACCAGCACCCGGCGCTGAGCTCCCGGGGTGGCCGCGACGCCGTTGTGGGTGGTGTGTGTCTGTTCCATCGCCCCGCCCCTGCCCGTTCTCGCGGAGGCCATTCCTCCGGAGGCACGGTTATCGCTTGTGGATGTCGTCGGTGATCCCTTGTGACGGTCAGCAGCGTAAAGGCACAGGAGGCCTCCCGGCTACGCAGGGTGTTGTCCGTCGTGAAGGTGTTACCCACGGAAAGGAGACGGATCGGCGGTCTTGTGGGGTCCGGTCCATGGGGCGACCGGGGTGTGCATACCGGGTGGGGGGTTCACTCTCCCCGGAGTGCGAGATGGACCACGTCCGGCACACCTCGGGCAACGGCTACTTCTTCGGTCGTTACTGCGTGGAATCCGGCATTCCGCAAAGCTGACTCGAAGTCGGCGGACGGCTGCGCGGACCATACGGCGAGCACTCCACCGGGCGTCAGGCGCGTCCGGCAGGCTTCCAGACCGGCCGCCGAGTAGAGGCTTCCGTTGTCCTGCGTGACGGTCCAGTCGGGGCCGTTGTCGATGTCCAGGCACAGAGCGTCGTAACGCTCCGTGGTCGTGTGGAGGTGGGCGACGAGGTCCGTGCGCAGCACCTCGGTCCGGGGGTCGGCGAGCGCCGCACCGGAGATCTGTTCGAGCGGCCCGTCGAGGTGCCAGTCCACGATGGCCTCCTCGCGCTCGACGACCGCGATCCGGCCCCATCGCGGTTCCTCGGCGGCCCGGACCAGCGAGAACCCGACGCCGAGCCCGCCGATCAGTACCGACGGGTCCGGCCGGCCGGCGGGCAGGGCCGCGAGCGCCGCGTCGATCAGCAGCCTCTCGGACCGCCCGTCGGAGGTGTCCATCAGGAAGCAGCCGTTGGCGATGATCTCGAAGTCACGGCCCCGCTCACGCAGGACGACTTCGCCGAACGGCCCCTCGCGCCGGTCGAGGACGACGGGGCGGTGGGCGTCAGTGGTGGACGGCATGGGCACGGTCTCCGGTTTCCGGCAGGCGGCGTTGGCTCCCGGGCTCCCCTCGGGCGGTCCCATGTTTCCCTGCCGTGGCCTCTCGGGCCAGCGGTTTTGCCAGGTGCCACCCCTCGGGGGCTCCGGCGGAGCCCGCGTGCCCCCCACGCGGCGGGGGCCGGACCGTCCGGGAATGGCCGCGGCCCTCGGGGTGCTGCTGTGGAGGCGGGTGCGGAGCCTGGTGGGCGGACGGCCGCCACTGCGGGGAGTTCCGCAGGTGGGGCCCGGCCCGGGGGTCGGCCGGGGTGCTGATCGCTGAGAGCGAACGCAAGTCGGGGAACATTGACGGGCTCACAAGCATTGAGTCCACATAGCTCAACTTGCCTGCTTAAGGGGAGATCATGACTGAAGGATCCAACGCCTCCAGGGCGTCCACGCCGATCGACCTGCCCGTGCTGCCGCTGGACGACGAGGTCGTACTGCCCGGAATGGTGGTGCCGCTCGACCTGTCGGACGCGGAGGTACGCGCCGCCGTGGAGGCCGCCCAGGCCGTCGCGCGGCCCGGGGGCGGCAAGCCCGAGGTTCTGCTCGTGCCGCGCATCGACGGGAACTACACCGGGACCGGTGTCCTGGGCACCGTGGAACAGGTCGGCCGGCTGTCCGACGGGGACCCGGGCGCACTCATCCGCGCCCGTGACCGGGTGCGCATCGGTGCGGGGACCAGTGGTCCCGGCAACGCCCTGTGGGTGGAGGGCACCCGGATCGAGGTGGCGTTGCCCGATCCCCTGCCCGGCTCCGCCGCCGAGCTGGCCAAGGAGTACAAGGCCCTCGCGACCAGCTGGCTGAAGAAGCGCGGTGCCTGGCAGGTCGTGGACCGGGTCCAGCAGATCGACGACATCTCCGCCCTCGCCGACAACTCCGGGTACTCGCCCTTCCTCACCACCGCGCAGAAGGTCCAGCTGCTGGAGACCGCCGACGCGGTCACCCGTCTGAAGCTGGCCATCCAGTGGCTCGGCGAGCACCTCGCCGAGCAGGACGTGGCCGAGTCCATCGCCAAGGACGTCCAGGAGGGCGTCGACAAGCAGCAGCGCGAATTCCTGCTGAGGCGACAGCTCGACGCCGTGCGCAAGGAGCTCTCCGAGCTCAACGGCGAATCCGGTTCCGGCGACGAGTCCGACGACTACCGGGCACGCGTCGAGGCCGCCGACCTCCCCGGACACGTCCGCGAGGCCGCCCTCAAGGAGGTCGAGAAGCTGGAGCGCGCCTCCGACCAGAGCCCCGAGGGGTCCTGGATCCGGACCTGGCTGGACACGGTCCTGGAGCTCCCCTGGAACGAGCGGACCGAGGACGCCTACGACATCCGCGGCGCGCGGGAGATCCTCGACGCCGAGCACGCGGGCCTGGGCGACGTGAAGGAGCGCATCACCGAATACCTCGCGGTGCGCAAGCGGCGTGCCGACCGCGGGCTCGGTGTGGTCGGCGGCCGGCGCGGCGGTGCCGTGCTGGCCCTGGTCGGCCCGCCCGGCGTGGGCAAGACCTCCCTCGGCGAGTCCGTCGCGCACGCCATGGGACGCAAGTTCGTCCGGGTCGCGCTCGGCGGGGTGCGGGACGAGGCCGAGATCAGGGGCCACCGGCGCACGTACGTCGGCGCGCTTCCCGGCCGCATCGTCCGGGCCGTCAAGGAGGCCGGATCGATGAACCCGGTCGTCCTGCTCGACGAGATCGACAAGGTCGGATCCGACTTCCGGGGCGACCCGGCGGCCGCCCTGCTCGAAGTGCTCGACCCGGCGCAGAACCACACCTTCCGCGACCACTACCTGGAGGTCGAACTCGACCTCAGCGACGTCGTGTTCCTGGCCACCGCCAACGTTCTCGACGCCATTCCGGAAGCCCTGCTCGACCGCATGGAGCTGGTCACGCTGGACGGCTACACCGAGGACGAGAAGGTCGTCATCGCGCGTGACCACCTGCTCCCGCGCCAGCTGGAGCGTGCCGGTCTGGAGAAGGACGAGGTCGGTCTCGACGAGTCCGCACTGCGCAAGCTGGCGGGCGAGTACACCCGGGAGGCCGGGGTGCGGAACCTGGAGCGGTCCGTCGCCCGGCTGCTGCGAAAGGTCGCGGCCCAGCACGAACTGGGCGAGCGGGAGCTCCCGTTCACCGTGTCCGCGCAGGATCTGCGGGGACTGATCGGACGGCCGCACCACGTTCCCGAGTCCGCCCAGGACCCGGCCGGGCGCCGCACCGCGGTGCCGGGCGTGGCCACCGGGCTGGCTGTGACCGGAGCGGGCGGTGACGTGCTGTTCGTCGAGGCGTCGCTCGCAGATCCGGAGACCGGGGCGTCGGGGCTGACCCTGACCGGCCAGCTCGGCGACGTCATGAAGGAGTCCGCGCAGATCGCCCTGAGCTTCCTGCGCTCGCACGGGGCGGAGCTGGAGCTTCCGGTCGCGGACCTGAAGGACCGGGGTGTGCACATCCACTTCCCGGCGGGCGCGGTCCCGAAGGACGGCCCGAGCGCCGGCATCACCCTGACGACCGCGCTGGCCTCGCTGCTCTCCGGGCGGCTGGTCCGCACGGACGTGGCGATGACCGGTGAGGTGTCGCTGACCGGACGGGTGCTGCCGATCGGCGGTCTGAAGCAGAAGCTGCTGGCCGCCCACCGCGCGGGCATCACCACCGTGGTGATCCCCCAGCGCAACGAGGCCGACCTGGACGACGTCCCGGCGGAGGTCCTCGACACCCTGGACGTCCACCCGGTGACCGACGTCCGCCAGGTGCTCGAGATCGCGCTCGCCCCGGCCTCGGCCAGGGCGCAGGACAGGCTCCCGGCCGCCGCGTAGGCGCCATGCTGTGACGGGCGTGGCATCACGCCGACGGCCGGGTACGGACGGCCCGTCCTCCTCCGGGAGGGCGGGCCGTTGCGCGTGCGGGCCGGGTCAGGGGCGGTACACCGTGCCTGGCTCCGGCTCCGCCGGGGCCATCAGCTGAGGGACGGTCACGAAGGTGTAGCCCCGTTCCTTCAGCGTGTCGATGATCCCTGGCACCGCGGGGACCGTGCCCTCGTAGATGTCGTGCAGCAGGATGATCCCGTCCTTGCCGGCCTGGTCGAGTATCCGCTTCCTGATCAGCGCGGAGTCGTTCGTGGAGTAGTCCTTGGCGGTCGCGCTCCACAGGACCTGCGAGAGCCCGAGCTCCTCGCAGACCTCGGAGACGGTGTCGTCCGTGCGGCCCTGCGGGGGACGCATCAGCCTGGGCCTCTTCCCGGTGATGTCCTCGATCGCGAGCTGGGTCCTCTCCAGCTCGGCCCGTATCTCCTCGGGCTCCTTGTCCGTCAGGATCTCGTGGGACCAGGTGTGGTTGGCGACCTCGTGGCCCTCGGCCTCGATGCGCCGCACGGTCTCCGGGTGCTTCAGCACGTGGTCCCTGCCCAGCAGGAAGAACGTGGCGGGCACCTTCTTCTCCTTGAGCACGTCCAGGAGACGCGGGGTGTCCTTCGCCGGACCCGCGTCGAACGTCAGCGCGATGCACTTGGCCTTCCGGCAGTCCGCCTGCCCGTACGACCCCTTGGCGTCGGAGGCGGCGTCGGCGCGGGCGGACCCGGGAGCCGTGGTCTGCATCGCGCATCCGCCGAGCGTCAGTGTGAGCACCGTCACCAGAGCGGCGGCCAACCCTGTACGGAACGGCGTCGTCTTTCCGGGCACAACAGGCACAGCACGTCACTTCCCCTGGCTCGGCCACACGCCGGCGGTGCGGCACGGCGTGACTATACATAGCGTGTATACGCGAAGTGCATAGTGGGGTGTGACGCAACACCGGACCCCGGTGACCTGGGGCTGGTCACCGGGGCCCGATGTCGCGTCGTGCGGGGATCAGCCGTTCGCGAGCGCCACCACGCGGTCGAGGGCGCCGTTGAAGTGGTTGTGGTCGCCGACGGTCGGGCCGGACGAGGTGTACTGCCAGATCGTGTAGTAGCCCCAGCCGGCCGGGAGTTCCCCGACGGTGGTGTTGTACCGCGCCACCCAGAGCGGGTTGGTGGCGCCGAAGCCCGCGTTGTTGCCCGTGCAGTCCTTCCACCAGCTGGTCGCGGTGTAGATCACGGCGTCACGGCCGGTGCGCGCCTTGTAGGTGTTCACGAAGTCGCGGATCCAGGCGACCATCCCGGCCTGGGTCTTGCCGTAGCACTGCGCGCCGTACGGATTCCACTCGATGTCCAGCACGCCGGGCAGTGTCCGGCCGTCCTTGGACCAGCCGCCGCCGTTGTCCACGAAGTAGTTCGCCTGGGCGGCGCCGCTCGTCGTGTCCGGGGTGGCGAAGTGGTAAGTGCCCCGGATCATGCCTGCGTTGTAGGAACCGTTGTACTGCTGCGTGAAGTACGTGTTCTTGTAGTACGTCCCCTCGGTGGCCTTGACGTAGGCCCACTTCACACCGCTGTTCCAGAGAGTCGGCCAGGCGACGTCGCCCTGGTGGCTGCTGACGTCCACGCCTTCGGTCTGGACCGCCCTCGTGCCGGCCGGCGCGCCGCCCTGGCCGTCGTGGGCGATGACCCCCTGGCCCATCCTCGCCGTACCCCGTTCGGGGACGTCGGCCGCGGAGGCCGGTGCGGGCAGGGTGAGCAGAAGGGTGAGCGCGGCGAGGAGGGTGCCTGCCGCGAAGAGGCGGGGTCGGCGGCGGGGGGCTGTGGTTCCGGATCTGTGCACGGGCATTGCGTGCCTCCGAGGGCTCGGTGGGGGAGCTCATGGCCCAGGAGCGGGTGCGGGACACTCCTGCGGTACGTGCGCCGTGGTGTGGACATGCCACCCATGGCACTCATGAAGCTACGCACGTAGACCCGTGCTCCGGAAGGGGGTCCGGCCACTGCCGGAGGTCTACGCCTGCGAAATACTGGCCCAACTGCGGCGATGGCCCCAGTTGAAAGAAAGTTTCATCGGCGGGAAAGCGTATGAGGGGTGCTGACGTGCACGGGAGCGGAAGCGGCGGTGGACCCGGCGCGACGGCCGGAAATGGTGTGGACCATGAGTTCCTCGCCCTGGAACGCGAGTTGGCGGTCTTCCTGCGCCGGGCGCGGGCCAACTCGGGGGAGATGGCCCGCGAGGTCCACCCGGACCTGGAAGCCGCGGCCTACGGGCTCCTCGTGCGGCTGGAGTCCGCGGGACGGCAGCGCGCCACGGATCTCGCCGCCTACTTCGGCGTGGGGAAGGCGACCATGAGCCGCCAGTTGCGGGCCCTGGAGGGTCTCGGACTGGTGGCGCGGGAGACCGACCCGGCGGACGGCCGGGCGTCGCTCGTCCACCTCACGGACGACGGTCTCGCGCGCTTCCGCAGTGTCCGTGACGCCCGTCGTGGCCGGTACGCCCGCAAGCTCGCGGGCTGGGACCGGGCCGAGGTCGCGGAACTGGCCCGTCTCCTGCACCACTTCAACGAGCGCGCGGAGGACTGATTCAAGGAGCGCGCGGAGGACTGATTCAGCGAGCGCGCGGAGGGCTGACGCGTGCGCGACGAGCTGTCCCCGTCGGCGCTCACAGCTCCACGAGGAGCGCCGTCGCGTCGTCGTGCCGCTTGCCGCGACGCAGGTGCACGCGGTCGGTGTCGGCCCGCTCCAGGTCCCTGACGCGGTCGATCAGCCCCTGCGGCCCCTCCTGGCGCAGCACCTTCAGGGTCGCCGTCCAGTCGCCCTCCCGGAACTTCTCCGTCCAGCGGCTCGCCCCGTCGGTCAGCGCCGCGAGGGCCCGGACCTCCGACCGCGGGGTCTCGCCGGTCACCGCACGTGACGACACCAGGGGGTCGGCGGCTGCCGTGAAGAAGCCGCCCTCCTTGTTCCGCGCCCGTGCGTCCGCGATCTCCTCCGAGGCGAGCGAGCCCGGGGGCAGCCGGTCGAGACGGTCGTCGAGCAGTGGCCGGACCGTGCCGTCGGGCGCCTCGACGAGCAGGACGGAATCGGAGAGCACCAGGTGCTCGACCCGCTCGTGGTCCCAACGCGCCAGGACCACCGTCGCCTGAGGCGTGCGCGGGTGAGAAAGGTCACACAGGGGCCGGTGGGCGTCGGCGGTACGCCGGACGGACTCGGAGAGGATCTCGGACAGTGTCAGATCCCGTCGCGAAGCGGACAGTTCGGCCAGTGCCCCGCCGAGCCTTGCGGTGAACCACGGAACCGAGTGCACGCAGCCGTCGTCGCCCTGTGGTGGCGTGACACCGTCCAGCAGGACGAGCGCGCCACCCCTCCCTGCTGCGGGGACGGCGGTCGACGCCCAGTCCTCGTTGGGGCGCTCGGAGCTGCCCGGCTCGGTGGCGAGTTCGATACGCATCCGGCCAGTCTGCACGATGTCTTCACGGTGCCTGCACGATGCCCGGTCGGACCGTACCAGCAGGTCAGGCGGCTCTCGATGGCGGAATCCAATGCTGCGCGCATATGCGGGCGGGCATACTGCCAAAGCCTGGCCCGAACTTCCACCCGGCGGTCCGTGCATGCCGTGCGGCGCCCGTGGGGAGACTTGTTCGCCAACTCCGGATTGGGGTTCACTCGTTCGAGTGGCGGAGCGGTTGATGCACGGCCCCCTCTCAAAAGCGCTGGAATGGTCGGAAGCCGTACGGTGCACATCAGGGCGGGGCGCCCATTTCACGTGACCGTGCGTCACCTCTGCTTCAAGGGCGGACGAGTCAAGATTGCGAGCACCGGTGCAGAAGAAGCGGCCTCGGAGCAAGGACAGCACGCGCGAGGAGTCCGGGGCGACGCCTCCGGCAGCGGGTGCCTCCAAGCGGACCGTACGGGTACGCAGCCGGCTCGTCGCCGGCGTTGCCGTCGTAGGGATCACCGTCATCGCCGCGGGGGCCCCGGCGGCCCTGTCGGCGTCCTCGGACCTCAACGAGTCCCAGCGTCTGGTGACGCTCGCCGAGCTGAACCAGCAGGCGATCACCCTCGCGCACTCCCTCGCGGACGAGCGCGACGAGGTGACCACCCACATCGCGGGCGGCCGTGAGGAGGAGGACGGCAAGGACAGCACCACGAGTCCGGCGGCCCGCGTCGACCAGCAGGTGGACGAGATCCTGGAGGCCGCCCCAGCGGCGCTGCGCAGGGACCTCTCCGCCATCCCCTCCCTCCGCAGGACCGCCCTCACCGGCAAGGGCTCCGCGATGGAGGCCTACCAGGCGTACTCCGAGGTCATCGCCAAGCTCCACGACCTCGCCGACGAGCTCGCGGAGAAGACCCCGCCGCGCGCCGCCGACGCCACCCGCGCCCCGCTCGCGCTCGGCAGCGCCGTCGAACAGGCCTCCGCCACACGGGGTCTGTTGCTGGCCGCGCTCGCCGTGCCCGGCACGGAGCCGCAGCAGCAGATCGACCCGTTCACCGGTCTGCCCGTCCAGGGCCAGGACACGGGCGACAGCGACGACGACCGCATCCGTGACGAGCTGAGCGCCGCGGCCCAGCAGGCCCGGGTGCGCGAGCTCGCCTCCCTCGCCGAGTTCGACCAGGCCGCCGGTTCCTCCGCACGGGACAGCCTCGCCTCCACGGTCACCGGCCCCGAGGTCGCCGGAGCGGAGAAGTATCTCACCCGGCTCACCGACCGCCCCGAACTGTCCGACACCGACCGGGAGGCCGACCCCGAGAAGGTCGAGGCGGCGCTGTCCGCCCGCCTCGACCGCATGCGCGGGGTCGAGTCCGCGCTGGGCACCGCGCAGGTCAAGCGGCTCGAAGCACTGCGCGACGACGACGTCACCGCGCTGGAGCTCCGCCTCGCCCTGCTAGGCGGCTGCCTGCTGGTCGCCGTCGGCGTCTCCACCGCGGTCGCCCGCACCCTCACCCAGCCCCTCGCGGTCCTGCGCATCGGGGCCGGCCGCATCGCCGCCGAGCCCGAGACCGCCGAGCCGGTCCGCTACACCGGGCGCAACGACGAGTTCGCCCAGGTCGTACGGTCCATCAACGCCCTCCACGGCAAGCTGCACGGACTGCAGCACGACGTCACCGGCCGGCTCGAGGGCATGCAGAGCGAGCACGGTGAACTGGCCGCCGGACATGAGGCCCTCACGCTCCAGCGGGCCGAACTCCAGGCCCGGGTGACGGAACTCACCGGGCAGCTCGAGCGGCTCCGGAACACGGTGCACCACACCTTCGTGAACCTGTCCCTGCGCGCCCTCGGCCTCGTCGAACGCCAGCTCGGTGTCATCGAGGGCATGGAGGAGCGCGAGCAGGACCCCGAGCGCCTCGCGACCCTCTTCAAGCTGGACCACATGGCCACCGTCATGCGGCGCCACAGCGAGAACATGCTGGTCCTCGCGGGGACCGACCACAACCAGGGGCACGTCGGCCCGATCCCCCTCGTCGACGTACTGCGCGCCGCGGTCAGCGAGATCGAGCGGTACGAGCGGGTCACCATCCAGTCCCTGCCGCCGCACGCCCAGATCGCGGGCTTCGCCGCCGACGACGTGAGCCACCTGGTCGCCGAACTCCTGGAGAACGCGACCTCCTTCTCCCCGCCCGACTCCCATGTCGAGCTCTCCGGCTGGCTGCTGGAGACCGGGGAGGTGATGCTCTCCGTGCAGGACGAGGGCATCGGCATGTCGGCGGTCCGGATGGGCGAACTCAATGCCAGGCTGGCCGACCCCACATCCTTCGAGGCCGGCGAACAGGCCGCGGACGGCGCGGGACTGGGTCTCCAGGTGACCTCGCTGCTGGCGGCCCGCCACGGCGTGCAGGTGCAGCTGCGCGAGCAGAAGGGGAGCGGGGTGACCGCGGTCGTCGTCCTTCCGCAGGCGCTCCTGCCCAAGGCGCCGCCCGCCGCCTCCCCGCCGCCCGTGGCGCTGCCCGGGGACGCGCCCACGCTGAATCTCCCGGGTTCCGTCGCCGAGGCGAACTCCAACGCGCTGCCGTCGCGTTCGGCCCTTCCCGGCGAGGACCCGCTGATCGAGGCGGCCGAACGCACCCTGCGGCAGGCGGGCCCCCAGCCCGCGCCCGCGCAGCCCGAGGCACCGGAACCGGCAGCACCCGCGCCCGAGCCCGTGGGACCGCGATCCGCGACGCCGGAACACCCCGCACCCACCGCGCCGGAGACCGGCCCGGCCGGTGAGCCCGCGATCCGCGAGGAGTCCGAGGCCGAGACCACGATGCAGGTCCGGTTGCCCGTGCAGCCGGACGCACCGAGCCCGTACGCCATCGGCCCCGACCGGCACGAGCGTTCCGCCGACACCAGCCCCACGACGGACCCCGCACAGGCACCGGTACCCGCACCCGCACCGGCCGCGGACGCCCTTCCGGGCCCCCGGCAGCCGCTGACCGGCCTCGGCGAGGAGGTGCCCGACCCGGCACCCGTGCCCGAGCGCCTCACCGACAAGGGACTGCCCAAGCGCACCCCCAACATCACCGCGCCGCCTGCCGCCGCGCCCACCGAGCGCAAGGGCAGCCTGGACAAGGACGCCCTGCGCCGTCGGCTCGGCGGCTTCCACCAGGGCGCGAAGGACGGCCGGCGCGATGTCGAGACGGAGATCGCCGAGAGCGGCCCACAGACCGACCACGACCGTACCGACGGTCGCATCGATGAGACGGGGGACACAGTCGAGGAGGCACGCAGTTGACTGCGCCCAGCGCGTTCGGGCTGAGCACCGAGGCCCGGAACCTTCACTGGTTGCTGAGCAATCTGGTGGAGGAGGTGCCCGGGGTCCACTCGGTCACCGTCGTCTCGTCCGACGGGCTCATGCTCCTCTCCTCGGATCCCGGTCTCGCGACCGCGAAGGCGGAAGGACGGCAGACGGGGCCCAGGGGCTCCAGCGCCGACCTGGCCACCATCGTCTCCGGTATCGGGTCCCTCACCATCGGCGCCGCCAAGCTGATGGACGGCGGTGGCGTCAAGCAGACCATGGTCGCGATGGACGAGGGCAGTGTCTTCGTCATGTCGATCAGCGACGGTTCGCTGCTCGGTGTGCACGCCACCCCCGACTGCGACATGAGCGTCATCGCGTACCACATGGCGCTCTTCGTCGGTCGTGCCGGACACGTACTCACCCCCGAACTCCGCAGTGAGCTGCGCAAATCGATGGAGAGCACCCAGTGACGTCAGCTGCTGAACCCGTACGAAAACTCCCCGTCAGGGGCGCCGACCGCAAGGCCGCGCGGGTCCGCCCGTACTCCCTGACCGGCGGCCGCACCCGCTTCGGCCACGTCCTGCTCGTCGAGACCTTCGTGGCCGCGCTGGACGCACCCGAGGAGCGCCGCGAGCTCACCAACGGCAATCTCGCCTCGCGTGTCATGCCGGAGCTCCACGCCATCGTCGAACTCTGCCGCCGTATGCGTACGGTCGCGGAGATCTCCGCCCTGTTGAAGATGCCGCTCGGAGTCGTCCGGGTACTGCTCAGCGACTTGGCCGACCAGGGAAAGATCCGCGTCTACGGAACCGGTCACGGCACCGGCCAGCCCGACCGCGCGCTGCTCGAAAGGGTGCTCAATGGACTCCGCCGTCTCTGAGGCGCCGCTCTTCACTCCGCGTCAGCGGGGTCCGCAGGACAAGCCCGACGAGTCGGTGCAGGCCTGGCAGCTCGACCACACGCGCGCGCCGATCGCCACCAAGATCGTGGTGGCGGGCGGGTTCGGCGTGGGCAAGACGACTTTCGTCAGCTCGGTCTCCGAGATAGACCCGTTGCAGACCGAAGCGATGATGACGCAGGCCAGCGAGGAGATCGACGATCTCACGGCCACACCCGACAAGGTCACCACGACCGTCGCGATGGACTTCGGCCGTCTCACGCTGGACGACGACCTCGTCCTCTACGTGTTCGGGACGCCCGGGCAGCAGCGCTTCTGGTTCATGTGGGACGACCTGGTGCGCGGTGCGATCGGCGCGGTCGTCCTGGCCGACACACGGCGCCTCGCCGACTGCTTCGCCGCGCTCGACTACTTCGAGAGCTGCGGCCTGCCCTACATCGTCGCCGTCAACCACTTCGAGGGAACGCCCGGTTTCGACGAGGACGACGTCAGGGACGCCCTGTCCGTATCTCCGCACGTACCTGTTGTGATCATGGATGCGCGTAAGAGGATCACCGTCGTCGAGTCGTTGCTCGCCCTGGTGGGCCACGCACTCGCCGTCTCTCCCGAGTAACGACAGACGCACTTCCAGAACACGTAACGGAGAACCGCGATGCGGAAGATACTCATAGTCGGAGCCGGCCAGTCCGGTCTCCAGCTGGCCCTCGGGCTGCAGTCCAACGGGTACGAAGTCACCCTGATGTCCAACCGCACCGCGGACGAGATCCGGACCGGCCGGGTCATGTCGACGCAGTGCATGTTCCACACGGCTCTCCAGCACGAGCGTGACCTCCAGCTCAACTTCTGGGAGTCCCAGGCCCCGCGGACCGAGGGTGTCGGCGTCTCCGTCGCGGGCCCGGACTCCTCGCGTGTCATCGACTGGGTGGGCAAGCTGGACGGTTACGCCCAGTCCGTCGACCAGCGCGTGAAGATGGCCGGCTGGATGGAGACCTTCGCCCAGCGCGGCGGTCAGCTCGTCATCCACGGCGCGGCGGTCTCCGACCTGGACTACTTCTCCCGCACGTACGACCTGGTGATGGTCTCGGCCGGCAAGGGCGAGCTCGTCTCCATGTTCGGCCGGGACGCCTCCCGTTCGCCGTTCGACACCCCGCAGCGCGCTCTCGCCGTCGCCTACGTCCACGGTCTGGGCCCGCGCCCGGAGCACCCGGAGTTCGACGCGGTGCGCTGCAACCTGGTCCCGGGCGTCGGCGAGCTCTTCGTCATGCCGACCCTGACGACGTCGGGCCGCGCCGACATCCTGTTCTGGGAGGGCGTCCCCGGCGGCCCCCTCGACGCCTTCCAGGGCGTCAAGGACCCCTCGGAGCACCTGGCCAAGACGCTGGAACTCATGGAGAAGTTCACCCCGTGGGAGTACGCGCGCGCCACCAAGGTCGAGCTGACCGACGCCAACGCCACGCTGGCGGGCCGTTACGCCCCGACCGTGCGCAAGCCCGTCGGCCGGCTGCCCGGCGGCGGACTGGTCCTCGGTGTCGGCGACGTGGTCGTGGCCAACGACCCGATCACCGGGCAGGGCTCCAACACCGCGTCCAAGTGTGCGCACTCCTACCTGCACTCGATCCTCGAACACGGCGACCGCCCGTTCGACGAGGAGTGGATGGAGGCGACGTTCGAGCGGCACTGGGAGAAGACCCAGCACGTCGTGAAGTGGACGAACGCGATGCTCGGCCCGCCGCCGGAGCACGTCCTGAACCTGATCGGCGCGTCCGGCCAGCTCCAGCCGGCCGCCGACCGGTTCGCCAACGGGTTCAACGACCCGGCGGACTTCGACAACTTCTTCTTCGAGCCGGAGAGGACGAACGCCTACCTGGCCTCGCTCACCGGCGCCCAGGGCTGACAGCCGGCGAGGAAGCCGGGCCGCCACCATCCGTCACGCACGACGCGACGGACGGGCGGCCCGGCTTTCACGCGTGCGGGGCGTCGTATCCGGTGTCCGGCCCCGAGGTGGCGTCCTCGGGCAGTTCCGGCAGGGTGTACGCGCTCAGAGGCTCGCTGTCCGGGTCGGGGCGTACGGCCCCCAGCAGCGGGTTCGAGGCCAGCGGCGAGACCTTCACCGTGGTTCCGGGCCTGGGCGCCTGGATCACCAGGCCGTCGCCGATGTACAGCGCGACGTGGGTGGCCTTCGGGAAGTAGACCACCAGGTCGCCGGGGCGCAGCGAGCCCAACGGCACCTTCGGCAGCCGGCGCCACTGCTCCTGCGAGGTGCGCGGGATGTCCCGGCCCGCGGCCGACCAGGCCTGTGACGTGAGTCCGGAGCAGTCGTACGTCTCCGGCCCCTCCGCACCCCACACGTAGGGCTTGCCGATCTGCTCGACGGCGTAGCGGACGGCCTTCCCGCCTTCCCCGGACGGCGTGCGGACCGAGCTGAGCGCCCCCGAGGCGGTGAGGGCGTCCTGCGCCTCGCCGATGTTCTTCTCCTCCAGCGCCGACAGCGCTTCGAGCTGCCCGGTGGACAGGGAGGCCAGCATCGCCTCGATGGCCTTCAGCCGGGACCGCACGGTGTCGTGCTGCTCCTTCCGCTGTGCGGTGAGCTCCCGCTGCCGGTCCTGCGCCGCCCGGGACTTGGCGGCCAGCACCTCGGCGTGCCTCTCCGCCCCCGTCAGCCGCTCGACCACGGCGGACCGGCCGGCCTGGGCGCGTTCGATGACATGGCTCTGTTCCAGGGCCCGGGCCGGGTCGTCGGCCAGGAGCAGCCGCAGGTACATGGAGAAGTCGGTGCGCCCCTGGTACTGGTCACGTGCCAGCCGTCCGGCGTCCCGGCGGCCGGAGTCCAGGGCTGCCCGTGCCTCGGCCAGCTCGCCGCGCAGCTTTCCTGCCTCGGCCGCCCGCTTCTTCAGTTCCTCCTCGGTGCCGTTGTGGAGCTCGCCCGCCTCCTCGGCCTTCCGGTAGAGCGTCTGCAGCTGCTTCAGCAGTCCCGCCACGCTCTGCGGAGCGGGGCCGGCCGCGGGTGCGGGTGCCGGTTCCGGTCCGGACGGTTCGGCGACCGCGGGGGAGGCGGCGACGGCCGCGGCCAGTACCGCCGTGCAGAGGGAGCGTGCGACTCTGCCCGACACGAGATCACCTCCGGTGTCAGGGGTGATGCCGATTAATCGGACTACCCCACAAGTGCTCGGATTTCGTCCATCCGGTCACTCGGGCCCGGGTGATGCAAGGACCGTCCGGTGTGCCGCTCCGGGGCGTGCCCCGAACGGCGGACGCCGGGGCGGTCATTCGACGGGGAACGCGTAAAATGCCCGTTCACGCTGGACGACGACGGAGGTCTTCCCGGCGGCCAGCACCCGGTAGGGGGCGCTGACCGTGGCCCCGTCCGGGCCCGGGGCGCCGATGTCCTGGAACTTCCACAGCCGGCGCCCGTCCGCCGCGGCGAACGCGGTCACCTGCGAGGTGTCCGCGGCGAGCAGTGTCCTGCCGCTGCCGCTCAGCGTGAGCGCGGGGGATCCGCCGCCGATCGGAACCTCGGTGGACCGTCGCCAGACCACCTTTCCGGTGGCCCGCTCGACCGCCCCGACCTCCTGGTTGCGGTTCGTCGTGTGGAGCAGCGCCCCGGCGGCGACGGGCGTGCCGAAGACGGAGGAAGCGGTTCCGTTCAGCGTCCAGACCGGCTTTCCGCTCCCTGTCTCGAAGGCCCCCAGATCGTCGCCCACCGCGCCGAAGAGCCGCCCCTCCTGGTCACCTGCCGCCGCGCCGCCGGGCGCGACCGTGCCGAACTGCCGGTTCCACAGCTGCTTCCCCGTGGTGCGGTCGAAGCAGCGGAAGACCGCCTTGCCCTTGCCCGCCTCGACGTCGGCCGGGGTGAGCGTGCCCGCGTCCTGACGCACGACGAGATCGGCGTCCCTGACGGCGATCAGCCGGTAGGCCGGGGTTCCGGGTGCCCGGCCCGCGGGGACGGCGACGCGCCAGACCTCCTCGCGCCGGACGACGTCGTAGGCGAAGAAGTAGGCCTTGACGGCCTGGGTGTCCTTGCCGCGCTTCCTGCCCTTCTTCGGCTTCGGCGCCTTCACGGTGACGGTGTGGGAACCGGTGAACCAGAGCACGGGCCCCGACTGGCCGGTGACCGGAGCCACCTTCATGTCCGGTACGCCGTCGAACTGGTCCACGAAGCGCACCCGGTGCTCGATCCGCCCGTCCTTCGGCGACAGCCAGAGGAATTCGGCCGGGGCCGCCAGGAAGCAGAGGCCGTCCCCGGCCGTCAGCACGCTCCGGGCCCCGGCGGCCTCGGCGCGCTCCCAGGCCTTCCGGCCGGTCCGGAGGTCGACGGCGGTCGCCCCGGCCGTGTCCGTGAGCACCAGCAGCCTGTCCTGCCAGACGCCCGCCGTGAGCGGGGCCGGTGCCGTCGCCGGCCTGGCGTACATCCACCGGGGCTCGGGCGCCCGCCCCGGAAGGGTGGGCCGGGGCTCGGCGGCCGGCTTCTCGTCCGTGGTGGCGGAGGCGGACTCGTCCGAACCGAGGACGGCCACGGCGGTGGCGCCCAGGACGAGCCCGGCCGCACCGGCGGCGGCGGTGGTCAGCAGCGCCCGCCGGCCGGTGACCGGCCCCGTGCGCGGCTCCGGCACGGGCGGCGCGGCGGCCGGCAGGGCCGGAGGGAGGGGCGCGGGTGCGCCCGGCGCGGGGGCGGAGGCCGGGTAGGCGTACGGCTGTACTGGTGCGGGTGGTGGGACTGCCGCGGGGAGGTGCGGGGGTGCGGCACCCGTCACCTCCCTGGGGAGGGCGAGCTGGGCCGTCGCTAGGTCGGACCGAGGGGCGCGCGCACCCAGGAATCGCGTGGTCCGGCTGTCCTCGCCGATGTCCCCGCCGGCTTCCGCACCGCCGGGAGGGCCGCCCTCGCCGGGAACGCCACCGTCCGGGGGCGCCACGTCCGGTGGCACCGAGTCCGCAGGCTCCGATGGCATTGAGTCCGTGGGCTCCGGGGGCACCGCGTCCGTGGACACCGAGCCCGGGGGCACTCTGTCCTCCACAGGACGCACCGGCGCCTCGTCCACCACCGGTTCGGCAGGTGGCTCCAGGGCACGCGCCCGCGCGGCCTGGTCCGCCACGGCGGCCGTCAGCGGCGCGGGCAGCCAGCCGTCCTGGGCGAGGCCCGCCGCGCCCTGCGGAGCGAGTTGTGCGGCGACGGACTCCGCCGTGGGCCGGCCGGCCGGGTCCTTCGCCAGGCAGCTCGCGATCAGTGCACGCAACTCGGCCGGTACGGCGCCGAGTTCGGCGGAGCCGTGGGCGATCCGCTCGGCCGCCTCCTCCGCGGGCCCGTCGGCGAGCGGGGTCGTTCCCGTCGCCGCGTAGGCCAGCAGCAGACCGAGGACGAACAGGTCCGACGCCGGTCCCGCTTCCTCGCCCCCGACCTGTTCCGGGGTGAGATAGCCCAGCCGCACGGACAACTGTCCGCCCTTGCGGGCCTCGGCGTGGGCCGCGGCACCCAGGGGCCCGAAGGCCGTCAGCCGTGGGCCGTCCTCCGCCAGCAGTACCGTCCCCGGAGCCAGCCCCTGGAGCACGGCCCCGGACACGTGCACCCGGGAGAGCGTCTCGGCCAGACCCGCACCCAGCACCCGCACCGCACGCTCGGGCAGCGGACCCGCGAGAGCGATCGCTTCGGAGAGCGTCACCGCGGGCACGTACGCCGTGGCCGTCCACGGACCGTCGTCCTCGGGGGAGACCACCGGCGGCAGCACCCAGCCGCCGGCCAGGCGTCCGGCGGTGAGCGCCTCGGACCGGAAGCGCCGCCGGAAGGCGGGCACGGAGGCGAGGGCGGGCCGGGCGGCCGTCACCACGGCGAGGTCGTCAGGGCCCGCACCCCGGGCGATGAAGTGCACGGCGCCCGCGCTCCCGCGCAAGCGCGCCAGTGCGGTGTACGGGCCGAAGCGGCGTGGATCGTCCTGACGCAGCGCCTCCATGGCGCACCCCCCTCGTGACCGTGCCCACGGCACCGGACCGCCGATCCTACGGGCGCGGGTGCGGATGGGGCTCAGGACCCGCTGCGGGGCTTCTTCCAGGGCCACTTGGGGGTGAAGCGCTCCCGTCCCCCGGGGGCGTACTCGTAGACCCAGCCGCGCTGCAGCCCCAGCCGCTTCGAATAGCCGGCGGGAGCACGCCGGTAGGCGTGGACGGTGGCGGGGCCTCCGTCGGCGTCCGGCACCGGGACCTCGTACCACTTGGGCGGATGACCGGTCGGACCGAGCAGGATCGGCAGCACCCGGCCGTCCAGGGGGCCGCCGCGGAAGGGCGTGTTCTCGCTTTTCACCGGGCCAGTGTCACTCAGGCGGCAGCAGGTGCGCCGCGTGCCCCGCCACGGGGACGATCAGCGCCGCGAGCCGGCCGGCGGGGCCGTCGGCGGTCTCCTGGGCCAGCAGTTCCGCCACCACGGCTTCCGTCTCCTCGTCCGAGGCCGCGGTGACCGCGAGCAGGGCCATCAGGTGATCGACCAGCCAGCCCCGCAGATCGGCGGCCGGCGGCTGCTTGTCCTCGTCCAGCCAGATCAGGGACGCCGCCTCCACCGCGGCTATCCAGGTGCGAACCATCATCCGCAGGCGAGGCCCGGCGGGTTCCTGGCCAGGCCCGCCGCCCCGGCCCAGGTGGAGCAGGATCTGCTCCGCCGCCGACCGGCGGACACCGTCCACGATCGTCGACGTGCGCGAGGTCTCGGCCACGCTGCCGCCGCGCAGCAACGCGCTGAAGCCCGCGTCGTGCTCGTCGACGAACCCGAGGTAGCGGTCCAGGACCCGGCTGACCCGTTCGGTGGGCGGGCCGACGGCGGGCTCCGAGAAGCAGAGCGTCAGCTGCTCGGCGGCGGAACCGAGGGCCGCCTCGTACAACTGCTGCCTGCCGCCCGGGAAGTAGCGGTAGACCAGCGGACGGGAGACCCCGGCGGCGGCAGCCACCTCGTCGATCGACACGTCGTCCGGCGCCCGGTGGGCGAAGAGGGTGAGGGCCGCGCCCAGCAGCTGGGCGCGGCGTTCCTCGACACCCAGGCGTCGGTACGCGCGGGCCGGCGGTGCTGCGGGTGCGGAGGTCATACTCCGAAGCCTAAGCGGTCCCCCGGGAAGGGGGAGCGGCCTCAGGCCAGCAGGCCCGAACTCTTCCACAGCCTGCGGCCCACCCCGTTGAGCACACCGATGTCGTCGAAGAAGTCGGTGAGGCGCTTGGCTCCCGTCTGCATGACCTCCGCCCGGTGACCGCTGGCCCTCACCTGGGCGACGGCCTCGTGGCGGTCCAGGCCGACGTTCTCGTAGACCTGCGGGTTGACGAAGCAGACGGAGAAGACACGTGCCGCCTCACCGCAGTTGAGCCGGGTCAGCCGGCGCTCCCACGGGGGCGCGGTCACCATCTGGCGGCGCAGCTCCTCGCGGGCGTAGCGCACGTGCCGGGCCTCCTCGACGACATGGATGCGGGTCACGCCGCGCACGAGCGACTGGACGCGCTCGTCGGGAAAGGTGAGCCGCTGCATCCAGTCCAGGATCTCCTCGCCGAGCAGGGTCGCGGCGAACGATCCGGGTGTGGTGGAGATGGTCTTCAGCACCCGCGCCAGGTTGTGGTAGCGCCGGGGGACCGGGTAGGCGGGTGCCCCGCCCCACTCGATCATGCGGGCGAACATCATGGAGTGCCGGCACTCGTCGGCTATCTCGGTGAGGGCGTAGCGGACGTGCTTGCTGGTCACGGACTTGTCGTAGATGTGCCGGACGAGCAGTTGCATCAGGATGATCTCGAACCAGATGCCGAGCGAGGCCAGCGACGCCGCTTCGTGGCGCGCCAGGTCCATCCGCTGCTCCTCGGACATCTTCCGCCACAGCGGGGTGTCGTAGAGCGAGACCAGCTCGGGCGGCCAGAACCACTTGCCGTCCTCGGCGCCCGAGTCCCAGTCCAGCTCGGTGTCCGGATCGAAGGAGTGCTTGGCCGAGGCCTCGAGCAGGCGGGCCGCGACCTGCTCGCGGTCCTTGAGCGGGCCGAGCGCATCGCGCAGCGCCCGGATGTCCTCGTCGGTCACGGTCGTCATGGCTGAAGGCACCTCGCACAGGGGTTACCGGCGGTCAGGTTTCCGGTCATGGATTATGAGACTGCCTGTCAGCAAGGCAGTCAATCCCCTGTGCGCGACTTGTTGACCGCGCGTCTACCAACGTGTGAACCTGCCAACTGACGTCAGCACCACGGAATGCACGATCCTCGCCAGGCGAAGGAGCTGCCCGTGTCGACACACGACCTCTACACCACCGCGCCACCGGACCCGACGTGGCAGGTACCCGCCACGGGGGCGGCCCGGTTCAGCTGGGACTACGACGACGGCCGCGAGCGTCTCCTCGCCCTCTACCAGAAGGGCAAGGACAAGCAGTGGGACGGCAACAAGCGCATCGACTGGAGCCTGGAGGTCGACCCCGCCGACCCCCTGGGCACCCCGGACGAGGCCCTCACGCTCCACGGCACCCCGCACTGGGCCAAGATGACCGAGCGGGACCGCGGCGAACTGCGCAAGCACTACACCTCCTGGCAGTTCAGCCAGTTCCTGCACGGTGAGCAGGGCGCCATGGTCTGCGCCGCCCGGATCGTGGAGTCCGTCCCCGACCTGGACGCGAAGTTCTACTCCGCGACCCAGACGATGGACGAGGCGCGGCACGCGGAGATCTACGCCCGCTTCCTGCACGAGAAGGTCGGGATGCTCTACCCGATCAACGACAACCTCCAGGGGCTGCTCGGCGACACCCTGCGCGACTCCCGCTGGGACATGCCCTACCTCGGCATGCAGGTCCTCATCGAAGGGCTGGCACTCGCCGCGTTCGGCATGATCCGCGACACCACGACCAAGCCGCTGCCCAAGCAGATCCTCGCCTACGTCATGCAGGACGAGGCGCGGCACGTGGCCTTCGGACGGATGGCGCTGCGCGACTACTACAAGCAGCTGAGCGACGCCGAACGCCGGGAGCGCGAGGAGTTCGTCATCGAGGGCTGCTACCTGATGCGCGACCGTCTGAGCGGCGTGGAGGTGCTGGAGAACTTCGGCATCGGCAAACAGGAGGCCAAGGAGCTCTCCGAGCACTCGGAGTACCTCCAGCTCTTCCGCAAACTGCTGTTCAGCCGCATAGTCCCCTGCGTCAAGGACATCGGCCTCTGGGGCGAACGGCTCCAGAAGGCCTACGTCGACATGGGCGTGTTCGAGATGGGCGACTCGAACCTGGACCTGCTGATGGCCCAGGACGAGGAGATCGCCGAGCAGTTGGACCGGGACCGCTTCGCCGCCGAGGAACAGGCGCGGGTCGAGGAGGTCGCGGAGGCGATAGCGGAGGGCCGCGCGGGCGACTGAGCCAGGACCGAAACCGATGTACGCCGCATGGCCCCGGGGGGAGGATGGGAACCATGAACTCGACCTCCGTACAAGGGGACACGGCCGCCGCGCGGCGCAGCCTCGAAGCCCTGGCGCTCGGCGACGCCTTCGGGGAGCGGTGGTTCCCCCTCTTCCGGCCGCCCCGGCAGGCGTACGCCGAGGTCAGGGCGCGCAGGACCCCGCACGAGCCGGTCTGGCACTGGACCGACGACACCGCGTTGGCCCTGGCCCTCCAGCGGCTCCTGGACGAGTACGGACAGGTGGAACAGGACCGGCTGGCCCTGTACTACGCCCTGGCCTTCGACGCGGACCAGGCCCGTGGGTACGGGCACGGGATGCACATGCTCCTCCCGCAGCTCCTGACCGCTCCGGGTGACTGGCGCACCCTGGCGCCCGGACTCTTCGAGGGCGGCAGCCTCGGCAACGGGGCGGCGATGCGGGTCGCGCCGCTCGGGGCCCGCTTCCACGCGGACCTCGGCCAGGTCGCCGAACAGGCCGTGCTCTCGGCGGTCGTCACCCACGCCCATCCGCAGGGCGTCGCCGGCGCGGTGGCGGTCGCCGTCGCCGCGGCGCTCTCGGCGCGCGGCGAGCTCGCCCTGGAGGCGGTCGCCGCGCGCACCCCCGAGGGGCCGGTGCGGGAGGGCGTACTCCGTGCCCTGGAGGTGCCCTTCGCCACGGAGCCGTGGAAGGCAGCCGACCTGCTGGGCAACGGGAGCCGCATCAGGGCGGACGACACGGTGCCGTTCGCCCTGTGGACCGCTGCCCGGCACCAGGACGACCTGGAGGGGGCCCTCTGGGCGACGGCGGAGGGCTTCGGGGACGTGGACACGACCTGCGCCATCACCGGGGGAGTCGTCGGCGCGGCCACGGGGATCGACGCCGCTCCCGCCGAATGGCTGGCACGGCGGGAACCGCTGGGCTGACGGCGCCGGCCGGTCAGCCGTCCGACCGGACGGGCGCGGGGCCGAGGACGCGCTCCAGCGCGCGGGCGTAACCGAGCAGTTCCGCGTCCGTCCCCCGGTCGGTGACCAGCTGGAGTCCGGCCGGACAGCCGTCCGGGGTGAAACCGGCGGGCAGGCTCGCCGCCGGATGGCCGCTGAGGTTGAACGCCCAGGTGAGCGCGGTGGAGTAGACGTCTCCTGGGCCCTCATGGCCGTGCGGCGGGGTGGGCGCGACCGGGGTGAGCAGCAGGGGCGCACGGGAGAAGAGGGCGTCGAGCGTCCGGTCGTTGGCGGCGCGCAGCCGCTCCGCCGGGGGCCCCGGCAGACCCGCGCGCACGGCGGTCCACGCCTCGGCCGGGTCGAGCAGTTCGCAGGGGCCCGCCACGAGCCGCACCGCCCCGGCGGCCACGAGACGGCCCACCGCCCGCCGGGTCACGTCCGCGACCTCCGGGGTGACCTCGGCGAACCCCAGGTCGGGGCTGTACACGGCCGGAACGGGCAGCCTCGCCGGCCGCGGGGCGTACCCGTCGGTCACCTGGCGCAGGAAGACCTCGGCCAGGTCCACCGAGCGGGCGAGGACGCCGGGGGACGCCAGGCCCGTACGGTCGGGGGAGGGGAGCAGGCCCGCGGTCGTCCTCAGGCCGAACACCCCGCACCAGGCCGCCGGGATCCGCACCGACCCCGCCCCGTCGCTGCCGGTCGCCAGGTCCACCATGCCCGCGGCCACGGCCGCCGCGGCCCCCGCCGACGACCCGCCCGGAGTGCGGTCCCGGCGCCAGGGGTTGACCGTACGGCCGTGCGCCCCCTGCCCCCAGGTCCGCCAGGGCGTGCCGGGGCCGGGGACGGAGGTCGAACCGACCGGGACCCCGCCCGCGGCGGCCAGCCGGCGGGCCGCGAAGGAACGGATCCCCGCACGGCCCTTCACGGCGAACGGCAGCCCGGCGAGCGGAAGACGGGAAGCGGCCTCCGCGCGGGCCCGCGCCTCCTCGTGCCACACGTCGGTGAACGCGCACAGCTCCGGGTCGAGCCGGACGATCCGGGCGAGGGACGCTTCGAGTGCCGCTGTCATGGCAGTCAGTCTCGGCCCTCGTGCGCGGCCGCGACAGGCCGGGTCTCAGCGGTCGAGCGCCGCCTCCATCACCGCACGGGCGATCGGGGCCGCGTTGCCGCCCCCGCTGACGTCGGCCCGGTCCGCGGCGGCGTCCTCCACGACCACCGCGACGGCGACGGCGGGACGGCCGGAGTCCGGCGCCTGCGCCCATGCGATGAACCAGGCGTACGGCGTACCGGAGTTGTCGACCCCGTGCTGGGCGGTGCCCGTCTTCCCGCCGACCGTCACCCCGTCGATCGCCGCGTTCGTGCCGGTGCCGTCCTCCACCACGTCGACCATCATCCGCCGGAGCTGCTGGGCCGTCGTCGGGTTCATGGCCTGGTGGTACGAGTCCGAGCCCTGCTGCCGGACCGTGTCGCCGTCGTCGGTGGTCACCCGGTCCACCAGGTGCGGGCGCCGGAGATCGCCGTCGTTCGCGACCGCCGAGGCCACCATCGCCATCTGGAGAGGGGTGGCGGCCGTGTCGAACTGGCCGATCGAGGACTGGGCCAGCTGGTCGTCACTCATGTCCGAGTCGAAATTGCTGCGGGCCACCCGGGAGGGGATCTTCAGGTCGTTGTCGTTGAAGCCGAACCTGCCCACCGCCTCCAGCATCCCGTCCAGTCCCACCTCGACCCCGAGGTGGGCCATCACCGTGTTGCAGGAGACCCGGATCGCCTCCGCCAGGGACGCCTCCTCGCAGCCCCGCGCCTCGTCGGGCAGCACGGTCGAGGTACCCGGGAGGACGTACGGGGACGGGGTGTCGGTCGCCGCGTCCGGATCGGTGACCACCTGGGCGTCCAGCGCCGCCGCGGCCGTCACGATCTTGAACGCCGAACCGGGCGGGTAGGTCTGCCGGATGGCCCGGTTGAGCATCGGCCGGCTCTGCGCACGGTTCAGCCGCGTCCACGCGTCGGTGACGGCGGTGCCGGTGCCGGAGATCACCTCGGGGTCGTAGGAAGGGGTGGAGACCAGCGCCAGGATCCGGCCGGTCGCCGGATCGAGGGCGGCGACCGCGCCACGCCGGCCGTCCAGGCCCTCGTACGCCGCGCGTTGCACCGGGCCCTCGATGGTGGTGACGACATTCCCGCCCGGCTGTCGGCTGCGCGTGACGTCCCCCCACAGCGGGAGCGGGGCCAGGAGCGGGTCGGTGCCGGACAGGACGCGGTCCTCGGCGTTCTCCAGCAGCGAGGTGCCGTACGTCTGCGAGGCGTAGCCCGTCACCGGCGCGTACAGCGGGCCGTGGCGGTAGGTGCGTTCGTACGCGAGCTGCTGGCCGGTGTCCTTCGACCCGGTGACGGGTTCGTCCCCGACCAGGATGTTGCCGCGCGGCTGGTCGTAACGGTCGATGGTGGTGCGGCGGTTGGCGGAGTTGCTGTCGAGCTCGTCGGCCTCGAAGACCTGGACGCGGGCCGCGTTGGCCAGCAGGGCCAGGAGCAGGAGCAGACAGAAACCGGCGGCGTGCCGGATGTACGGGATCACTCGGCCTCCCCGGCCGGTCCGTCCCCGGCGGCGGCGGCGGTGGCGGGGTCGGGGTCGGGGCCGGGGTCGGGCGTGCGGGACACGTCGCTGACCCGGATGAGCAGCGCCACGATGATCCAGTTGGTGACCACGGACGAACCGCCCTGGGCCAGGAACGGCATCGCCATGCCGGTCAGCGGGATCAGCCCCATCACTCCGCCCGCGATCACGAAGACCTGGAGCGCCAGGATCGAGGCGAGGCCGATCGACAGCAGCCGTCCGAAGGGGTCCCGCAGGGCCAGGCCCGCCCGGAAGCCGCGTGCCACCAGCAGGGCGTACAGCAGGAAGATCGCGGTGAGCCCGGCCAGCCCCAGCTCCTCGCCCGCGGTGGCCAGGATGAAGTCGGACTTCGCGGCGAAGCCGATGAGGATGGAGTGGCCGAGCCCGAGGCCGGTGCCGAACATCCCGCCCGCGGCGAACGCGAAGAGGGACTGGGCGAGCTGGCTCGGTCCCTGGCCGGCGTCGATCGTGGCATACGGGTCCAGCCAGTCCTCGACCCTGCTGTGCACATGGGGTTCGAACGAGCCGACGACGAAGGCGCCCGCGGCGGCCAGGAGCAGTCCGACGGCGATCCACCCGATCCTGCCGGTGGCCACGTAGAGCAGGATCACGAAGAGGCCGAAGAAGAGCAGCGAGGTCCCCAGGTCCCGTTCGAGCACGAGGACGCCGACGCTGAGCAGCCAGATCGCGACGATGGGGCCGAGGACCCGCCCGGTGGGGAACTGGAGCTTCCAGACCCTGCGGCCGGTGTACGCGAGCGCGTTGCGGTTCGCGGCCAGGTACGCGGCGAAGAAGACCGCCAGCAGGATCTTGGCGAACTCGCCCGGCTGGAAGGAGAGTCCGCCGATCCGGATCCAGATCTTGGCCCCGTTCACGGCGGGGAAGAAGATCGGCACGATCAGCAGCACCAGCGCCGTGGCGACCGAGAGGTACGCGTAGCGCTGGAGCACCCGGTGGTCGCGCAGCAGCACGACGACGGCGATGAAGAAGGCGACCCCGAGCGTCGACCAGATCAGCTGTGTCGTCGCCGCCCGGTCGCTCGGGGTCTCCAGGTCGAGGCGGTAGATCAGCACCAGGCCCAGTCCGTTGAGCAGGACTGCGATGGGCAGCAGCAGCGGATCGGCGAACGGGGCGCGGAAGCGGACCGCGAGGTGCGCGAGCAGGGCGAGGAGACCGAGACCGGCGCCGTACCCGGCGACATCGGGCGGTACGGCGTCGTTCCGGGCGAGGCCGACGGCGGCGTAGCCGTAGACGGAGATGAGCACGGCCCCGATCAGGAGCGAGAGCTCGACCCCGCGCCGCTTCGGCAGGCGTAGCTCGGGCGGGCGTGCGTCCGCCGTCGTTGCGGTCATGCCACGCAACGTAGCAAGAGGAGGGTCTTATTTCCCTTATGTCAGCTTCGTGGCACTTCTCCGCAGGTGCTCCCGGTACGGCTCAGCTCTGGTACGGGTTCTGGCCGCCGGGAGGCGCGTAGCCGGGCTGCTGCTGCGGTGCCGCGCCGTACGGATTGCCGTCCTGACCGCCCTGGGCCTGCGCCAGCAGCCCGTCGGCCTGCTCCTTCGGTATCTGCCGCTCCCCGCCGCAGAAGGTGCACTGCGTCGCGTACTTCGTGGAGAACGGGAACAGCGGCACGAAGAACAGCGTGAACTTGGTGACCCGCTTGCGCAGGGTGTGCGCCGCCGGATTGCCGCACCAGCCGCACACCATCGTCAGGACCGCCAACTGGTACAGATAGCCTCGCGTGCCGAAAATGATCATGATGTGGTTCCTCTCCCCGTGTGTCCTGTGAGCGCTCGCCGGCAGAGCGCCAGCAGCTTCTCGTCCTCATGGGTGTCATGACTGCCGTACCCGCCGTCCATCGCCTTGTGCCGGCGGACGGACAGGAGCTCGGCGCGCAGCACCCGTGTCGCGTCCGAGCCTGCACCGCCGGGGCCCATCCGCGCCAGACATTCCGCCACCCGGACCCTGACATGGCAGTTCTTCTCCCAGGCGGACAGGAGCACGGGCACCACCTCGGCGGCCCGTCCCGATATCTCCCACAGGGCGATCGCCGCCTCGACCCGGAGCCACAGCTCCTCGTGGGCCAGCAGCGCCCGCAGCCGCGGCGCGACCGCCCCGGCGCGCGGCCCCAGCGCGCCCAGCGCGCCCACGGCCGCCCGGCAGTCACGCGCCTGTCCGGTACCCAGCCCCTCGGCGAGCACGGGCAACACCGTTTCGGCGTCCCCGGTGACCGCCCAGAGGGCCTCCGCCGCCTCGGTCGCCCCTGTCCCCGTCCCGCGGACCAGCCGCCGGAGCTCCGGAACCGCGCAGTGGGCGGCCGGCCCGAACGAGCCCAGTGCCCGGAGCGCCGCCGTGCGCAGCCACTCGCCCCGGTACTCGGGTGCCCCCCGCAGCACCCGTAGCACCTCGGGGGCGGCCTCGCCCGCGCGCAGCGCCGTCAGCCCGGCGAGCAGCGGGCTCGCCCGGTCGTACGCGCCCTCGTCCAGGCCGACCTCGCCCAGCCTGCGCCGCAGCGCCCCGGCCAGTGGGGCGGCCGTCCCGCCCAGACAGCTGATCGCGAAGCCCACGTCGTGCGGCACCTCCGGCCGCTCCAGCGCCGCCGCGAGTGCGGGCAGCACCCGCGCGTCCCCCAGCCCGGCCAGCGCCTTCACCGACGAGCCGAGTCCCGGAGGGCCGCTCGGCCACTCCTTGACCCAGGCCCCCGGATCCGCCGCCACCCGCGCGGCAAGCGCGTCGCCGGCCGGCGCGGCCAGGCCGAACAGGTCCTCCAGCGCGTACGAGGCGGCCTCGGCCAGCCGCGGCTCCGGATCCGCGAGCTGCACGCCGATCAGACGCACCAGGTCCTCGTACGACCCGCGCCAGGCCCGCATCAGCCCGCTGCTCATCCGTACGGCGTCCACGCGCTGCCAGGGATCGGGGCTGCGCAACTGGTCCGACAGCAGCGCCGTGCGGTCGGCCACGCGGTCGTCCAGGCCCACGTGCAGGGTGCGCAGCAGATCGGTGGCCCACGGCGTGCCGCGCGCCGCGGACTCCTCGGCGGACAGCTCGCGCAGCTGCCCCACCAGCGTCGGAGCCGTGGCCCGGTCCGTCGTCGCCTCGTCCCCGCAGGGAGGGTCCCCGGCGGGCTCGGGACGGGCGGTCCCCGCGCGCAGCTCCCGCAGCAGACCGGACACCACCCGCACGACATCGCCGGGCAGGGCCTCGGGGGTGCTCCTGGCGAGCTGCGCGAGGGCGGCGAGGCGCAGCCCGGGCGGATACGCCTCCGCCGCGAGCCGGCTCAGCCAGTCGGCCGCCCGTTGCGCCAGCTGCCGATGGCGCAGGGCTATCCGGCCGGCGGCCTCGACGAGCGCCAGCTGCACCTCGTCGTCCGCCTCCAGGGGCAGCCGCTCCCGCAGCAGTGTGAGGACCGCCGCCGGCCGGGCGTGCAGTGTGGCCAGCGCCAGCGGGGCGGCGAGCCGCACCCCGGGATCCTCGTCGGCCACGAGCTCGAAGAAGACCGGAGAGCCCGCGGACACGGCGGCGGACGCCATCGCGTAGTTCGCCACGCCCTCGATCTCGTCCTCGTCCAGCTCGTCGACCTCCTCGTCCTCGTCCAGGTCGATGCCGCCGATGCTGGTGAGCAGCTCCACGATGCTGCCCCGGTCCCGTACGCCCGGGTCGGCGGCCAGCTCGAAGAGGAACGGTATGCAGGCGAGCGTGCACGCGTACACGTTGCCCTGGTGGTGGACGGCGCCGTACATGCCGTCGAGCGCGCTCTCCCGCTCCGCCGGATCGGGGGACGCGAGTCCGTACAGGAGCCCGGGCACGTCGTCGGCCGGGCCGTAGGCATGCTTCATCGAGGCCCAGTCGACCTCTTCGATCCCCGTGAACACGCCAGACCCTCCCCGTCACTTCCCTGCCCGTGCCCTCTTGCCGCGTGCCCGGTACGGCGGATGCCCGCGACGCAGTGTCTGCGCAGAGTGTGCACCACGGCCGGGACGTTCCACCCTCCTTGTCGTCTCTTCCGCGACGTTGCATGTGTGTGCGCACGTCGGCCGGGCGATGAAGGAGCGGTGCGGTCCGCGCGGCCCTCGACCGCTCAGTTCGATCCTGCATGTCGCACCAGCGCCACCATCAGGGCGGACCGTGGGCGTTGGCCGGAATCGCCTCTCATACCGACGCCTGACCAACTGCTCGTCGAAGCGGCTGCCTCGGTGGAGCGGCGCGCCGACGGAGCGCGGCAACGCGGTGAGGGTCCGACCGGCACATGCCGGTCGGACCCTCACTGTTGTTCCGGTGGCGGCTCGCGCCCGCTCGCCGGTCAGACGGCGTCAGGGGCGCCGAGCATCTCGGAAGCCTGCTGGAACGGGGTGGAGGCACGCTCGGGCGCGGCGGTCCGGGACGGATCGGTGCAGCTGAACCCGAGTTGAGTCATGGCCCGGACGACTTCACCGGTGCTGAAGTCACGGCGGTCCTGGCGCGTCACGACCTGCCCGACCTGCTTGACCGGGTAGGTGCGGCGGCCGATGATCACGGATTCACCGACGGCCGGTTCGGGCTTGACGCCCTTCATGGATTCCAGAACGCCGTTCCTGGTCAGGTCGAAGGGGAAGCGAGCGATGACACAGCGCATGATGCCTCACAGGGAGAAGAGGAAGAGGGGGACAGTTCCACCGCGGTGAGGCGGTTCAGCGGGTCAGGGCGAGGACGCCCGGAGCGCCGGCCCGGTCTCCGACGGCCGGCAGTGCGGCGAGTCGGCGGCCCGGACTTGCGTCCTCGGCTTCGGCGGTCGTGGTCACGGGTGCGGTGAACGGCCCACCCCCGCCGAGGACGTCGCGCAGTTGGAGCCGGTCGGTGTAGGCGGGACTGTCGCGGACCGCGGTGAGCTGCAACTGGGTGACCAGGTGGGTGCACAGACCGTCGTTGTCGCAGACGGCCAGACGCCCGGTGCGGGCGCCGGCCATGAGGGACAGGGCGACTTCGATGGTCATGTCGTCGCAGACTTGCAGCATGTCCGCGTCCGTGTCCGTGGCGTGTGCCGCGGTGCTGTGCGCGGGGATGACGCCCGTCGAGCGGGGATACATCTGAACCAGGGTCAAAAGGTGCCTCCGGCAGTGATGGGTGAGTTTCCTGAGCATGAGGCCCTTCAGGCCGCCGCCGCGTCGATGAAGGTCTGCCGCGCTGTCCTGCGCCGGGCGGCTGGCGCAGGACCGCGACGGCCGCGTGAGGAGGTGCCGCGCTCGGGATGTTCCGCCACCGGCGCGGTGATCGTGACGGGGATGCCGGAGGCGTCGATGAGGTCCTTGGGCCGGCCCGGTGCGGCCACGTCGACTTCGGCGCCGCTCCACCGAGCGGGCGTAGTGGGTGAGCGCGTCGGTCGTGTCAAGGAACTCCCAGGGCGGAAAGGCGGTGCGGGGGAATCGCAAGAACGGACAAGAACGGACCGAAATGGAATGCGAAATGGAAGCAGCTGCGCAATGAATCCGGTGTGGCGCAGGCGACGAAATGAGTGGCGTCATATCGGCGTGAGATCCCGGCGTCGAAGGGAGCTGTCCGGAAAAGCGTGCCTCCTGGTGAGAGGCCGGGGGTCGTTCTGTCCCACAGGTGGCGTCACCGAGGGAAAAGCCCGCAGCTGGGGCCCGCACCCCGAGGGATGCGGGCCCCAGCTGCGAAGTGCGTGTCAGCGTCAGGCGGGAACGATGTTCTCGGCCGTCGGGCCCTTCTGGCTCGGCGCGATGTCAAAGGTGACCCTTTGGCCTTCGATCAGCTCACGGAAGCCCTCCGCGGCGATGTTCGAGAAGTGTGCGAACACGTCCGCACCGCCACCGTCCTGCTCGATGAAGCCGAAACCCTTGGCCGCGTTGAACCACTTCACAGTGCCGGACGCCATGTCATGTCTCCTTGTGGGGCAGTGCGCCGGAGCCCGCAATCCACGGACACCGGGTCGCCGCGATGATGCCCCGCCCGGAGAATAACCGGAAATATAAAACGCTCCCGCAGCGGAACGCCGGCGCGAGCGTTGAAGTTTTTGGGAACCACAACTGCAACTGGGATCGACAGTAGCATGCCGTAGTGACCCGCGTGTGGTCGATAGTACAAATTCGACGCCGCGATAAAAACGCTGTCCGCGCGACAAAATCAACCCTGGTTCCGCGGGAATAGATATTGACCCACGTGCGACGCAGTGTTCCAGCAGGGGTCGTTGTCACGTACGGCTTCGCGGCGCGACTGTCGCGCCGGCATCCTTCCTCGTCCCGCGGTGGCCCATGAGCGCGTCCTGACGCGTTCATGGCCGCTCGCGCGTGCCCTGGATCGTGCCACCGGCGGGCCTGAGGCCGGCGGTCATGGTCCGGGGCAAGCGGTCGGGAGGGCGGCCCGCCCGGAGCCCGGCCCGCGATGCGCGTCGAGGGCGGGCGGGGCGGGGCCGCCTCAGCCCGCGGTCGTGGGCTTATCCGAGGCGGCGGCGCGGTATTCGGCGTTGATGCGCTGGGCTTCCTCGAGCTGGTCCTCGAGGATGACGATGCGGCAGGCGGCCTCGATGGGCGTGCCCTGGTCGACGAGTTCGCGGGCGCGGGCGGCGATGCGCAACTGGTAGCGGGAGTAGCGCCGGTGGCCACCCTCGGAACGCAGCGGGGTGATGAGGCGGGCTTCGCCGACGGCGCGGAGAAATCCCTGCGTGGTACCGAGCATCTCGGCGGCCCGCCCCATGGTGTAGGCGGGATAGTCGTCGTCGTCGAGACGGCCGAAGGAGTCGCCTGCTGTCATTTGCACCTCTCTGTGGAACGCGTGGAGGGGCCCGGGTGCCGTACGGCACCCGGGCCCCGAAGGAACTGCTACACCATCTGCCGGCTGGTACTACGCCGGCCCTCTGCGTCCGCCGGCCCGACCTGGAAGGTATCGGGCTGCGGGGATCGCGGTTGCTTGACCGGAGACCACCTCACTGTCGATGTCCTGCGGTACCCGGGCTCAACGCTCCGCCCGGGCGATCCTGATGGCGCCTGGCTCCTCCGTTCTTCCCTCTGGGATCACTTGCCTACTGCTGTCCTGCGCATTGCTCGGTGGCCCGTCACGGCGCCACTCCTCGGCAGCCGGCCCCGTTGCCCGTACTGCGTGTGCTCCGGCTCGGAAGCCCACTGCCGAACCTACCGGTGCGCGCGTCCGCAGCCGACGCCTTCACCGAGGTGCTGCTCACCCGACTTCGCTGCCGAGTGCTGCGGTACTTCTCGTGGCGGCCCCTGACTACTGCGGGCCACCCGGTCCGGTTGTCAGTCCCGTCGCCGTCCTGCGACAACCCTGGCTTCGAAACTCCACCACCGCACCGTCCTGCGAACTGCGACCACTGATACCGCTGCCCGGCAGTTCGTCTCTGCCGGGCCCTGCTGTCTCTCTGGCTACGAGAGAAACCATAGCTATGCCACCATCCAATGTCTACTGCCGCCGACATAGATTTTCGTGGACCGGGTGGAGAGATAGTCGGTGCAGCTCATGGCAGGGGCGCCCGTCGGTCCCGCTGCGTCCAGGCTTCCCCGCTCCGACCGGGCGTTGCGTCGGCACTGTCGCCGCGAATGCCGCGACCGCTCCGTCCGGTCCGGCCCTGAGGGTGACCGCTCGGGACGGGCGCTCCAGCTGTGCGCACCCCGTTCGCGTCGCCCCGGTTCAGCCCGCGGGGAGGGCCCCTGCCTGCCCGGGGTCGTTCAGCGGAGCGAGGAGATCCCCGTACCGCTCCAGGCGGGCGGCCATGTCACCGGCGAGGAGGACGAGATCGTCCGGAGCCCCGCACCCCTCGATCTCCTCCCAGGTGACGGGCGCGGAGACCGTCGGACTGCCCTTCGCCCGCAGGGTGTACGGCGCGGCGGTGGTCTTGGCCGCGGCGTTCTGGCTGAAATCCACGAACACCTTCCCCGGGCGCAGCGCGCGCGTCATCCGGTGCACGGCCAGCTCGGGCAGTGCGCCCTGTGCCTCGACCGCGAGCTTCCTCGCGTACGCGGTCACCTCCTCGGAGGGGGTGGGCTCCAGGGGGACGAGCAGATGGAGCCCCTTGGAGCCGGACGTCTTCCCGTACGAGGGCAGCCCGTCCCGCGCCAGCCTCTCCCGCAGCCAGAGGGCGACCGTGCAGCACTCCACGACGCCCGCTGGCGGGCCGGGGTCCAGGTCGAACACCATCCGGTCGGCCACGGCGGGGGAGTCCTGCCGCCACTGGTGGGTGTGGAACTCCACCACCAGGTTCGCCGCCCACATCAGCGACGGCAGGTCCTGGGCGAGGACCTGCCGTGCGCCGGGGTCGTCGCTGCGGGGGACCGGAGCGGTGCGCACCCAGTCGGGTGTACCGGGCGGGGGGTTCTTGGTGAAGAAGCGCAGCCCCTCCGGGCCGTCCGGATACCGCAGGAACGACAGGGGGCGGTCCCGCAGGTGCGGCAGCATGACCTCGGCGGCCGTGGCCGCGTAGTAGTGCAGCACCTCACCCTTGGTCGTGCCGGTGGCCGGATACAGCACCTTGTCGAGATTGCTGAGCGCCAGGCGCCGCCCCTCCACCTCCGTGATCGGCGTCATACGATAAGAATCACATGAAATCGCATGGATGCGGTCATGACGGTCATGGCGGTCGTAAGGGGTGAACGGTGAGGTCCATCTGGAACGGCTCCATCTCGTTCGGTCTGGTCAGCATCCCGGTCAAGCTCATGAACGCCACCGAGAACCACTCGATCTCCTTCCGGCAGATCCACCTCTCCGACGGCGGCCGGATCCGCTACCGCAAGGTCTGCGAACTGGACGAGGAGGAGGTGCCGGCCTCCGAGACCGTCAAGGCGTACGAGGACGCCGACGGCACGGTGATCCCCGTGACCGACGAGGACCTCGCCTCGCTCCCGCTCCCCACCGCCAGGACGATCGAGATCGAGGGATTCGTGCCGGCCTCGGCCGTCGACCCCCTCCAGCTGGATTCGGCGTACTACCTCTCGGCCAACGGTGTCCCGGCCGCCAAGCCGTACGCCCTGCTGCGCGAGGCCCTCAGGCGCAGCGGCAAGGTCGCCGTCGCGAAGTACGCGCTGCGCGGGCGGGAACGGCTCGGCATGCTGCGGGTGGTCGACGACGTGATCGCGATGCACGGGCTGCTGTGGCCGGACGAGATCCGCACCCCCGAGGGCGTCGCCCCCGACTCGGACGTCAGGGTCCGCGACGCGGAACTGGACCTGGCGGACGCACTGATGAACACCCTCGGCGACGCCGATCTGGAGACGCTCCACGACGACTACCGCGAGGCGGTCGAGGAGCTCGTCGCGGCGAAGGCGGCCGGCGAACCCGTCACCGAGGAAGCGGCCGAGGAGCCCGAGGGCAAGGTGCTCGACCTGATGGCGGCGCTGGAGAGCAGCGTCCGGGCGGCGAAGGAGTCCCAGGGGGAGGACGGCGAGGTCGCGGACGTCCACCACATCGGATCGGGCAGGAGTGGCGGTCCGAAGCAGAGCGGGGCGGCCTCGCAGGGGGCCCCGGCGAAGAAGGCGGCACCGAAGAAGGCGGCCGCCGGGAGGGCGTCCGCCGGGAAGGCGGCGGCGAAGGAACCGGCCGGGAAGCAGGCCGGGAAGAAGCCGACGGCGGAGAAGGCACCCACGAAGAAGCCCGCCGCGAAGAAGGCCCCGACGAAGAAGAGCACGGCGAAGAAGAGCACGGCGAAGAAGTCGGCGACGAAGGCCACCGCCAAGCCCGCCGCGAAGACCGCCCGGGGCGCGCGGAAGCGCACCTCCGCCTGACGCGCGGCCGCGTCGGGCGGACGGAGCTCACCGGGGCGCGGACGTCGGCTCCAGCAGTTCCGGCAGCGTGGGAAGGTCCAGGCCGTACGGGTCCCTCTCGATGACGTAGGTGCAACTCGTGTACGAGTAGCCGGGTTTGACGCTGGACCCGGCGGCGTAGCTGTCGACGGCTGAGGACGCTCCCGTGCCGTGCTTGTACAGGAAGTGGTACTCGCCCGCGGGAAGCCGCAGACGTGCCTTCGGGTAGGACGTGCCGCTCGCCCTGCAGGCGCCTGCCGCGCCCGTGGCCTCGCTGCTGAACCGTGCGCAGCTTCCGCACGCCTTCAGCTTCACCGTGCCGGTGACCGGCCCCGTGTAGAGCACCTCCACGTCGTTGGGGGCGCCGTTGCTGATGACGAGCTCCATGCGGACGCCCCCCGGCTTCCCGCTACCGGGCAGCCGCTTGCCGGCCGAGGGCCGGACCTCGGCTATCTCGGCCGCGATGGCGATGTCCAGGGCGTGCCGACGACGCCCGTCCTGCCTGTAGGTGTCCGCGAAGTCCGTCAGGGTCTGCCGCGCGTCGGCGAAGTGCTCGTCCTCGAACTCGTCCACGCCGCAGGCGTACACACCGTCCCGGACGCCCGCGGCGGCCTGCGGTGCGAGGGACGGCACGGAGGACGCGGGGAGCTCGCCCACCAGTGTGCTCGTCCGGCGCAGCTGGTCGGTCACGGCGCAGGGCTCCGCACCTTTCAGACCGGCCACCTGGCGGTCGATCGTGGCGCTGACCGCCGGGCCGACCCGGTCCGCCTGCGTGGTGCCAGGGAACGTACGCAGCAGGGTGCCCAGCTCCTTCGCGCCGGATTCGGTGCCCGCGCCGTCCAGCCGGGAGACGCCGCAGCCGTACAGCGACTCCGCGAGCGGGGCGTCGGGCCAGTTCGCGAGGTCGCCGAGCAGCTTCCGGTCCACCGTGCCGCGGAGCGTACGCAGATAGGTCAGGGGATCGACGGCCTCGCAGTGCTTCTTCGCGCGGTACGGCGAGGCGACGGCGGCGTAGTAGTCCTTCAGCCGTCCCGGCACACGGGCGGCGGCGCGTGAACCGGCGTGGTCCTCGGCCAGTTCCCGGTAGAGGGAGAGCGCGTGCCGGAAGTCGGGCGCGGAGAGGGGGAACGGGCTCTTCGCCGCCTTCGCGACCAGGTCGTCGCCCTCCTCCAGCCGGCCGAGCAGCTCCTGTTCCACGGCCTCGTCCCGCGCGGAGCCGTAGGCGGCCGTGCCCGCGACCGGTATGCCCAGCAGGAGCAGCCCGAGCACCGCAGCCAGGGCGGGCCGGGACCACCGACGGAACTCCGTACGCCGGGCGATGCGGGCCGCGTCGGCCCCGGCGAGGACCAGCAGCAGGAGATAGCCGGCGACGAGGACGGCGGGCACCCCGTCCGGGTCGGCGGGCAGCGCGACGAGGAGGAGGACGGCCGTCGCCGCCCAGCTCACCGCGGCCCTGCCCCAGTGGCGCACCAGGACGTGGCCGAGCCCCAGGCCGGAGAGGCTCAGCAGACCGGCGGCGACCGCCCGCGGAGAGCCGCCGGGCGGTGGCGGACCGGCCGTCGGAGGCCGAGTGGGAGGAGGCGGCGGAACGGCCCCCGAGGAGTGCTCCGGTACGGTCTCCCACCCGGTGCCGGGTCTGGGCTCCGGTGTATCCGACTGATCGCGCGACTCCATCACGGCCCCCCACCGCCGAACCTCATCAGGTCCCCGGGAAGCTGCCCGGTTTCGTGCCCGTTCAAGCGTCCTTGCAGAGGTTGGGCGTCTTTTGGTGCGTGATGCAACGATCGGCGCGCGTGCCTCCGCACCGTGTCACGACGGGCCGCTGCGCAGTAGGGTGCGGAGTGCCGTGACTGGCGCGTGCCCGGCAGGGCGCTCCGTGGAAACGACCACGAGGGAGCGGCACACTCCGGGCGTGCCCGGGGCGTCATCGCCGGAGAGCCGTCCGCCTGGGCGATCCGGGTCCATGTCGCCCCCGCGCGACCGACCCGGGAGGATCCCCGTGGCCGTACAGCCGTCCGATTCCCGCCGCCCCGCCCTGACAGCGGCCGATCCGGAGCTCGCCGCCCTGGTGAACGCCGAGGAGCGTCTCCAGGCGGACACCCTGCGCCTGATCCCCAGTGAGAACTACGTGTCCGCCGCCGTCCTGGAGGCGTCCGGCACCGTCCTGCAGAACAAGTACTCCGAGGGATACCCCGGAAAGCGGTACTACGAGGGCCAGCAGGTCATCGACCAGGTGGAGACGCTCGCCGCCGAGCGGGCCCAGGCACTGTTCGGGATGGACCACGCCAACGTCCAGCCGTACTCCGGCTCCCCGGCCAACCTCGCCGTCTACCTGGCCTTCCTGGAGCCGGGCGACACCGTCCTCGGGATGTCGCTGCCGATGGGAGGACACCTCACCCACGGCTGGGACGTCTCGGCCACCGGCAAGTGGTTCCGGGGCGTGCGGTACGGGGTGCGGCGCGACACCGGGCGCATCGACCTGGACGAGGTGCGCGACCTGGCGCGCGCCGAGCGGCCCAGGCTGATCTTCTGCGGGGGCACCGCCGTGCCCCGCGTGATCGACTTCGCAGGGTTCGCCGAGATCGCCCGGGAGGTGGGAGCGGTGCTGGTGGCCGACGTCGCGCACATCGCGGGGCTGATCGCGGGCGGCGCGCATCCCTCGCCCGCTCCGTACGCCGACGTGGTGTCCACCACCACCCACAAGACCCTCCGCGGGCCGCGCGGGGCGATGCTGCTGACCCGGGGCGAGTACGCCAGGGCAGTCGACCGCGCCGTCTTCCCCGGGCTCCAGGGCGGCCCGCACAACCAGACCACCGCCGCCATCGCGGTGGCCCTGAAGGAGGCGGCGGGGCCGGACTTCGCGGCGTACGCCCATCAGGTCGTCGCCAACGCCCGCGCGCTGGGCGAGGAACTGGCGGCACGCGGCTTCGACCTCGTGTCCGGCGGTACGGACAACCACCTGCTGCTGGCCGACCTCACGGGCAAGGGAGTCTCCGGGAAGATCGCGGCCAAGGCGCTCGACCGTGCCGGGATCGTCGTCAACTACAACACCGTTCCCTACGACCCCCGGAAGCCCTTCGACCCGTCCGGCATCCGCATCGGCACACCCGCCCTGACGTCCCGGGGCGTGCCCGCCTCCGAGATGGGGGCGGTGGCGCAGTGGATCGATCGTGTGGTCGATGCCGCTCGTACAGGTGACGAAACGACCGTTTCCAAGGTCAGGGACGAAGTGAGGACGATGATGGACGCCTATCCGGCGCCCGGCCTCCCCCTGGTCTGACCGGGGTACCGGAGCAGTCCGGGGCACACAGGCCCCGGACAGCTCCGGAACGCCGTGTCCCCGACTCCGCGCGCCCGCTCTGCGCCCTGTGCGGCGGGACGGCCCGCGTACAGGCTGGGGGAGCAAGGATGCCGGTGGGGTGAACAGAGGGGGCACGATGCAGGATCTCAAGGTCACGTCATGGCAGCTCTTCGGGCACGACCGGCTCTATGTGAACCTGCCGGACGGCACGGCGATCGGCTGGGCGGACCGGGGCAGCGGCACGATCACGGTCCTGCACCCGCGCTACCGGGACGCGGTGACCGACGCACTCGCGCGGCAGGTCCCGGACCTTCCGGCCCTGGTCGGTGAGGAGGTGCCGGCCGTGCTGCCCGCCCCGCCGCCGGTACCACGCATCCCGCCGATGAGAGGCATGCGCAGGCGCGGAGCCGTGAAGGAGCCGGGTCCCTCACCCGCTGCCCCCGACGGGCCGCCGCCGGTGCCTGCCCCCGCCGAGGCACCGCAACCGACGGCCGTACGCACGGCGGCCCCCGAGCCGGTGGCAGCGCGCACGGCAGTCTCCGAGCCGGTGGCAGCGCCTCCGGCAGCTTCTGAGCCGGTGGCCGGTCCGGAGCCGGAGCCGGAGCCCGGGACTGCCCCTGTGGACGGGACCGACCCTGGCGCCGTGCCGGAGAAGGAGCGTCGCCGGCGGCCGGCCGCCCTGCCCGCGCTGACCCCCGCGAACGACCTCGCCCAGCGGCGGCCCGGTAACGGGCTCCGGGAGCAGCTCGGCGAGACCGGTACCGGGGCGTTCGTACGGGTGGCCACCGGAGCGCTGCGGCGGCACAAGGACGCGGATCCACGGCGCGGCGCCCTCGCGGGGGAGCGGCGGGTCGGCGCGGAGCTCAAACGCCTGACCCGGCACGGCTGGAGGGTGCTGCACTCCGTGCCCCTGCCGGACGGCACGGAGATCGGGCATCTGCTCATCGGGCCCGGCGGGGTGTTCGCCGTGAGCACCGATCACCGTCCAGGCGGGTCCGTACGGATCGAGGACGGCACCCTGCGGGTCGACGACGACGCCCCGGAGCCGTACGAGCTCGACGGCCGGCCCGGTGCCGGACGGGCCCGGGAGGCGCTGGAGGCGTACTGCGCCTACGACGTACCCGTGCGGACCGTGCTGGTGTTCACCGGGGTCACCGCACTGGAGGTGGTCGCGGCCCCGGCCGGTGTGAGCGTCTACCGGGAGCGTCAGGTGTCCGCCCTGGCCCCGCTCACGGGTGTGCTCACCGCCACCCAGGTGGAGCGCGTCTACGACGTCGCCCGGAACGCGGAGGCCTGGCTGGACGCGTGAGCCCCGGACCCGGCCGGTAGATTTCGCGGTGCTGCGGCGATGCCGCCGCGGTGCCGTCTCCGTGCCGCCGAAGGGCAGGACACCATGAAGCTCCGCTGTGCCGTGCTCGACGACTACCAGTCGGTGGCGGGTACCGCCGCCGACTGGTCATCCGTCGCCGACGACATCGACGTGGTCGGCTTCGCCGATCACTGCGCCACCGAGGACGAACTGGCCTCACGGCTAGCGGAGTTCGACATCGTCGTCACGCTGAGGGAGCGCGTGCCGTTTCCGGCGACGCTGATCGAACGGCTGCCACGGCTCCGCCTGATCGTCGCCTCCGGCATGCGCAACACGTCCATCGACTACGCCGCGGCCGAAGCGCACGGGGTCACCGTCTGCGGTACCGCCAGCACGGCCACCCCGCCCGTCGAGCTCACCTGGGCGCTGCTGCTCGGACTGGCGCGCGGGATCGTCACCGAGGCCAACGCCCTGCGCGACGGCGGCCCTTGGCAGTCCACGGTCGGCGCCGACCTGCACGGGCGCAGGCTCGGGATCCTGGGGCTGGGGAAGATCGGCGGGAGGGTCGCGGCGGTCGGCCGCGCCTTCGGCATGGACGTGGTGGCCTGGAGCCGGAACCTGACCCCGGAGCGTGCGGAGGAGGCCGGGGCAGGATTCGTGGCGTCCAAGGAAGAACTGCTGAAGACCAGCGACTTCGTCTCCGTCCATCTGGTGCTGAGCGACCGTACCCGTGGACTGCTCGGCGCGAAGGAGCTCGGGCTGATGCGGCCCGGCAGCTATCTCGTCAACACCTCACGGGCGGCGATCGTCGACCAGGACGCGTTGCTCGACGTCCTGCACCGAGGGGCCATCGCGGGTGCCGGCGTGGACGTGTTCGACGTCGAACCCCTCCCGGCGGACCATCCGATGCGCAGCGCACCGCGTCTCCTGGCCACACCGCACCTGGGCTACGTCTCACAGGCCAACTACGCCGCGTACTACGGGGACGCGGTCGAGGACATCCGCGCCTACCTCGACGGGGTGCCCGTCCGCAGGCTCGGCTGAGGCGGGTGCCGCAACCGGGTTCCCCCGGAGGACCGGGTTCACCGGCGGCCGTACGCCGACCGAAGTAGCCTGTGCGCGGGGGCATTTCGGCCCTCAGGACAGGGAGGGAACCGCGTGAGCCTGCTCGACGACGAGACGGCGGCAGGCATGGTCCGGATACCGGCCGGCACCGTCGACCTCCGCGACGACCGCCGCGGAGCACGGTGGCGGGAGACCGTCGGGCCCTTCCGCCTCGCCCGTCTCCCCGTCACCCTCGGGCAGTACTGGGCCCTCACGGACACGACCCCCGATCCCTCCGTGTCCCACGCCCTGCCGGTGACGAACGTCAGCTGGCTCGACGCCGTCGACCTGTGCAACCGCTTCTCGGCGCGCGTCGGACTGGCCCAGGTCTACTCACGCGACGCACGGAACGGCGAGGTCGTCCGCGACCCGTCCGCCGACGGCTACCGCCTGCCCACGGAGGCGGAGTGGCAGTACGCGTGCAAGGCGGGCACCACCGGCTACCGCTACGGCGAACTCGACGCCATCGCCTGGTACGAGGACAACTCGGACGGCAGGCTCCACGACGTCGGCGGCAGGTCCCCGAACGCCTGGGGGCTGTACGACATGCTGGGCAACGTCTGGGAGTGGTGCTGGGACCTCTACGACGAGGAGGTCTACGGCGCCTACCGCACCTTCCGCGGCGGTGGCTGGGCCGAGGCGGAGCGCGGCTGCGGTGCCACGGTGCGCCGCCGCAGCCACCCCACTTTCGCGATCGACGACCTCGGATTCCGGATGGCCCGGGGCGGCACGAGTGCACTCGACGGAAATTCGCGCGACTGATCGAAAACGGGTGCGGTACGTTCCTGATCACTCGAAGGGGGCGAAGTGACGAAGCTCAACCAGATCATCGCCGTGGAGAAGGGTGTCAAGAGCAAGTCGCTCCAGGACATCACCGCGGCCCACCACAAGGTGCAGAAGCCGGCACTGCTGGCCGGCATCTCGCGTACGTACCAGCCGAAGGACGAGGAGGGCGAGCAGCTTCCGCCCGAGTCCGCTCGGGTGCAGATCAAGGCCGAGGAGGCGCTGCGTGAGATGTCCGCGTCGCTGACCCGGCTGTTCGACGTGACCGCGACGAAGGACTGGGCGAACTGCTCGGCCCGTGCGGACGTCACCGTCGACGGGCGTACGGTCGTGGCCGAAGTCCCGGTCAGCTACCTCCTCTTCCTGGAGAAGCAGCTCACCGACCTGCACACCTTCGTGAAGAAGCTTCCGGTTCTGGACGCCTCCGAGTCCTGGTCGCTCGACCCGTCGACGGACTGGTGGAAGACGGAGCCGGTCCGCACCATCCGGACGAAGAAGGTCCCCCGTAACCACGTCAAGGCCGAGGCCACCGAGAAGCACCCGGCGCAGGTCGACGTGTACTACGAGGACGTGCCGATCGGATACTGGACGACCGTGAAGTTCTCCGGAGCGCTTCCGGCGCGACGGGTGAACGAACTGCTGGAGCGGGTCGAGAAGCTCCAGCACGCGGTGAAGTTCGCCCGCGAGGAGGCCAACGGAGCCGAGGTCACCGACCGGCGGGTCGGGGACGCGGTGTTCGGCTACCTGTTCGGCTGACGCCGGACGCGAGGCGGCACCCCCAAGAACGCCCCCGCGCCAATGCCGTGGGGGCTGCGCAACCCCGCACGAGGCGGAATGAGGTCCGCCCCGTGTGACGAGCGCAAGCTGAAACTGACGTTCAGCCTGAAGACGCGGTAACGGTGGAGGTTCGAGTCCTCCCCCCGGCACCACCTGCCGGGGTGGCCCAACATGGCAGAGGCAGCCGCGATCAATCTCAGACTCTCGCTCCAGCTTCAGTATCGCCGCCGATTGCCAGATCGACCGAGTACGGACGAACACCGTTGAATGCTGGTTCGAATCCGGCCTGCGCCTCTACGCGGCGCGGTAGTTCAAAGGCAGAACGCGACGGTATGACGACTGATCCGCACTCTTAAACGGCGCTGGCAAGCGCAATTGGGTGGCAACCCCAGGGGCCCGGGAGCTGGATACGACTCCCGGGCTCCGCCACGTCCGGGATGTGCAGAAACGGCGGGCCACATGTAGCGCTGGGCGTCCTCCCCACCTACGCGGCACGCCCCGGGGTCACGGAGCCTAGCTCGCAGGAGGGGGCGTCACGGACGGCTCGATGGTCGACCGGACGTAGATCCGCGTGGTGCCGGGTGTGAACTCGTGGGCGAAGAGATCCACGCAGCGTTGGAGGTACTTGCCCTCCGGGGTCGCGAGGTCGTCCGGGCACAGGCTGATTCTGCGCAGGCCCTGGACGAACGTTTCCGGCTCAGCCAGTCCGAGGTGGCCGAACGCCGCCGCAGGGCGGTAGTCCTTCTCCTCGGGATGGAAATTCCTGATCATCTCGGTGCCGTCCTGGATGAGCCGGCCGGTATACGTTTCCGCCTCGTCGGTCTGGAGAACGAAGGACAGGAGCCCGGTGTCGTAGCGCTCCCCGACCTTGTAACCCGCCCGACGATCCGATGCCGTGTCCGGGATGCGGATGCCCATCCGGTCGCTCATCCAGGCAGGCGTGGCTCCGTCTTCCCAGCAGCAGGTCATCTCCTTGTCCATCAAGTCCGAGGAGACCTTCTCCGTGACGCAGGAGACCACACCGATCGTGCCGACGGCGCATGCGAGAAGAACCGACAGGACGATGACGGCGACAGGCATGCGACGGCGGCGTACGTGCGGCTCGTCGGCAACGGTCTTGCTGAAGCTCTTCATCGGTCCTCTACCGCGCTTCCTGCTGCTCACGGCCCGGATCCGTGCGGTCGCCCTCGCGCCCGGGCTCGTCCGGCGCGGGCAGGGGTTGCTGGTTCGGGGCGGACGCGCCCAGATCGTAGTGCTTGACGGAGCCGCTACCCGCCATGTCGAACTCCTGGGCGATGCCTGTGGTGTGCAGGCGAGCCATCCGACCGTCCGGAATGCTCAGGGCGCTGCCTCCGGGGACATCGATGGTCACCCCCTTGTCCTCGTCCCAGTTGTAGCGGTCCCATGCATTGGCCTGGTAGTCGAGGCCGATCTTGGGTTCACCGCTTGCGTCCGGTACGACGGTGACCACCCCGGTCACGTTCGATCTGGTGCCACCGACCGCGTAGAACCAGTTCTCATTGACGTCCTTGGAGAAGTAGAAGTCCCGGTTCCCGGTTTCCACCGGAATGGAGACCGGCTGCCCGCCGTTCTTCCTGAACTCCGCGAGCGCCTCCTCGCGCCATTCGTTCTGGGATTCCCTGATGCTGTTCTCGACATGAGCACTGAAGCTGGGTACCTCAGACATCATCTTGTCGACGGGCAGCTCCATGTCCGTCCCGCTGTTCCCCAGGTAATGCGCCATGTGCCTGGCTGCGTCGTTGTCGCCCTTCCAGTCGGCAGCCTCGGCGATCAGATTCATCTTCTCCCGGGTCCTGCGCTCCTCCGCTCCGGGTTCCTCGGCGCCATGAGGGCCGGAACCCCGGTCGGGAGCGGCTCGCTTGACCGTCGGAGCGAGCAGCCCCGCCGCGAGGAGGTCGTCCTTGTGTCCGCTCCACAGTTCCGCACGGGCCTGCGGGCTGAGCGAGGACCACAGCCGCCGCAGTTCGGCCCGCTGCGCCGTGTTCGCGTCGTCTCCCAGTGAAGCCAGTTTCATGGCACGTGGCAGCTGGTCCTCGTCCAACGAGGTGTACGTCGCATGCCCCGCGTTGTGCGGGTCGCCGCCGTGGCTTCTCTTCAGGGCCCGGGTGACGGCCGCGTCGATTTCCGCCGCGTGGGACACGAGCCCCGTGAGCGTGTCCGCGTACCACTGCATCAGGTCCTTGGTGCGCTGGGATGTCCCCTCGACGCCACAGAACGCCTCCGTGACCTTCACCGTGCCGTTGGGACCATCCGTCACCAGCAGCCCCGGATCAGGGCCGGCATCCCGAGTGGGATCGCCCTTACGGGCTTCCGCGGTCAGCTCCCTGGCCCGCTTCTGGACGTGCGTCAGCTCGCCATGGGCATCCTTGAGGACGGCCACGATGCTCTGGGCCTCCAGGTGGAGATCCGCGACCTCCTTGGCCGTCCTACGGACGAAGTCCTTCGTGACAGCGGCGTTCAGACCGGCCCATTCAGCCCCGTCGGACAACTGCAGAAGACCGCTGTAGACCTCGGTGGCCAGCTTCTCCAGCCCGGCCGCTGTCGACGTCCAGTCATCGGCCGCCGCATCCAGTTTGCCCAGATCTACTTCGATGAGATCTGTGTACGAGAACGCCCCCATGATTTCCGCCCCCGCTCACTTCACGTACTACAGCAGCTCCGACACCGGCACGGGCGAACCGTCTCTTCCCGCGAGGGAGGCGGCGATCTGTACCTCGTCGTTGGCGTGGGCCTTCTTCGAATAGTCCAGGTGGTTGGAGATGTGGGCGCACATCTGCAGGACCGTCTTCACATGCGAGGTCCAGACCTCGAGAGTGGTGTACAGCTCACCGCCCGAGCTGAAGTTCCGTCCCTGCAACTCGGCCGCAACCCGGGCGGTCGTCCCCGCGCCGGCCTTGTCGATGCCGGCACCTGCGATGTCGGCACGCTTCTGCAGCTCGCCGTGGACCCGGAAGGCCTCGTTACCGACCGCGCCCAGGTCGTCCTGATGAACCACGAGGTCGGAATTGGCCCCGGACGCCGCACTGCCCGACTCGGGTCCGGCCGTATTGAGGCTCATCTGCGTGGACCGCCGGTCCTGTGCGTCGGCCTTGAGCTGTGCCCACTCGTCGTCGAACGTCATGAGTCCCCCGGCTCCGATCGATGTCAACACATCACCCCAACAACGAGCTTGCCGGGCGTTCGTCCGGATTTTCGCTGTTGGCCAGTAGCGGGGGGTGACGCCGCCGGCAGGCCCGGCAAGGTCCCGGAACCGCCCGTGCGTGACTGCGTAGAGCACATGCGGGCAAAGGCTGCTCATGCGGAGAACGCCGTGCAGGCGGTCGTGGGACAGCTACTCGGCGGGCCCTGCGCCGGCTGTCACAGGACCCGGCCAACTTCGCATGGTGAAGCACCATGCCCGATGCCCTACACGGGCTGGGGGCATGAAAAAGACCCCCTGCTCAGTGCGTGCACTGGCGAGAGGGTCTTTTCGGCACTTCCTGCGAAGTGCCCCCGGCAGGATTCGAACCTGCGCACCCGGCTCCGGAGGCCGATGCTCTATCCCCTGAGCTACGGGGGCGTTGTCGCTGCGCTTGGCGGCGACGAGTGAAACCCTACCAGCTCCGGGCGGGTGTCCGGGAACGGATATTTCCGCGTCGTCCGGGCCGGTGCGGGTGGCCGTGGGCGGGCCTGACGGCCCGGATGCGGAGCCCTCCCCGGTGGTCACGGCACGGGCCCCGGCCACCCCTCCGGGGGCGGAAGTGGGCAAAACCCGGACGCAGCTCCTCCGCTCGACCTACCCTCGAAGGGTGTCAGGGGCGTACGGCCGCGTGCTTGTTGTGGACGACAACAAGGTCATCCGGCAGCTGATCAGGGTCAATCTCGAGCTGGAGGGCTTCGAGGTCGTGACCGCGGCCGATGGCGTCGAGTGCCTGGACCTGGTGCACGAGGTCTGCCCGGATGTGGTCACTCTCGACGTGGTGATGCCCCGGCTCGACGGCATACAGACCGCGGCCCGGCTGCGTGCCGATCCGAGGACCGGGCATCTGCCGGTTGCCGTCATCAGCGCGTGCACCCCCTGCGAGGTGGCCACCGGGGTCGACGCGTTCCTGGCGAAGCCCTTCGAGCCGAGCGAGCTGGTGCGGATGGTGCGCCGCCTCGCCCGCCGGGAGGATCCCGGGCCCGTCGGCAGCAGGCGGGGTGCGGGGACCGCCTGCTAGCACGGCCGGCTGAAGCCGTGGCCGAGCGGATAGCTGCCCGTATGGCGAAACCGGTTGGCGAAGCGCCCCCCTTCCTCCCATACGCTGGTGCCGTGACCCCCGCAGATCTCTCCAGGACCGTGCTGCACGCTGTGCGCCGCGCGGTCGACGAGGACGCCCTGCGCGCGCCGGTTCCCGCGCGCGTGCGGGTCGAGCGGACACGGCCCGGCGGCAGGGGCGACTACGCCTGCGCCGTCGCCCTCCAGCTGGCCGGCCCCGCCGCGCTGCCGGCGCGGGAGGTCGCCGCTCTGCTGCGGGACCGGGTGGCCGGTGCGCCCGGGATCGGACGGGTCGAGATCACCGGGCCGGGCTTCCTGAACTTCACGCTCGACGCATCGGCCGGCGCCGAGGCACGCACCGCCCGCGTCCGCGAGATCCAGGAACGGGGACTCCGCTACGGGCGGGTCACCACCGAGGCCGGGCGCCTCCACCGCCTCCACCACCCCCGCGAGATCAGGGCCGCCGTCCTCGCGCAGAGCGTCGCGCGCCTCCTGCGTACCCAGGGCGGTCAGGTGATCGTCGGCTGCACCGAGGAGCCCGACCCCCGCTGGCAGGATCTCCGCGTCCGGACCTGCCTGCGGTACGGGGCCGAGGAGAGCACCGAGATCCGTCCCGTCCCCGCCGGCACCACCGCCGGGGCCCTCGTGGACCGTCTCGGACGCGACGCCGCGCTCTGGGGGCTCCAGCGGCCCGCCGCCCATGACCACGCGCCCCTGGGCGACGACCTCCTCGTACAGGGGGAGCCCAACCCCCTCTTCCTGGTCCGCTACGCCCACGCCCGCGCCCGCGCGCTCGTCCGCGAGGGGGAGCGGCTCGGTCTCACCGGCTCGTACGAGCAGTCCGCCGACGTCCCCGCGCCCGCGCTGCACGCGGCGCTCGCGGACCACCCCGGAGTGCTCGCCACCGCGGCCCGGCACCACGCCCCCGACCGCGTCGCCCGCCACCTCGAGACCGTCGCGGGCGCCTTCTTCGACTTCCACGACACGACCCCGCCGCTCCCCGTCGGCGACGAGAAACCCTCGGCCGCCCACCGCTCCCGGCTGGCCCTTGCCGAAGCCGCCGGGAAGGTGCTGGCAGGTGGCCTGTTCGCGCTCGGCATCAGCGCGCCCCCACACCTCTGACGAGAGACTTGAGAGAGCAGAGCAGAACGATGAGCCGATCCGCACACCCCGCCGGGCCCCGTCACGCCGATGTCCTTCCCGAGGGTCACTACTCCGCCCCGGCCACCGACCTGAACGAGCTCGACCCGAAGGTCTGGTCCCGTACCGTCACCCGTGACGCGGACGGTGCGCTCACCGTCGGTGGGATCGAAGTCGCCCGGCTGGCCGAGGAGTTCGGCACCCCGGCCTACTTCCTGGACGAGTCCGACTTCCGGGCGCGCTGCCGCGCCTGGGCGGACGCCTTCGGCACGGAAGCCGATGTGTTCTACGCCGGGAAGGCCTTCCTGTCGCGCGCCGTGGTGCGCTGGCTCAAGGAGGAGGGGCTGAACCTCGACGTCTGCTCCGGCGGCGAGCTGGCCACCGCGCTGGACGCCGGGATGCCCGCCGAGCGCATCGCCTTCCACGGCAACAACAAGACCGTCGCCGAGATCGAGCGGGCCGTCGAGGCGGGTGTCGGACGGATCGTCCTCGACTCCTTCCAGGAGATCGCCCGCGTCTCGCACATCGCCCAGCGGCTCGGTACGCGTCAGCGCGTGCAGATCCGCGTCACGGTCGGCGTCGAGGCCCACACCCACGAGTTCATCGCCACCGCGCACGAGGACCAGAAGTTCGGCATCGCGCTGGCGGACGGGCAGGCGGCCGAGGCGGTCCGCAGGGCGCTCACCCTGGACGGCCTGGAGCTCATCGGCATCCACTCGCACATCGGCTCGCAGATCTTCGACATGGCCGGCTTCGAGGTCTCCGCGCGGCGCGTCGTGCAGCTGCTCGCGGAGGTCCGCGACGAGCACGGCGTCGAGCTCCCGGAGATCGACCTCGGCGGCGGCCTCGGGATCGCGTACACCTCCGACGACGACCCCCGGGAGCCGCACGAGATCGCCAAGGCGCTCGGCGACATCGTGACCCGTGAGTGCGAGTCCGCCGGTCTGCGGACCCCGCGCATCTCCGTCGAGCCCGGCCGCGCGATCGTCGGCCCCACGGCCTTCACGCTGTACGAGGTCGGCACGATCAAGCCGCTCGAAGGCCTGCGCACCTACGTCAGCGTCGACGGCGGGATGTCGGACAACATCCGCACCGCGCTGTACGACGCCGAGTACAGCGTCGCGCTCGTCTCGCGCAGCTCCGACGCGGAGCCCATGCTCGTACGCGTCGTCGGCAAGCACTGCGAGAGCGGTGACATCGTGGTCAAGGACGCGTTCCTGCCGGCCGACCTGGCCCCCGGCGACCTGATCGCGGTGCCCGCCACCGGTGCGTACTGCCGCTCCATGGCGAGCAACTACAACCACGCCCTGCGCCCGCCCGTCGTCGCTGTGCGTGACGGGGAGGCCAGGGTCATCGTCCGGCGCGAGACGGAGGAAGATCTCCTGCGACTCGATGTCGGCTGATGAAATTCACATCTCAAAATCCGGACGGGTGGCAGAAACCCCCGTCCGGTGAGTGAGACTGGTCCACACATCAGAAGTATGAGAAACGAGGTCGGATGATGCGTACGCGTCCGCTGAAGGTGGCGCTGCTGGGCTGTGGAGTGGTCGGCACAGAGGTGGCGCGCATCATGACGACGCACGCCGACGACCTCGCCGCGCGCATCGGCGCGCCGGTCGAGCTCGCCGGCGTCGCCGTCCGCCGGCCGTCCAAGGTGCGCGAGGGCATCGACCCCGCGCTGATCACCACCGATGCGACCGCCCTGGTCAAACGGGGTGACATCGACGTCGTCGTCGAGGTCATCGGAGGCATCGAGCCGGCCCGGACGCTGATCACCACAGCCTTCGAGCACGGCGCGGGCGTCGTCTCGGCCAACAAGGCGCTGCTCGCCGAGGACGGCTCCGCGCTGCACGCCGCCGCCGCGAAGCACGGCAGGGACCTCTACTACGAGGCGGCCGTTGCCGGCGCCATCCCGCTCGTACGCCCGCTGCGCGAGTCCCTCGCGGGCGACAAGGTCAACCGGGTGCTCGGCATCGTCAACGGCACGACCAACTTCATCCTCGACAGGATGGACACGAGCGGCGCCGGGTACTCCGAGGCGCTCGACGAGGCCACCGCCCTCGGGTACGCCGAGGCCGACCCGACCGCCGACGTGGAGGGCTTCGACGCCGCCGCGAAGGCGGCGATCCTGGCAGGCATCGCCTTCCACACCCGGGTGAAGATCGGTGAGGTGCACCGAGAGGGCATCACCGAGGTCACCGCCGCGGACATCGCCTCGGCGCGCCGCATGGGCTGCACCGTCAAGCTCCTCGCCATCTGCGAGCGCGCCGCCGACGGCAAGTCCGTCACCGCCCGCGTGCACCCCGCGATGATCCCCCTCAGCCACCCGCTCGCCTCCGTCCGCGAGGCGTACAACGCGGTTTTCGTCGAGGCGGAGGCCGCCGGGCAGCTGATGTTCTACGGCCCCGGCGCAGGCGGTTCCCCGACCGCGTCCGCGGTCCTGGGCGACCTGGTCGCCGTCTGCCGCAACATCATCGGAGCGACCACCGGTCCCGGTGAGTCCGCGTACACGCGTCTGCCGGTCAGCCCCATGGGCGACGTCGTCACGCGGTACCACATCAGTCTCGACGTGGCCGACAGGCCTGGCGTGCTCGCCCAGGTCGCGACGGTCTTCGCCGAACAGGGCGTATCCATCGATACGGTCCGACAGCAGAGCCGGCCGGACAGTCAGGAAACCGGCGGCGAGGCCTCCCTCGTCGTCGTCACCCACCGCGCGCCCGACGCCGCCCTCTCCGGGACCGTCGATGCGCTGCGCAAGCTGGACACCGTGCGCGGTGTCGCCAGCATCATGCGTGTTGAAGGGGAGTAAGGACCCATGACCAGCAAGGGCACCCACCAGTGGCGCGGCATCATCGAGGAGTACCGGGACCGTCTTCCGGTCACGAGCACGACGCCGGTCGTCACACTCCGTGAGGGCGGTACGCCGCTCGTCCCGGCGCAGGTTCTCTCCGAGCGCACGGGCTGCGAGGTGCACCTCAAGGTCGAGGGCGCCAACCCGACGGGTTCGTTCAAGGACCGCGGCATGACCATGGCGATCACCCGGGCGAAGGAGGAGGGCGCGCAGGCCGTCATCTGCGCCTCCACCGGAAACACCTCGGCGTCCGCCGCGGCCTACGCCGTGCGCGCGGGCATGGTCTGCGCCGTCCTCGTGCCGCGCGGGAAGATCGCGCTCGGCAAGATGGGGCAGGCCCTCGTCCACGGCGCGAAGATCCTCCAGGTCGACGGCAACTTCGACGACTGCCTGACCCTGGCCCGCAGTCTCTCGGACAACTACCCGGTGGCGCTCGTCAATTCGGTCAACCCGGTCCGCATCGAGGGCCAGAAGACCGCGGCGTTCGAGATCGTCGACGCGCTCGGCGACGCCCCCGACATCCACGTCCTGCCGGTGGGCAACGCGGGCAACATCACGGCCTACTGGAAGGGCTACAAGGAGTACGCGGGGGACGCGATCTCCACGCACTCCCCCCGCATGTGGGGCTTCCAGGCGTCCGGGTCCGCGCCGATCGTCCGCGGCGAGATCGTCAAGGACCCGGCGACCATCGCCACCGCGATCCGCATCGGCAACCCGGCGTCCTGGCAGTTCGCGCTGGACGCGCGGGACGAGTCCGGCGGCTTCATCGACGAGGTGACGGATCGTCAGATCCTGTCTGCCTACCGCCTGTTGGCTTCCCAGGAGGGTGTCTTCGTCGAGCCTGCCTCGGCGGCGTCCGTGGCCGGTCTGCTCAAGGCCGCCGACGAGGGCAAGGTCGACCCCGGACAGAAGATCGTCTGCACCGTCACGGGCAACGGGCTGAAGGACCCCGACTGGGCCGTCGCGGGTGCCCCGCAGCCCGTCACCGTCCCGGTCGACGCGGTGGCCGCGGCCGAGAGGCTGGGCCTCGCCTAGCCGGCCCGCGCCGCAGCTCAACCGCCTTCCCGGGTGAAGAGCGCATAGGAGGTGTGCGACACGCATCGTGCGCCTCCTGTGCGCCCTATGTCGCCGCAGAACCTTCCTTCGATAAGCTGTACCCAGCCCGCTCCGCCGCGTCCGTCGTGGTGCAGCAGCCGTCGTTACTGCCGGGCCCTCCCCGTCCCCGCGCAACGGCACCCCACGCACATCGAAGTACCCCGCACAACATCCCCGCCGCCGTACAGGAAGAGTCGTCCAACCGATGGCCGGTCCCGCGTTCCGAGCCGCCGCCGTCCGGGTGCGCGTCCCCGCAACCAGCGCCAATCTGGGCCCGGGTTTCGACGCCCTCGGCCTCTCGCTGGGGCTCTACGACGACGTCGTCGTCCGGGTCGCCGACTCCGGGCTGCACATCGACATCGCGGGTGAGGGCGCCGAGACGCTGCCCCGCGACGAGAACCACCTGCTCGTACGCTCCCTGCGCACGGCCTTCGACCTCCTCGGCGGACAGCCCCACGGCCTGGAGATCGTCTGCGCCAACCGCATCCCGCACGGCCGCGGCCTCGGCTCCTCGTCCGCCGCCATCTGCGCCGGCATCGTCGCCGCGCGCGCCGTGACCACGGGCGGCGAGGCCCGCCTCGACGACGCCGCCCTGCTGGAGCTGGCGACCGAGATCGAGGGGCACCCCGACAACGTCGCCGCCTGTCTCCTCGGCGGATTCACCCTCGCGTGGATGGACGGGGGAGCGGCCAGGGCCATCCGGATGGACCCCGCGGACTCCGTCGTTCCGGTGGTCTTCGTCCCCGCCACCCCGGTGCTCACCGAGACGGCACGCGGCCTGCTGCCGCGCACCGTCCCCCATGTGGACGCCGCGGCCAACGCCGGTCGTGCGGCCCTGCTCGTCGAGGCCCTGACCAGGCGCCCCGAGCTGCTGCTGGCCGCCACGGAGGACCGGATCCACCAGGAGTACCGGGGGCCCGCGATGCCGCAGAGCGTCGAGCTGGTGAACCGGCTGCGCGCCGACGGCGTGCCTGCTGTCATCTCCGGAGCGGGGCCCACGGTGCTCGCGCTGACGGAGGAGGGGTCGGCCGACAAGGTCGCCCGGCTGGCGGGAGAGGGGTGGGCCGCGAACAGGCTCGCTCTCGACGCCACAGGGGCGAGCGTGTTGCCGCTCGCCGCGTAATCCCACGTGATTGCCGGTGCATGAGAGGGGGAATGTTTGTTGGAGCCGGTAGTGTTAACCTCAAGTCAGCAATCGACGTCTTCGTGGCGCGTTGCTTCGTGTCCCCTTCCGGGACCACCACTCTTCCGGGAGCCTCCCCGACTGCCTGAGCAGCCTGCCTGAGCTTTCGAGCACGCTCCGGAACCGGCACGACACCCTCTTGCTCATCCAGGAGTGGGCCGAGCAGGGGGATCTCGCGCCGGAACCCCGCACTTTCGTCTCTCCGCCGTACCCGGCGGACCATCGCCCCGGCAAGGTCCGCGATCGACACGATCAACAGACCGCAGTCGGACAGCACAACCGGTCGCCGAGCCAGAAGGCCGACGTCCGCTCCAGGGAAGGACCCTTCGTGAGCGACACCACCGATCTGATGGGCGTGACTGCCGACAAGAACGTCGACAGCTCCGTGCCCGCCGAAGGTGCTGCCTCTGGCACCACCGCACGGCGCCGCCGCTCCGGCACCGGCCTCGAGGGCATGGTCCTGGCCGAGCTGCAGCAGGTCGCGTCCGGCCTCGGTATCAGGGGAACCGCGCGCATGCGCAAGAGCCAGCTGATCGAGGTCATCAAGGAGGCGCAGGCCGGAGGATCCTCCGCGCCCGCCTCCAAGGCCGCCGCGTCCGCCGGTACGGACGCCGGGAGCAAGCCGAAGCGGCGTGCCACGTCCAAGTCGCGCACCGGTGAGGAAGCCGCTGCCGCGCCCGCCGCCGACAAGGCCGCCGCGCAGCAGCAGATCGACATCCCGGGCCAGCCGGCCAGTGACGACCAGCCGACGGGCGAGCGCCGCCGGCGCCGCGCGACCGCGCAGGCGGGCAGCCCGGACAAGGCCGAGTCCAAGGCGGAGGCCGCGTCCGAGCCGAAGTCCGAGCCGAAGGGCGAGGGCCGCCAGGACCGCGCGGACGAGCGCGGCGAGGCGAAGGCCGACGCGAAGGCCGAAACCGCCACGGACAACGCCGAGGGCCGTCGGGGCGACCGCCAGGACGGCCGCCGCGGCGACCGTCAGGACCGTGGTGACCGCGGTGACCGCGGTGACCGCCGGGACCGCCAGCGTGACCGCCGGGGCAAGGGCGACGACCAGGGCCAGCAGAGCGGTGGACGCCGTCAGGGCCAGCAGGGCGGCGGCCAGAGCCAGGGCCAGGGCCAGCAGGGCGGCGGCGGCCAGCAGGACGACGGTTTCGACGACGAGGGCGGCCGTCGCGGCCGTCGCGGCCGTTACCGCGACCGCCGTGGCCGTCGCGGCCGCGACGACTTCGCGACCGACGTCCAGGTGGCCGACGACGATGTCCTGATCCCCGTCGCGGGCATCCTCGACATCCTCGACAACTACGCGTTCATCCGGACCTCCGGCTACCTGCCGGGCCCGAACGACGTGTACGTCTCGCTCGCCCAGGTCCGTAAGAACGGCCTGCGCAAGGGTGACCACGTCACGGGTGCCGTGCGCCAGCCCAAGGACGGCGAGCGCCGCGAGAAGTTCAACGCGCTGGTCCGCCTCGACTCGGTCAACGGCATGGCGCCGGAGTCCGGCCGCGGCCGCCCCGAGTTCCAGAAGCTGACCCCGCTGTACCCGCAGGACCGGCTCCGTCTGGAGACCGACTCCAACGTCCTGACCACCCGGATCATCGACCTGGTCGCACCGATCGGCAAGGGCCAGCGTGGCCTGATCGTGGCCCCGCCGAAGACCGGTAAGACCATGATCCTGCAGGCCATCGCCAACGCGATCACGGTCAACAGCCCCGAGTGCCACCTGATGGTCGTCCTGGTCGACGAGCGTCCGGAAGAGGTCACCGACATGCAGCGGTCGGTGAAGGGCGAGGTCATCTCCTCGACCTTCGACCGTCCCGCCGAGGACCACACCACGGTCGCCGAGCTCGCCATCGAGCGCGCGAAGCGCCTCGTGGAGCTGGGCCACGACGTCGTGGTCCTGCTGGACTCGATCACCCGTCTGGGCCGTGCCTACAACCTGGCGGCGCCGGCCTCCGGCCGCATCCTGTCCGGTGGTGTCGACTCGACCGCGCTCTACCCGCCGAAGCGCTTCTTCGGTGCCGCGCGCAACATCGAGGACGGCGGCTCGCTGACCATCCTGGCCACCGCGCTCGTCGAGACCGGCTCGCGCATGGACGAGGTGATCTTCGAGGAGTTCAAGGGCACCGGCAACATGGAGCTCAAGCTCGACCGGAAGCTCTCGGACAAGCGCATCTTCCCGGCGGTGGACGTCGACGCGTCCAGCACCCGTAAGGAAGAGATCCTGCTCGGCACCGACGAGCTGGCCGTCACCTGGAAGCTGCGCCGTGTGCTCCACGCACTCGACCAGCAGCAGGCCATCGAGCTGCTCCTGGACCGCATGAAGAAGACGCAGTCCAACGCGGAGTTCCTGCTGCAGATCCAGAAGACGACGCCGGGCAACGGCGGCGGCAACGACTGACGTCGCATCAGCAGCACTGCCGAACTGCCCCCGTCACTCCGGTGACGGGGGCAGTTCCGCGTACAGGGGCGACTCAGCGCTCCACCCTGACAGGGGAGTTACGTCTCCTTCGGGGGCAACTGGACCGCATGGCAGCCGCGTTGCGCCCTTACGTCGCGCGGACGCCGGGGTGCGTCCCTGTCCTCGGCGCCGGTCCGGGCGAACATCCCCTGGGCGTGTCGGAGGCTCGGGCGGCACGGCCGCGCGTTCGTGGGTGGTGGGGCGCTCGTCGTCCCGCCAGGTGACCTCGACAACGCCTCGGCCGGAGACCGGCGCGAGGCGGGCTCACAGCCGATTCCGTGCCCGGCGGCTGTCGCGCTCCTCCCACCTCCCCGCGCGGGGAGACCTTCCCCACAGAGGCGCGGGGTCGGGGACGCGCTGACGAGGCCGTGCGAAGTGCGGAGAACCCGCAGGTGGGACCGGTGATGCCGACCCGCCCCCGACGCGCCGCGCGCGTCCGCGCCCGCCGGTCCGCTCATGTCGGACCGGCGTTCGCCTGTGCAACTCTTTTCCCTGCTTCGGCTCCGGCGCAGCGCCGGCCAGCCACGACTGAATCTCCTGGCAGGGGACCAGGGAGCACGAACGAGGGAGCCGTATGACCGAGCAGAGCAGGAGCGCCGGCCGAATACGCGGGACCGGCAGCCGCCGGAGGAAGCCGTCCCGGGCCCGCCGCGTGAAGAGGATCGCCCTGTGGGGCGCCGCGGCCCTGGTGGTCGTCGGGGGATCCGGGCTCGGTTACGCCTACTACACGCTCAACGGGAACCTGAAGGGCGTCGACATCGACGCAGCCCTGGGGAGCGGCCGTCCCGACGACGTGGACGACGGTTCCGAGGACATCCTGGTCCTGGGGTCGGACTCCCGCTCCGGCGCCAACTCCGCGTACGGCGCCGACGAGGGGTCCGCGCGGGCGGACACCGCGATGATCGTGCACGTCAACGAGGGGCACACCTCCGCCAGTGTGGTCTCGGTCCCGCGGGACACCCTCGTCGACCGCCCCGCCTGCACGAGCGACACGACCGGTGAACAGGTCGGCGCCGAGCACCAGACGATGTTCAACTCGGCCTACCAGGTCGGCGGTCCCGCCTGCGCGGTCAAGACCGTCGAGTCCATGTCCGGCATCCGCATGGACCACTACGTCGAGGTCGACTTCACCGGGTTCAAGAAGCTCGTCGACGAGCTCGGCGGCGTGGACATCACCACCTCGCAGGCGATCGACGACCCCGACAGCCACCTCTCGCTCGAGCCCGGCACCCACACCCTGAGCGGGGAGCAGTCGCTCGGCCTCGTCCGCACGCGTCACAGCGTCGGCGACGGCAGCGACCTGGGCCGCATCCAGCTCCAGCAGGCCTTCGTGAAGGCCCTGATGGACCAGGCGAAGAGCGTCGGGGTGTTCTCGGACCCGAAGACCCTGTTCGGGCTGGCGGACACCGCGACCAAGGCCGTCACCACCGACTCCGAACTGGCCTCGGTCAAGAAGCTCACCGGCTTCGCCAACGGGCTCAAGGGGCTCGGCTCCAAGAACGTCGACATGGTCACGCTGCCCGTGGAGTACGACCCGCAGGACCCCAACCGCGTGCTGCCCCAGGAGAAGGCCGACCGGCAGGTGTGGGCGGCGCTCAAGCAGGACAAGCCCGTCCCGGCGTCCGCCACGGCGCAGTCGGCGGGCGACAAGGGCGGGGCGGGGAAGGTCGTACGGTAACGGTACATTCCGTCACCGTGCGATCGCGGAACGTTCCCCGTGCGCAGGGGAATACACACGGCCGGGTCCTCGTTTTGGGAGATACGGCCGGTCCTGGCAGACTGGTACGTCGGTCCCGGTTCACGGACGCGCAATCCGCGCGAACGACCCGGAACCCTCCCGAATCTAGGAGACACCTTGAAGCGCGACATTCACCCCGAGTACGTCGAGACGCAGGTCAGCTGCACCTGCGGTGCGTCGTTCACCACCCGGAGCACCCTTGAGGGCGGCGCCATCCGCGCCGACGTCTGCTCCGAGTGCCACCCGTTCTACACGGGCAAGCAGAAGATCCTCGACACCGGCGGCCGCGTGGCCCGCTTCGAGGCCCGCTTCGGCAAGGCCGCCGGCTCCGCCAGCAAGTAGCGAGCCACAGCGCCGGTTCCCGACGCCCTCCAACGGGGCGCCGGGACCGGCGTTTTTTCCGGCTGTGCGGCCGGGCGTACCCGAGGGGCGCGCGCCGACGGCACACCTCCAGCAGGCCCGCAGACGTATGACGCAGAAACCAGGAGCCCGAAGATGTTCGAGGCGGTCGAGGAACTGATCGGCGAGCACGCCGATCTCGAGAAGAAGCTCGCCGACCCGTCGGTGCACGCCGACCAGGCCAACGCGCGCAAGCTGAACAAGCGCTACGCGGAGCTGACCCCGATCGTCTCCACCTACCGGTCCTGGAAGCAGACCGGCGACGACATCGGGACCGCCCGCGAATTCGCGGCCGACGACCCGGACTTCGCCGCCGAGGTCAAGGTCCTGGAGAAGCAGCGCGAGGAGATCACCGAGAAGCTCCGCCTTCTCCTGGTCCCGCGTGACCCCAGTGACGACAAGGACGTGCTCCTGGAGATCAAGGCGGGCGCGGGCGGCGACGAGTCCGCCCTGTTCGCCGGGGATCTGCTGCGCATGTACCTGCGCTACGCCGAGCGTGTGGGCTGGAAGACCGAGATCATCGACTCCACCGAGTCCGAGCTCGGCGGCTACAAGGACGTCCAGGTCGCAGTGAAGACCAAGGGCGGCAACGGTGCCACCGAGCCCGGCCAGGGCGTCTGGGCCCGCATGAAGTACGAGGGCGGTGTGCACCGCGTGCAGCGCGTGCCCTCCACCGAGTCGCAGGGCCGCATCCACACCTCCGCCGCCGGTGTGCTCGTCACGCCCGAGGCGGAGGAGGTCGACGTCGAGATCCACGCCAACGACCTGCGCATCGACGTCTACCGCTCCTCGGGCCCCGGCGGCCAGTCCGTCAACACCACGGACTCCGCCGTGCGCATCACGCACCTGCCCACCGGTGTCGTCGCGTCCTGCCAGAACGAGAAGAGCCAGCTCCAGAACAAGGAGCAGGCCATGCGCATCCTGCGGTCCCGGCTGCTGGCCGCGGCCCAGGAGGCGGCCGAGCAGGAGGCCTCCGACGTGCGCCGCAGCCAGGTGCGCACCGTGGACCGCTCCGAGAAGATCCGGACGTACAACTTCCCGGAAAACCGGATCTCGGACCACCGCGTCGGCTTCAAGGCGTACAACTTGGACCAGGTGCTCGACGGTGACCTCGACGCCGTCATCCAGGCCTGTGTCGACGCCGACTCCGCCGCGAAGCTCGCCGCCGCATAAGCAGTGAGCCCCACCGCCCCGCCCCGCCCGTGAACCCGTACGGAGAACCGCGATGAACCTGCTGCTCGCCGAGGTGGCCCAGGCCACCCAGCGGCTGGCCGACGCCGGTGTCCCCTCACCGCGATTCGACGCCGAGGAACTCGCGGCGTTCGTGCACGGGGTCAAGCGGGGCGCGCTGCACAACGTGCCGGACGCCGACTTCGACGCCCGCTACTGGGAGACGATCGCCCGCCGTGAGGCCCGCGAACCGCTCCAGCACATCACCGGCCGCGCCTTCTTCCGCTACCTGGAGCTCCAGGTCGGCCCCGGTGTCTTCGTCCCCCGCCCGGAGACCGAGTCGGTCGTCGGCTGGGCGATAGACGCCGTCCGCGCGATGGACGTCGTCGAGCCGCTGATCGTCGACCTCTGCACCGGGTCGGGCGCGATCGCGCTCGCCATGGCGCAGGAGGTGCCGCGCTCGCGTGTGCACGCCGTGGAGCTGTCCGAGGACGCCCTGAGGTGGACCCGGAAGAACGCCGAGGGGTCCAGGGTCACCGTGCACCGCGGGGACGCCCTGAGCGCCCTTCCCGAGCTCGACGGCCAGGTCGACCTGGTGATCTCCAACCCGCCCTACATCCCGCTCACCGAGTGGGAGTACGTGGCGCCGGAGGCCCGTGACCACGACCCGCAGATGGCGTTGTTCTCCGGCGAGGACGGCCTCGACACCATCCGCGGCATCGAACGCACCGCGCACCGTCTGCTCCGCCCCGGCGGGCTCGTCGTCATCGAGCACGCCGACACCCAGGGCGGCCAGGTGCCGTGGATCTTCACCGAGGAACGGGGCTGGGCCGACGCGGCCGACCACCCCGACCTGAACAACCGGCCCCGGTTCGCGACGGCCCGCAAGGCCATGCCGTGACCACCGGGGCGCCGGCACCGCACGATCCCCACCCGTCATACCCGTACATGTCCGAGGAGGCCGGCTGATGGCACGGCGATACGACTGCAACGACGCGACCGACCGTACGACCGGCCTGCGTGAAGCCGCGTCCGCCGTCCGCCGCGGCGAACTGGTCGTGCTGCCCACCGACACCGTGTACGGGATCGGTGCGGACGCCTTCAGCTCGGAGGGCGTGGCCGATCTCCTCGACGCCAAGGGCCGCGGCCGCAACATGCCGACCCCCGTCCTGATCGGCTCCCCGAACACCCTGCACGGCCTGGTCACCGACTTCTCCGAGCAGGCCTGGGAGCTCGTCGACGCGTTCTGGCCCGGCGCCCTCACGCTCGTCGCCAAGCACCAGCCGTCGCTCCAGTGGGACCTCGGCGACACCCGGGGCACAGTCGCCGTCCGGATGCCCCTGCACCCGGTCGCCATCGAGCTCCTCACGGAGGTCGGCCCGATGGCCGTCTCCAGCGCCAACCTCACCGGACACCCCTCGCCCGAGACCTGCGACGCCGCCCAGGAGATGCTCGGCGACAGCGTCTCCGTCTACCTCGACGGCGGCTCGACCCCCGGGATCGTGCCGTCCTCGATCGTCGACGTCACCGGCAGGATCCCGCTCCTGCTGCGCGCGGGCGCGATCTCGGTCGAGGAACTCCGCAAGGTGGTACCCGACCTCGAGGTGGCCAATTGACCGCCCCTGAGGGGCGTGGCATAGCGGGGCGGCACGACACTTTCCGCATCCTCCACGTCAGCACCGGCAACGTCTGCCGCTCGCCCATCACCGAGCGGCTGACCCGCCATGCCCTCGTGGACCGCCTCGGGGACCCGCTCAGCGGCGGCCTCATCGTGGAGAGCGCGGGCACCTGGGGGCACGAGGGCGCGCCCATGGAGGCCAACGCCGAGGTCGTCCTCGCCGACTTCGGTGCCGACGCCACCGGCTTCGTCGGCAGGGAGCTCCTCGACGAGCACGTCATCCGCGCCGACCTGGTCCTCACCGCCACCCGGGACCACCGCGCCCAGGTGATCTCCATGGGCCACTCGGCGGGACTGCGGACCTTCACGCTCAAGGAGTTCACCCGGCTGGTGCGGGCCATAGACCCCGCCACGCTGCCCGACGCCCGCGAGGAGGGCGTCGTCGAGCGCGCCCGCGCGCTGGTGCGCGCCGCGGCCGCCCTGCGCGGCTGGCTGCTGGCCCCCACCGCGGAGGCGGACGAGGTCTACGACCCGTACGGCGCTCCGATCACCTTCTTCCGCTCCGTCGGCGACGAGATCAGCCAGGCGCTCGATCCCGTGATGACGGCGCTGACCGGGGTGCACGCCCAGCGCTGAACCGCCGACGGCCCCCGCGCGTGCACCGGGGGTGCGCCGACCGGCGTAGAGGGGCGCCCGGCAGCGGGCAGGAGGCCCGGGGCGGACCTACATTGGATCTGACGTCACGCACCCCTCCTCCAGGCCCGGAGCCCTCGATGCCGGTCACCACTCCAGCCGCACGTGAAGCCGCGCCACCGTCCGTCCCGTCCGCCGGGGCCCTGCCCCAGGACTTCGCCGCCCTGGTCCGGCAGGATCCGGAGATCAGCGGCATCCTGCTGGCCGAGGCCGGCCGGCAGGCGAGCACCCTCCAGCTCATCGCCGCCGAGAACTTCACCTCGCCCGCGGTCCTGGCCGCCCTCGGCTCCCCGCTCGCCAACAAGTACGCCGAGGGCTACCCCGGTGCCCGTCACCACGGCGGCTGCGAACAGGCCGACGCCGCGGAACGCGCCGCGGTCCGGCGGGCCATGTCGCTGTTCGGCGCCGAGCACGCCAACGTCCAGCCCCACTCAGGTTCCTCGGCGGTCCTGGCCGCCTACGCCGCGCTGCTGCGCCCCGGTGACACGGTGCTCGCCATGGGTCTCCCGTACGGCGGGCACCTGACCCACGGGGCTCCGGGCAACTTCTCCGGACGCTGGTTCGAGTTCGCCGGCTACGGCGTCGATCCCGACAGCGGGCTCATCGACTACGCACAGGTGCGGGCCCTGGCGAGGGCCAGACGTCCCAAGGCGATCGTCTGCGGTTCGATCTCGTACCCCCGGCACCCCGACTACGAGCAGTTCCGGGCGATCGCCGACGAGGTCGGCGCGTATCTGATCGCGGACGCCGCCCATCCGATGGGACTGATCGCCGGAGGAGCGGCGCCCAGCCCGGTCCCGTACGCCGACGTCGTGTGCGCGACGACGCACAAGGTCCTGCGCGGCCCGCGCGGCGGCATGATCCTGTGCGGCGTCGAACTGTCGGAGCGGATCGACCGGGCGGTGTTCCCCTTCACCCAGGGCGGTGCCCAGATGCACACCGTCGCGGCGAAGGCCGTCGCCTTCGGTGAGGCGGCGACCCCGGCCTTCGCCGTCTACGCGCACCGGGTCGTCGCGCACGCCCGGGTCCTGGCGGCCGCCCTGGAGTCCGAGGGCTTCGAGATCACCACGGGCGGTACGGACACCCACATCGTCGTCGTGGACCCCGCCCCGCTGGGCGTGGACGCCCGCACCGCCCGCGAGCGGCTCATGGCCGCCGGTATGGTCCTGGACACATGCGCCCTGCCGTACGGGGACGCACGCGGCATCCGGCTCGGAACCGCGGCCGTCACCACGCAGGGCATGGACGAGGACGACATGCAGAGGATCGCCGCGCTGTTCGGGGCGGCGGTGCGGGAGGAGGGCGACGCCGGCCGGCTGCGCGCCGAGGTGCGCGGACTGGCCGAGCACAATCCGCCGTATCCGGGGTAGCCGAGCCATGGGGAACCATTACCCGTGGCTCGTTGTCCTTGCTGATGAGACTAGGGTGTGGGGCTGAGATGGCCGGCGAATTCTGTGGGGCAGCCCGTGCGTGATTACCTGCTGACGCTCTGTGTCACGGCAGCGGTTACCTATCTGCTGACCGGGCCGGTGCGGAAGTTCGCCATCGCGATCGGGGCGATGCCCGCGATCCGTGCGCGTGACGTACACCGGGAACCGACACCTCGGCTCGGTGGCATCGCCATGTTCGGCGGGCTGTGTGCGGGACTGATCGTCGCGGACCACCTGTTCAACCTGAACAGCGTGTTCGAACTCTCCAACGAACCGAGGGCGCTGCTGTCGGGCGCCGCCCTGATCTGGCTGATCGGCGTCCTGGACGACAAGTTCGAGATCGACGCGCTGATCAAACTGGGCGGGCAGATGATCGCGGCCGCGGTCATGGTCATCCAGGGTCTGACGATCCTCTGGCTGCCCATCCCCGGCGTGGGCACCGTGGCACTCACCCAGTGGCAGGGCACGCTGCTCACGGTCGCGCTCGTCGTGATCACCATCAACGCGGTCAACTTCGTCGACGGCCTGGACGGTCTCGCGGCGGGCATGGTCTGCATCGCGTCGGCGGCGTTCTTCCTCTACACCTACCGGCTCTGGTACGGGTACGGGATCGAGGCGGCGGCCCCCGCGACCCTCTTCGCCGCGATCCTGATGGGCATGTGCCTCGGCTTCCTGCCGCACAACATGCACCCCGCCCGGATCTTCATGGGCGACTCCGGCTCGATGCTGATCGGCCTCGTGCTGGCCGCCGGGGCGATCTCCGTCACCGGCCAGGTCGACCCGGACGCGATGAAGCTCTTCGAGGGCAGCGAGCGCCAGGCGACCCACGCGATGCTCCCGGTCTTCATCCCGCTGCTGCTGCCGCTGACGATCATCGCGATCCCGGCCGCCGACCTGGTGCTGGCCATCGTGCGCCGCACCTGGAACGGCCAGTCGCCGTTCGCCGCCGACCGCGGCCACCTGCACCACCGGCTGCTGGAGATCGGGCACTCGCACAGCAGGTCCGTGCTGATCATGTACTTCTGGTCGGCCCTGATCGCCTTCGGAGCCGTCGGCTACTCCGTGCACTCCGCGTCGCTGTGGATCGTGCTGGTGATCGTGGGGCTCAGCGCCGTGGGCCTCGTCCTGCTGCTCATGCCCCGCTTCACCCCGCGTGCCCCGCGCTGGGCCGAAGCCTTCGTGCCACCGCGATACCGGCGGCGGCGAGCCGCCCGCGAGGAGTCCGTGGACGCCGGTGACGTCACCTCCCGGGGCCAACAGCGCTCCGACGGCTCGCACATGGCCTCCCCGGCACCGGAACGGGCCTCCGTGCCCGTGGGTGTCTCCGGCGTCAACGGAGCGACCGCGATCGGCCCCCGTTCGCGCTTCACGGATCGGGACCGTGCCGACTCGTCGCGTTGACCGTGCGGTACAGAAGTCCCCATACCAGACAATGCGTCGTGATGTTCTGCACACACGCGCGAGGTAACTCTCATGTGTGACAGCTGGCACACTTTCTGAGTAAAGACCTCATCAAATAGTTTGTGATAGCGTTCACGAAGCCCGGTGAGGAAGCCGAAGGACCTGAGTAGCACGGTCCATTGGCCCGAAGCATCGACTCGGACCGGGCCTACGCTCGTCCCTGACGAACACCGACCACCCCCTGCAACGCGGAGTAACCGCCATGCCGTCCAACGACGCCCGGACTCTCCTCCACACCGCCGTGCCCACTGCTGCCGTCGGTGTCGTCACCGTTGCCGTCAGCGCTGCGCTCGCCGGCGGCAAGGGAGCGATCGGCGCAGCGGCCGGGACGCTGGTGGTGATCCTCTTCATGGGGATCGGACTCGGCGTCCTGCAGCGCACGGCGAAGTCACTGCCGCATCTGTTCCAGGCCATGGGGCTGGTGCTGTACACGACCGAACTGCTGCTGCTCTTCGTCTTCGTCGCCGCCTTCAAGGACACGACGCTGTTCAACCCCCGGGCCTTCGCCGCCGCGGTGATGGTCGCCACCCTCACCTGGGTCGCGGCGCAGATCCGCGTGCACATGAAGACCAAGATTCTTTACGTCGAGCCGGACTCTTCCGCGGGCAAGACGCCCGAGAACACGGGGTCTTCGACGTGAGGGGTAGGGCCGGGATAAGCGCGCGTTCGAGACCCTGCTATCGTCCGGTGCCAACTGCGGCACTGCGGGCGCGGGCATCAAAATCGGCGCCTGCTCCATCGCGAGGCGTAATGCCTGAGCCGCCCCCCATCCGTAACACCAGTCCAGTGCCGACCAGCGGCTGCTTGCCGCGCCGACACAACGAGGTTGCCGTACCTATGCGCCACGCTGAAGGAGCCCGCGGTGAGTGCTGACCCGACGACGGTGCTCGCCTTCGAGACCGACTGCCACATCTTCGACGGATGCGGCTTCCCGGCTCCTGGCCTGCACTCCTTTGTTTTCGAGCCGATGTTCACCGTCGGCGGCATCGAGATCAACAAGCCGATGCTGCTGGCGGTCCTGAGCACCGTTGTCGTCGTCGGCTTCTTCTGGGCGGCTTTCAACAAGCCGAAGCTGGTGCCCGGAAAGCTCCAGATGGTCGCCGAGGCGGGTTACGACTTCATCCGCACCGGTGTGGTGTACGAGACGCTCGGCAAGCGCGAGGGCAAGAAGTACGTGCCCCTCATGGTCTCGCTGTTCTTCTTCATCTGGATCATGAACCTCTGGGCGATCATTCCCTTCGCCCAGTTCCCGGTGGTCTCGGTCATCGGATTCCCGGTGGCGCTGGCCGTGATCGTGTACGTGCTCTGGGTCAGCCTGACCTTCAAGCGGCACGGCTTCGTCGGCGGCTGGAAGAACATCTCCGGCTACGACCCGTCGATCGGCCCGGCCCTTCCCTTCGTCATGGTCATCGAGATCATGTCGAACCTGCTGATCCGGCCCTTCACGCACGCCGTGCGACTCTTCGCCAACATGTTCGCCGGTCACGTCCTGCTGCTGATCTTCACGATCGCCAGCTGGTACCTGCTGAACGGCATCGGCATCGCCTACGCCGGTGTCTCCTTCGTGATGGTCATCCTGATGACCGCCTTCGAACTGTTCATCCAGGCGCTGCAGGCCTACGTGTTCGTCCTTCTGGCCTGCAACTACATTCAGGGCGCTCTCGCCGAGCACCACTGACGCAGCCCAGCTCCACCCCCGATAGTCGTCCGGTGGCCAACCCCCACCGGTTCTGAAAGAGAAGGAAGAAACGGCATGTCCGCTCTTGAGACCCTCGCCGCCGTCAACATCACGGGCAACCTCGGTTCCATCGGCTACGGCCTCGCCGCGATCGGCCCCGGCGTCGGCGTCGGCATCATCTTCGGTAACGGCACCCAGGCGCTGGCCCGTCAGCCCGAAGCTGCCGGCCTGATCCGCTCGAACCAGATCCTCGGCTTCGTGCTCTGTGAGGCGCTCGCCCTGATCGGTCTCGTCATGCCCTTCGTCTACCCGGTCGACTAATTCGCGGCATCCCAACTGCCCGAAGCGACGAAAGGCATTGATGTGAACGCCCTACAGCTGGCGTCCGAGGGAGAGATCCAGAACCCGCTGCTCCCGGCGGTTCCTGAGATCGTCATCGGCCTCATCGCCTTCGCCATCGTCTTCGGTTTCCTCGCGAAGAAGCTCCTCCCGAACATCAACAAGGTTCTGGAAGAGCGCCGCGAGGCCATCGAAGGCGGTATCGAGAAGGCCGATGCGGCCCAGACCGAGGCCCAGAGCGTTCTTGAGCAGTACAAGGCTCAGCTCGCCGAGGCCCGCCACGAGGCCGCCCGTCTGCGCCAGGAGGCGCAGGAGCAGGGTGCCGTCATCATCCAGGAGATGAGGGCGGAAGGTCAGCGGCAGCGCGAGGAGATCATCGCGGCCGGCCACGCCCAGATCGAGGCCGACCGCAAGGCCGCGGCGTCCGCGCTGCGCCAGGACGTGGGCAGTCTCGCCACCGCCCTGGCCGGCAAGCTCGTCGGCGAGTCCCTCGAGGACCACGCCCGGCAGAGCGGCACCGTCGACCGGTTCCTCGACGAGCTCGAGGCGAAGGCCGAGGCCGTCCGATGAATGGAGCGAGCCGCGAGGCGCTGGCCGCCGCACGCGAGCGCCTCGACGCACTGACCGACTCCACGTCGGTCGACGCGGCGAAGCTCGCCGAGGAGCTGGCAGCCGTCACCGCGCTGCTCCACCGCGAGGTATCGCTGCGCCGGGTCCTCACCGACCCGTCGCAGGGCGGCGAGGCCAAGGCCGAGCTGGCCGGACGGCTGCTGGGCGGACAGGTGGGCGGCGAGGCCGTGGACCTGGTCTCCGGCATGGTCCGTTCCCGCTGGTCGCAGTCGCGTGACCTGGTCGACGCGGCCGAGGAGCTGGCGAACACCGCCGACCTCACCGCTGCCCAGCGCGCGGGTGTGCTCGACGACGTCGAGGACGAGCTGTTCCGGTTCGGCCGGATCGTCTCCTCCGACGTCGCACTGCGGTCCGCCCTGACCAGCAAGTCGGCCACGGGCTCGGCCAAGAGCGAGCTGCTCCGCAGCCTGCTCGGCGGCAAGGCCCAGCCTGTCACCGAGCGCGTGATCACGCGCCTCGTGACGCAGCCCCGAGGACGTAGCCTGGAGTCGGGACTCGACTCCCTGTCCAGGCTCGCCGCGGAGCGCCGGGACCGTATGGTCGCCGTCGTCACCTCGGCGGTGCCGCTGTCCGATCGCCAGAAGCAGCGCCTCGGCGCCGCGCTGGCGAAGATCTACGGCCGGCAGATGCACCTGAACCTGGACGTGGACCCCGAGGTCCTCGGCGGGATCTCGGTGCGCGTCGGTGACGAGGTCATCAACGGCACGATCGCGGAGCGCCTCGAAGAGGTCACCCGCAGGATGGCCGGCTGACAGCGCGCAGCGCCCACACCGCACGAACTGAACGAGCAAGAATTGCGGCCCGGTTGGGCCGTGCAGAAATTGCAGAAGATTCCTGGGGGTCGCCCCCAGACCCCTTTGAGAAACTTCGGGCCCAACAAGGAGAGCAGGGAACCCCAGATGGCGGAGCTTACGATCCGGCCGGAGGAGATCCGGGACGCACTGGATAACTTTGTCCAGTCGTACCAGCCGGACGCGGCCTCGCGCGAGGAGGTCGGGACGGTCAGCGTTGCCGGCGACGGCATCGCGAAGGTGGAGGGCCTGCCCTCCGCCATGGCGAACGAGCTGCTGAAGTTCGAGGACGGCACCCTCGGTCTCGCCCTCAACCTCGAGGAGCGCGAGATCGGTGCGATCGTCCTCGGCGAGTTCAGCGGAATCGAGGAGGGCCAGCCGGTGCAGCGCACCGGTGAGGTGCTCTCCGTCGGCGTCGGCGAGGGCTACCTCGGCCGCGTCGTCGACCCGCTCGGCAACCCGATCGACGGTCTCGGCGAGATCGCGACCGAAGGCCGTCGCGCCCTCGAGCTGCAGGCCCCTGGCGTCATGGTCCGCAAGTCGGTGCACGAGCCGATGCAGACCGGCTACAAGGCCGTCGACGCCATGGTGCCGATCGGCCGCGGCCAGCGTCAGCTGATCATCGGTGACCGTCAGACGGGTAAGACCGCTCTGGCCGTCGACACGATCATCAACCAGCGCGACAACTGGCGCTCGGGCGACGTGAACAAGCAGGTGCGCTGCATCTACGTCGCCATCGGTCAGAAGGGCTCCACCATCGCCTCCGTGCGCGGTGCCCTCGAAGAGGCCGGTGCGCTCGAGTACACGACCATCGTCGCCGCCCCGGCGTCCGACCCGGCCGGCTTCAAGTACCTGGCGCCGTACACCGGCTCGGCCATCGGCCAGCACTGGATGTACGACGGCAAGCACGTCCTCATCATCTTCGACGACCTGTCGAAGCAGGCCGACGCCTACCGCGCCGTGTCGCTTCTGCTGCGCCGTCCGCCGGGCCGTGAGGCCTACCCGGGCGACGTCTTCTACCTGCACTCGCGTCTGCTGGAGCGCTGCGCCAAGCTCTCCGACGAGATGGGCGCCGGTTCGATGACGGGCCTCCCGATCGTCGAGACCAAGGCGAACGACGTGTCGGCGTTCATCCCGACCAACGTCATCTCCATCACCGACGGCCAGTGCTTCCTGGAGTCCGACCTGTTCAACGCGGGTCAGCGTCCGGCGCTCAACGTCGGTATCTCGGTCTCCCGAGTCGGTGGCTCCGCCCAGCACAAGGCCATGAAGCAGGTTTCCGGCCGACTGCGTGTGGACCTCGCCCAGTTCCGTGAGCTGGAGGCGTTCGCCGCCTTCGGTTCCGACCTGGACGCGGCCTCCAAGGCGTCGCTGGAGCGCGGTAAGCGCATGGTCGAGCTGCTGAAGCAGCCGCAGTACGCCCCGTTCCCGATGGAGGAGCAGGTCGTCTCCGTCTGGGCCGGCACCACGGGCAAGATGGACGACGTCCCGGTCGAGGACATCCGCCGCTTCGAGAGCGAGCTGCTCGAGAACCTGCGCCGCGAGCGCAAGGACCTCCTGACCAGCATCGCCGAGGGCGGCAAGATGTCCGACGACACGCTGCAGTCGATCGCCGACGCGATCGCCGCCTTCAAGCAGCAGTTCGAGACCTCGGACGGCAAGCTCCTGGGCGAGGGCTGATCGATGGGCGCTCAGCTTCGCGTTTACAAGCGCCGCATCCAAGCCGTCACCGCGACCAAGAAGATCACCAAGGCGATGGAGATGATCGCCGCCTCGCGCATCGTCAAGGCGCAGCGCAAGGTGGCGGCGTCGATGCCGTACGCGACCGAGCTCACCCGTGCGGTGACCGCGGTCGCGACCGGCTCGAACACCAACCATCCGCTCACCACCGAGGCCCAGGCTCCGGCCCGGGCCGCGGTCCTGCTCCTCACGAGCGACCGCGGTCTGGCCGGCGGCTACTCCTCCAACGCCATCAAGGCTGCGGAGCGGCTCCGGGAGCGGCTGGCGGCCGAGGGCAAGGAGGTCGACACGTACATCGTCGGCCGCAAGGGTGTCGCGTACTACGGCTTCCGTGAGCGCAAGGTCTCGGAGTCGTGGACGGGCTTCACCGACAGCCCCGAGTACTCGGATGCCAAGAAGATCGCCGAGCCCCTGATCGCGTCCATCCAGAAGGACACGGCCGAGGGTGGCGTCGACGAGCTGCACATCGTCTTCACCGAGTTCGTGTCGATGATGACGCAGAACGCGGTCGACGGGCGGATGCTGCCGCTGTCGCTCGACAAGGGCGAGGAGGAGAGCACCGAGAAGGGCGAGATCCTTCCGCTGTTCGAGTTCGAGCCGTCGGCGGAGGACGTCCTCGACGCCCTTCTGCCGCGCTACGTCGAGAGCCGTATCTACAACGCACTGCTGCAGGCCGCCGCTTCCGAGCACGCCGCCCGCCGTCGTGCGATGAAGTCGGCGACCGACAACGCCGGGGATCTGATCAAGAGCCTCTCCCGGCTTGCCAACGCGGCCCGCCAGGCCGAAATCACCCAGGAAATCAGCGAGATCGTCGGCGGTGCAGGTGCGCTGGCCGACGCGTCCGCGGGGAGTGACAAGTAATGACGACGACAGTTGAGACGGCCGCTGCCACGGGCCGCGTCGCCCGGGTCATCGGCCCGGTCGTCGACGTGGAGTTCCCCGTCGACGCGATGCCGGAGATCTACAACGCCCTGCACATCGAGGTCGACGACCCGGCCGAGGCCGGCGCCCGTAAGACGCTGACCCTGGAAGTCGCCCAGCACCTGGGTGACGGCATGGTCCGCGCGATCTCGATGCAGCCCACCGACGGCGTGGTCCGCCAGGCCCCGGTGACCGACACGGGCACGGGCATCACCGTCCCGGTCGGTGACATCACCAAGGGCAAGGTGTTCAACACCCTCGGTCAGATCCTGAACGAGCCGGAGGCCGAGGCGCAGATCACCGAGCGCTGGCCGATCCACCGCAAGGCCCCGGCCTTCGACCAGCTCGAGTCCAAGACCGAGATGTTCGAGACCGGCCTGAAGGTCGTCGACCTGCTGACCCCGTACGTCAAGGGCGGCAAGATCGGTCTGTTCGGTGGTGCGGGCGTCGGCAAGACGGTCCTCATCCAGGAAATGATCATGCGTGTGGCGAAGCTGCACGACGGTGTGTCGGTGTTCGCCGGTGTCGGCGAGCGCACCCGTGAGGGCAACGACCTCATCGACGAGATGACCGACTCGGGCGTCCTGGAGAAGACCGCGCTGGTCTTCGGCCAGATGGACGAGCCGCCGGGCACCCGTCTGCGGGTCGCGCTGTCCGCCCTGACCATGGCGGAGTACTTCCGCGATGTGCAGAAGCAGGACGTGCTGCTCTTCATCGACAACATCTTCCGCTTCACGCAGGCCGGCTCCGAGGTCTCCACGCTGCTCGGCCGCATGCCGTCCGCAGTGGGTTACCAGCCGACCCTGGCCGACGAGATGGGTGTGCTCCAGGAGCGCATCACCTCGACGCGTGGTCACTCGATCACCTCGATGCAGGCGATCTACGTCCCCGCGGACGACCTGACCGACCCGGCCCCGGCCACCACGTTCGCCCACCTCGACGCGACGACGGTTCTCTCCCGTCCGATCTCCGAGAAGGGCATCTACCCGGCCGTGGACCCGCTGGACTCCACGTCCCGCATCCTGGACCCGCGCTACATCGCGCAGGACCACTACGACACGGCCAGCCGCGTCAAGGGGATCCTGCAGAAGTACAAGGACCTCCAGGACATCATCGCGATCCTCGGTATCGACGAGCTGGGCGAGGAGGACAAGCTCGTTGTCCACCGTGCCCGTCGCGTCGAGCGCTTCCTGTCGCAGAACACCCACGCCGCCAAGCAGTTCACCGGCCTGGACGGTTCGGACGTCCCGCTCGACGAGTCGATCGCCGCGTTCAACGCGATCTGTGACGGGGAGTACGACCACTTCCCCGAGCAGGCGTTCTTCATGTGCGGTGGCATCGAGGACCTCAAGTCCAACGCCAAGGAGCTCGGCGTCTCCTGAGCCTCCGGCTCACCGAGGGGGGTGGGTGTGTCCCGCCCCCCTCACCACGCCCCGTAGAATTGAAACGACACCCGGCACGACCGCCGGGTGGTGACCCGAGGAGCCACCCTTGGCTGCTGAGCTGCATGTCGAGCTGGTCGCCGCGGACCGCAGTGTCTGGTCCGGCGAGGCCACCCTCGTTGTCGCACGTACCACGTCCGGCGACATCGGCGTCATGCCCGGTCACCAGCCGCTCCTGGGTGTGCTGGAATCGGGCCCCGTGACGATCCGTACGAGCGGCGGCGGGACGGTTGTCGCCGCTGTGCACGGCGGTTTCATCTCGTTCGCGGACAACAAGCTCTCGTTGCTGGCTGAGATCGCCGAGCTTGCCGACGAGATCGACGTCCAGCGCGCCGAGCGTGCGCTGGAGCGTGCGAAGTCGGACACGGACGCGGGCGCCGAGCGCCGCGCGGACGTGCGACTGCGTGCGGTGGCGGCGCACTGAGCGTCCCCACGAGGAGTTTCTGACTCAGCCGCGGCCCGTGCTGGAGAGATCCAGACCGTGTCGCGGCTGAGGCGATGCAGGTGCAGTCCGGTTCGGCTCGGTTCGGTATCCGTTTACTCGACGATGCGAGGAGGTCGGTGGAGATGGTCCTCGCGTTGTGGGTGGGCGGTCTGGTCGTCGTACTGGTCGCGGTGGGTCTTTTCGTCTTCGGCCTCCGCAGGCGGCTGATCCAGCGCTCCGGCGGAACCTTCGACTGCAGTCTGCGCTGGGACGTGTCCGAGGAGCCTGATCCCTCGGGCAAGGGCTGGGTGTACGGGGTCGCGCGGTACAGCGGCGACCGGGTCGACTGGTTCCGGGTCTTCTCCTACTCGCCCCGTCCCCGTCGTGGTCTGGAACGCTCCGCCATCGAGGTCGTCGCCCGCCGGCTGCCCGAGGGCGAGGAGGAGCTGGCGCTCCTGTCCGATTCCGTCGTGCTCGGCTGTCTCCACCGTGGGACGCGCCTGGAGCTGGCGATGAGCGAGGACGCCCTGACGGGCTTCCTCGCCTGGCTGGAGGCGGCACCGCCCGGCCAGAGGGTGAACGTGGCCTGAGAGGCCCGCAGAACGTGCGAAAACCGGGGAGACAGGGGGCGGACCTGTCTCCCCGGCGCTTTTCCGGGGGTGCGACTGCCTCGTGCGGCTAGTTGAGGCCGTTGTCCATCGCGGTCACGAGCTCACCGTTGGCGGTGTCGCCACTGAACTCCCAGAAGAACGCACCGCCCAGTCCCTGGCTGTTCGCCCAGGCCATCTTGGACGTGATCGTCGCCGGGGTGTCGTAGCTCCACCAGTTCGTGCCGCAGTGCGCGTACGCGGTGCCGGCGATCGTTCCGGTGGCGGGGCAGGTGTTCTTCAGGACCTTGTAGTCCTCGTTGCCGGCCTCGTAGGTGCCCGGGGCCGCGCCGGTGGCCGTGCCGCCCGGAGCGGACTGGGTGACCCCGGTCCAGCCGCGGCCGTAGAAGCCGATGCCGAGGAGCAGCTTGGAGGCCGGGACGCCCTGGGCCTTCAGCTTGGCGATGGCGGCGGCGGAGTTGAAGCCCTCCTGCGGGATGCCGGAGTACGAGGTCAGCGGTGAGTGCGGGGCCGTCGGGCCCTTCGGTGCGAAGGCGCCGAAGAAGTCGTACGTCATCACGTTGTACCAGTTCATGGACTGCGCGGCGCCGGCGTAGTCGGCCGCGTCGATCTTGCCGCCCGTCGAGCCGTCCGCGGTGATCGCGGCGGTGACCAGGTTGCCGGTGCCGAACTTCGTCCGCAGGGCGGAGGCGACGTTCTTCAGTGCGGCCGGGCCGCTGGTGTCACAGGTGAGACCGCAGGCGTTGGGGTACTCCCAGTCGATGTCGATGCCGTCGAAGACGTCGGCCCAGCGGGGGTCCTCGACCAGGTCGTAGCAGGACTGGGCGAAGGCGGCCGGGTTCTGGGCGGCCTGCGGGAAGCCGCCGGACCAGGTCCAGCCGCCGAACGACCAGAGGACCTTGATGTGCGGGTACTTGGCCTTCAGCTTGCGCAGCTGGTTGAAGTTGCCGCGCAGCGGCTGGTCCCAGGTGTCCGCGACACCGTCGACCGACTGGTCCGCGGTGTAGGCCTTGTCGTAGTCGGCGTAGGAGTCGCCGATGGTGCACTTGCCGTTCTGGACGTTGCCGAAGGCGTAGTTGATGTGCGTGATCTTCGCGGCGGAGCCGGAGGTCACGAGGTTCTTGACGTGGTAGTTGCGCCCGTAGACGCCCCACTCGGTGAAGTAGCCCAGGTTGATCTTGTCCCCGGTGCCCGGGTTGCCCGGGTCGGTGGTCCCGGTGGTGCGGACGGCGACCGAGGCGCTGACCGGACCGGTCTGATCGGCGGTGTCACGGGCCTGCACGGTGTACGAGTAGTCGGTGCCCTTGGTGAGCCCGCTGTCGGTGTACGTCGTCGTGGTGACCGTCGCGACCTTGGCGCCGTCGCGCAGGACGTCGTAGTTCTTGACGCCCTTGTCGTCGGTGGCGGCGGTCCAGCTGATCTTCGCCGAGGTGTCCGTCACGTTGCTCGCGGTCGGGGTGCCGGGCTTGGACGGGGGGTTGTCGCCGGGCACGCTGCCGCCGTCACAGGAGGCGCCGTTCAGCTTGCAGCCGGAGGGCGAGCCGGAGCCGGTGCCGTTGAAGCCGAAGCTGATGCTGGCGCCGGGGGCGACCGTGCCGTTCCATCCGAGGTTCTTCGCGGTCCAGTGGTTCCCGGAGCTCGTGACGGAGGCGTCCCAGGCGGAGCCGACCGCGGTGCCGGAGGGGAAGTCCCACTCGATCGTCCAGGAGGAGAGTGCGGTGGTGCCGGTGTTCTTGACCGTCCACTGCCCCTCGAAGCCGGTGCCCCAGTCGGTCTTCTTGACGTAGGAGGCCGTGGCGGAGGTGGCGGCCTCGGCCGGGGAGGCCAGCCCGACCATCGCGGCCAGGGGGAGCAGCAGCGCGGTGAGGCCCGCGACCGTCCTGGACCTGGGGGCTGTGCCCGCTCCGCGTCTCCATCTGAGTCGGGTGAGGCGTACGGGGTTGTGAGTGCTCAACGGTGCTCCTCGGGTGAGGTCCGGCAAACGGGGGATGATCCGTAACCTGCGAACCCTGCGTCGCCCTGAGCGTGCCTTGTCATGGCTCACTCACCGCAGCGTGTCCGGTGAGATTAGGAAGGTCTGGACCAATCGTCAAGAGGTCCAGACCAAAGATTCACGTCCCGGGCCGAAGACCCAACTGCTGGGCCAGCACCGCGGCTTGCGCCCTGCTGCGCAGCTCCAGCTTCCCGAGGAGCCTGCTGACGTGCGTCTTCACCGTCGCCTCGGCCATCGAGAGCCGTTCGGCGATCTCCATGTTGGACAGTCCCTGGCCGAGGCATCCCAGCACCTCGCGCTCCCTGCGCGTCAACGTGCCGAGGGCCCCGGGGGCGGGTGCGGCCGGGCCGTGCCCGGGGGAGGCCGATGCGAACTCCTCGATGAGCCGCCGCGTCACGGCCGGAGCGATCAGGCCCTCACCGCGTGCCACCGTGCGTACGGCGTCGAGGAGATCCCTCGCCTCCGTGTTCTTCAGCAGGAAACCCGACGCACCCGCGCGCAGCGCGCCGAAGACGTACTCGTCCAGGTCGAAGGTCGTCAGCACCAGCACGTCCGCCAGCCGCTCCGCCACGACCTGCCGTGTCGCCGACACCCCGTCCAGCCGGGGCATCTGCACATCCATCAGGACCAGATCCGGGCGCAGTTCACGCGCCAGACGCACGGCGGCCTCACCGTCCGGGGCCTCGCCCACCACCTCGATGTCCGGGGCGCTCCTCAGGATCAGCACCAGCCCCGCGCGCACCGCCGACTGGTCCTCCGCGACCAGTACCCGGATCGTCATCCCCGTCATGTCCTCTCCTCGACGGGCAGTTCGGCCCGCACCAGCCAGATCCTCGCGCCGTCACCCCGGGGCCCGGGCCCCGCCCCGATCGTCCCGCCCAGCAGCGCCACCCGTTCCCGCATCCCCACCAGGCCGGCCCCCGAACCGGGTGCGCGGGGCCCGGGGCGGTCGCCGAACACGCTGCTCACCTCCACCGTGAGTGCCGTCCGCGACCGCTCCAGCCGGACGGTCACCGGGCCGGGCGCCGCATGCTTCAGCGCGTTCGTCAGCGACTCCTGGACGATGCGGTACGCCGCCAGCTCGACCGGCGCCGGCAGCGGCCCCGACACCTCGCGTCCGTCGACCAGGATGACGGTGAGCCCGCTGGACGCGGAGTTCGCTCCGGCCTGCTCCACCAGGGCGTCCAGGGAACCGAGGGTAGGGGCGGCGCTCGGCGGACCGGACGCGCCGCTGTCCCGCAGGAGCCCGATCAGCCGCCGCATCTCCGTCAGCCCGTCGACACTGTTCTGCCGGATCACCCCGAGGGCTTCCCGGGAGGTGCCCGGTTCGTCGATGGAGAGCGCCGCCGTGGAGTGGATGGCGATCGCGGAGAGATGGTTGGCGACCATGTCGTGCAGCTCGCGCGCCATCCGTGACCGCTCCGCGGTCACCGCCTGGACCCGGTCCATCTCCGCCAGCAGCGCGGTCTGGTCGGCGCGCAGCCGGGCCGCGTCGGCGGCGTCCCGGTGGTTGCGCACACTGGCGCCGGTGAGCGCGGGCCCGAAGAGGACCATCCCCGTGACGATGCCGATGAGCAGGGCGTCCGCCGACGGGGCCCAGGCAACGAAGCCCATCGTCGCGGCGACCGTGACGAGCAGGGTGATCACCGGGATGCGGCGGGACGCGGTGGGGGAGCCGTACAGCACCGCGGCGTACACGAGGTCGGTGTACATCAGCAGGGTCGCCAGGCTGCCCACGGTGAACTGATCGGCGACCAGTGCCAGTGTGCCCACCGCCAGCGCGGTGCACGGGACGCTGCGCCGCAGCAGCTCCAGGGCCGACATGGCGGCGAGGGGCAGCAGGGACACCCAGGGGGCGTCGAAGAGGCGGCCGTTCTGGATGTGGATGCCCACCAGCCACAGGAACACACCACCCGACAGTCCGATGACCGCGAGCAGTACGTCGTGACGGTGCGGGCGCGCGACGGAGAACACCCTCCCATCCAACACGGCGGTGTGCCACGGCACGTCCGTACGCGGGGTGAGGTCCGGCTACATCGAAGGATGCAGTCACGATTCGTCACTGCCGACGACGATCCCGCGGCGCCCGGACGGGAACCTGGAGGGGACCGGGAGGAGAAGGACCGTGATCGTCACACTGATCGTGCTCTGCGAGGTCGGCTTCTGGGTGCTGCTGGCCGCCGGACTCGCGCTGCGGTACGTCGCGAGGAAGCCCCGGCTGGGCGCGGCCGTCCTGCTGTGCGAGCCCCTGCTGGAGGTCGTGCTGCTCGTGGTGACGGCCGTCGACCTGAAGAACGGCGCCGAGCCCGGCCTGAGGCACGGTCTCGCCGCCGTCTGCATCGGCTTCACCGTCGGACTCGGCCACTCCACCGTCAAGTGGGTCGACGCACGGGTCGCCCACCGCTTCGCCGGCGGCCCGCCCCCGGTGAAGCCCCCGAAGTACGGCATGGCCCGAGCCGCCCACGAGTGGCGCGTCGCGGCCCGCTGGACGGTGGCCGCGGTGACGGCCATCGCCCTGCTCCAGGCGGCGGCCTGGTACGTCGGCGGGGACGGCGACACCGGCTCGCTGCACATGTGGCAGCAGAAGATGCTCTGGGTGATCGGGATCAACCTGGTCGTCGCCGGCGGCTACACGCTCTTCCCCAAGCGGGAGCCCGGGGACCGGGTCGGGGCGGGCCGTTGATCAGCGCTCGCCGCCCGGCACCCACAGCACGTCCCCGACCTCCTTGTTCGCCGTCCTGGCGAGGATGAACAGAAGGTCGGAGAGACGGTTCAGATAGGTCGCCGTCAGCGCGTTCATCACGTCCCCGTGGACCTCCAGCGCCGCCCAGGTGGACCGCTCGGCCCGCCGGACGACCGTGCAGGCCTGGTGCAGCAGCGCCGCCCCGGGGGTGCCGCCCGGAAGGATGAAGCTGCGGAGCTTCTCCAGCTCCTCCAGGAAGGTGTCGCAGTCCGCCTCCAGCTTGTCGACGTAGGACTGCTCCACCCGCAGCGGCGGGTACTCCGGGTCCTCCACCACCGGCGTGGACAGGTCCCCGCCCACGTCGAAGAGGTCGTTCTGCACACGGACGAGGACCTTCACGACGTCCTCGGAGAGGTTCCCGAGCGCTACGGCCGTACCGATCACGGCGTTGGCCTCGTTGGCGTCGGCGTAGGCGGAGATCCGCAGATCGGTCTTGGCGGTCCGGCTCATGTCGCCGAGAGCGGTGGTGCCCTTGTCGCCGGTACGGGTGTAGATGCGCGTCAGATTCACCATGGGGCCAGCGTAGTTACGCTCCGGCCCCGCGGAGGACACGCGTGCCCACCGTCACAGCCGGGTAGGGCGGGGCCGCGGGGCGTGCTCCGGACGAGGTCGCGCGCGACGCACCCGTCCTGCTCGACGACACGGAGGACCTCCGCGGCGAGAAGGTCCTCAACTACGCGCGGCACGCCGCCGCGTGACGGCGGACGGTGTGATGTCCGTCATGTGAGACGTGACGCGCATCTCTTCGAGGCCTCACGGGCCCTCACGGGTACTAATCTCCGCCGGAGAGCATGTGAAGAACCGAGAGGATTGGGGTGCGGATCGTGGCCAGGAAGCTCGCCGTCATCGGCGCCGGACTCATGGGGTCCGGTATCGCGCAGGTCTCCGCCCAGGCGGGCTGGGACGTCGTGCTGCGTGATGTCACCGACGAGGCCCTGGCCCGCGGGCGTGCCGGCATCGAGGCCAGTTACGGCAAGTTCGTCGCCAAGGGCAGGCTGGAGGCGGCCGACGCCGAGGCCGCGCTCACCCGGATCACCACGACCACCGACCTGGACGCCGTGGCCGACGCGGACGTCGTCGTCGAGGCCGTCTTCGAGAAGCTCGAGGTCAAGCACGAGATCTTCCGGACCCTCGACAAGGTCGTACGGGAGGACGCCGTCCTCGCCTCCAACACCTCCGCCATCCCGATCACCAAGATCGCGGCCGTGACGGAGCACCCGGAGCGGGTCGTCGGTGTGCACTTCTTCTCGCCGGTCCCGATGATGCAGCTCTGCGAGCTGGTGCGCGGGTACAAGACCAGCGACGAAACCCTGGCCACCGCAAGGGAGTTCGCCGAGTCCGTGGGTAAGACCTGCATCGTCGTCAACCGTGACGTCGCGGGCTTCGTCACCACCCGGCTGATCTCGGCGCTGGTCGTCGAGGCGGCCAAGCTGTACGAGTCGGGCGTCGCCTCGGCCGAGGACATCGACACCGCCTGCAAGCTGGGCTTCGGTCACGCCATGGGCCCGCTCGCCACGGCGGACATGACCGGCGTCGACATCCTCCTGCACGCCACCGGCAACATCTACACCGAATCCCAGGACGAGAAGTTCGCCGCCCCGGAGCTGATGCGCCGGATGGTCGATGCAGGTGACATCGGGCGCAAGAGCGGGCAGGGTTTCTACACCTACTGATCACGACCGGGGCCCCGGGCCGTCTGATGCGCCGTCAATCAGACCCCGGGGAACCGGGGTCCGGCGCCGTCCGGCGCACGGATCCGACGGGGACCGGCGGACCTGCTTCACCCCTCGGGGTGAATTCGGTATCGGTTCGCTTACAGACGGCAACCTACCTGTCGCCGCTGCAGTCAGTTGTGACAGGGACAGAAAGCGAAAACAGGCAGACAGACCTTGCTGCGGAGCACTTCCGGGGAGCGCATATGCACATCAGGGGCGACCACGCCGAGCTGGTCGTCGGGGGCCGCCTCGACGTCCGAAGCGCGGCGGACGCCCGTACCGTCCTGCATTCGGCCGTCGACGACGGCGCCGGCGATCTCGTGCTGAACCTCACCGAGCTCGACTCGTGGGACGCCACCGGACTCGGCGTCATCATGGGCGCGCACCGCAGAGCCGGCCGGGCCGCCGGCGGCTGGTGCTGCGCGGTGTCCCGCCGCAGATGCAGCGTCTGCTCGTGGCGACGCGACTGCACCGGATCCTGGCCATCGAGGGCGGGCTCGCCGTGGACTCCCTGCCACGCGTCTAGATCCGCCCCGTACGGGCCCCGCGTGCGTCCCCCGAGGGGCGATACACGCACAATCCTCACGAGAACGTGATGTCAGGGGCGGCGCGGCCCCCCGCCCGTTCGTAGATACTGTGCGAAGGTTTAGGGTTCGGCCGTCTGCCGATAGACGAGAACCCACTGGCGGACACCGGACCGGAAGCGACAGCGGGGCGTGTGAGGCCGGAAGGGCAACAGCGCGCTGCGCGTCTGGGGGACTTTGACGATGGACCCGACCAACCGGGGACCGGAAGAGTACGGCAACGACCATTCCGGTGACGACGGGGCGCGGAGACGTCAGTCCCGCGACCCGTTGACGCCCGACTTCGGGCACCAGACACCGCAGCAGTCGCGCACCGTGCGGCTGATATCGGGCGACTTCCTGCTCACGGTCAATCCGGTCGACGGCAGCGAGATCGAACCCTGCCGCCCGGGCGAGCGGCCCGACGCGCCCGTACGGCACACCGCCGCCCGGCGCGTGGAGCGCGAGCGTGCCGCCGCGCCCCCCGTCCCCGCGGGGCCGCCCGCGCCGCAGATGCCCCTGCTGGAACGCCAGGACGAGCGCGAACGGCTGGAACGGCTGCTCGCCCGCGGCCGCTCGGTGTGCCTCACCGGACCCGCCGGGTCCGGCCGCACGGCCCTGCTGGACGCCGTGGCGGCCGACTGCGCGGACCTGGCCCCCGACGGGGTCGTACGCCTCTCCGGATACAAGCGGACCGCCACGGAGCTGCTGTACGGGCTGTTCGAGGCCGTCTACAGCGCTCCGCTCCACCGCCCCGACCGCGAGGGTCTCCTCGCGCTCGTGCACGGTGTCGGTGCCGTCGTCGTCGTCGACGACCTGGAGCTGGGCGGTGCCGCGCTCCAGGAGCTGCTGGACGCCACCCCGGAGTGCGCGTTCCTGTTCGCCACGACCCCCGACGTACCGTCACCCGCGGCCGACGCGAGCCTCGAGGAGGTCTTCCTCGCGGGTCTCGGCCGCAGCGCATCGATCGAGCTCATGGAGCACGTCGTGGAACGCGCGCTCACGGACGAGGAGGCGAACTGGGCGGGAGACCTCTGGTTCGAGTCGGAGGGGCTGCCGCTGCGCTTCGTGCAGGCGGGTGCCCTGCTGCGCCAGCGTGACGACCTGCGCGCCGGCCAGGACGCCTCCGACGGCTACGACGACGAACCGGGCGACGCGCCCTTCGGCCGGACCGAGCCGGCCGTCCCCCCGCTGCCCAGCCTCGGCGAGGGCGCGGCGCCCGCCGCCCTGCTCGCCTCGCGGCTGAGCGAGGCCGCCCGCGAGACCCTGCGCTTCGCCGTGGCCCTCGGCGGCGAGGTGCCGCACCAGGCGCACCTGCCGGCGCTCGTGGGGGACACCCACGCCGACGCCGCCCTGGGCGAACTCGCCCTGAGCGGTCTGCTCTCCCCGGCGGGCCCCCGCTACCGGCTGGCCGCCGGTGTCCTGACCCAGCTGGAGGCGAACGGCTACGACGAGAGCGCGGAGGCGCACGCCCGCAGCGCCGCCCAGCACTACGCCTGGTGGGCGGGGCATCCCTCCGTCACCCCGGAACGCGCGGTCGCCGAGGCGGACGCCCTGCTCGCCTCGATGACCCGTCTGGTCCCGGGCGAGGCGGCCGGACAGGCCAGCGCGGCCGTCCTGCTGGCCCGCAGCGCCGCTCCGGCGTTCGCCGCGGGGATGCAGTGGGGCGCCTGGGAGAAGACGCTCAGAACCGGACAGGAGGCCGCACGGATCGCGGGCGAGGTCGCGGAGGAGGCGTACTTCCACCACGAGCTGGGTGTCCTCGCGCTCTGCACCGGCCACCTCGACCGGGCCCGTGCGGAGCTGGAGACGTCCGTGGGCATGCGCGGGGCGCTCGCCGACAAGGCCGGCGCGGTGGCCGGGCGCCGGGCGCTCGCCCTCGTCGCGGACCGCTCCGGCGAACCGGTGATCGGCACCTTCCTGGGCGACGACGTGCCGGTGGTCCCGCGTCACGACGAGCCGGCCTCGCCGTCCGGCGGCACCCCGACGGCCAAGCCGCTCTTCCCCCGGCTGACCGACACCTCGTCGACCCTGATCACCCATCAGGCCCCGCCGCCCGCCGGTTCGTCCGCGGGGCGCATGGGAGTCCTGCGCGGCGCGCGGCGCAACCTCGTCGCGGTGGGCGCGGGCGCGCTGCTGGCGGCGGTGCTCGGCACGGTGGTGACCCTGGGAGCCACCTCGGGCAGCGAGGACCCGGAAGGACAAAACGTCACGACCGAACAGTCGGCGGACGAGGACGACGGCGAGAACGGCATCCCCGCCGACGAGCCGACCGACGATCCGGCCACCGAGGAGGGCACGGCCGGCGGCGGCTCCCCCTCCCCGGGCACATCGGGCCAGGCCACGCCGTCCGGCAGCGCGACCCCCTCCCCGGAGACGTCGGAGCCCGGTGCGAGCCCGTCCTCGGGCTCCCCGTCCAGCGACGGCCCCAGCAGTGGGCCGACCTCCGGGGACCCGTCCCCGACGGGCCGGCCGACGAAGCCGACGACCACTCCTCCCACCACCGAGCCGACCCCCACGGACCCGACGCCCACGGACCCGACCCCCACGGACCCCACTCCCTCGGACCCCACGACGGAACCGGAGACCTCCAACTCCGCGAGCGGACCGGCCGAGTCGGCGACCGCCTCGGCCACCGTCGACGGGCCCGGCCAGGAGACCTCCGACAGCACGCCGACCGCCTGAGGCGGAAATCCCCTCGGCGGGCCCGGATCCGGGCCCGCCGAGGGGTTTCTCATGTCCGTCGCGCCCCGGGGAATCCCACGGCGCCTCCTCGGGTCAGAACAACCGCAGCTTGTCGTCCTCGATGCCGCGCATCGCGTCGTAGTCGAGGACCAGGCAGCCGATCCCGCGGTCCGTCGCCAGCACCCGGGCCTGCGGCTTGATCTCCTGTGCCGCGAACACACCCCGCACCGGGGCCAGATGCGGGTCGCGGTTGAGCAGCTCCAGATAACGGGTCAGCTGCTCCACACCGTCGATGTCGCCCCGCCGCTTCAGCTCCACGGCCACCGTCGCGCCGTCCGCGTCCCGGCAGAGGATGTCGACCGGGCCGATCGCGGTCGGGTACTCGCGGCGGATCAGGGTGTAACCCTCACCGATCGTCTCGATGCGGTCGGCGAGCAGCTCCTGGAGATGCGCCTCCACACCGTCCTTGATGAGCCCCGGGTCGACACCCAGCTCATGGGACGAGTCATGAAGGATCTCCTCCATGGTGATGATCAGTTTCTCGCCCGCTTTGTTCACCACGGTCCAGACGCCCTCGTTGTCGTCGGCTCCCTCCTTGAGGGTGCACGGCGGGGACATCCAGTTGAGAGGTTTGTACGCCCGGTCGTCGGCGTGGATCGAGACGCTGCCGTCCGCCTTCACCAGGATCAGACGGGGGGCGGAGGGCAGGTGGGCAGTGAGCCGGCCCGCGTAGTCGACGGAGCAACGGGCGATGACGAGACGCATGGTCGGCAACGCTACTCGACGATTCATGGTCCACGCGATTCGCGGACCCGTCCCGGCAGCCCCTGGAAGCACACGGATCGGGCTTGCCCCTCTTTGCGACCGTTCGTTATTGGCCGGTTGTGTTCCCAATCTCCTGGTGCGGCCTGGACTGCGCCCTTACCGTGGAAGCAGGAGGTCGCCGTCTGTGTACGCAGCGTCGCCACCCTGCCCTGCCCGTAAGGCCCCGGCCACCCGTCGGGGTCGCGAGAGGAGAACCCATGTCGCTCGACGTCTCACCGGCGCTGTTGGAACAGGCCGAGCGAGGCGAGGTCGACGAAGCCGACTTCGTCGACTGCGTCCGGACCTCCCTGCCCTACGCATGGGAGATGATCAGCTCTCTGGTGGCCCAGCTGAAGGTCGACGGCGGACAGTTCGCCGACAACCAGACGCCGCCGCCGGACGAGCAGGCACGTGGTCAGCTGCTGCGTGCGCTCGCGAGTGATGCGATACGCGGCGCGCTGCAGCGGCACTTCGGGGTGCGTCTCGCATTCCAGAACTGCCACCGCGTCGCGGTGTTCCCGCTGGACGCCTCGGTCGACGAGCGCCTGGCCCGATTCACCTCGGTGAGGGGCCAGTTGCTCAACCAGTCGCCCGAACTTCGGGACTGCTGAACGCTTCTGCTGCCGCTTCGGGCCGCGGGAGGTGCAACTGGCTCCGGGGCGGCAGCTCCCGCACCACCGCACCACCAGGACCACCAGCGTGAACGGGTCACTCCAGCAACGGCAGCACTTCCGTGCCCAGCCGCTGCACATTCGTCTCCGTCGCCGCGAGATCGCCCGACCCCTCCACCATGAGGGCGAAGCGGGTGATGCCCGTGCGCTCCGCCGTGGCCGCCAGCCGGTCCGCGGCGAGACGGGGCGGCCCCACCGGATGCAGACCGCACAGGAACTCCGTGTACGCCACGGGGTCCCGCATGACCCGGTGGCGGCCGTCGACCGTCACATGGGCGTCGAGCCCCTGCCGCAGCCAGCCCGGCATCGTCTTCACGAGCGTCTCCACGGCGTCGGCTGGACGGTCGGCGATCTGCGCCACCCCTGCGGACACATGTGCTACCCGCTCCGCGACCTCCGCCGGCTGACCGGCCTCCCGCGCGGCCGATCGCCACAGGGCGACCATGTCCGCCTTCTCCTCGTCGCCGCAGTGCATCCCGAGCAGCATCGGCAAACCCTTTTCAGCGGCGAGTTTCACGCTTTTCGGCGACGTGCAGGCGACGATCACCTCGGGGCCCGGCGGACCGTCCCCGAGGAGTTCGTCGGCCCGGGGCACCACGGCGACCTCGCGGAAGCCGTAACGCTCCCCGCCGCCCGCCACCCGTGGTTTGTCCAGCCACTCCAGAAGCAGCTCCAGTGCCTCGGGGAAGCCCTTCTCGTACGCGTCGAGCCCGCCGCCGAACACCTCCAGGTCGACCCACGGACCACCGCGCCCGACCCCGAGGGAGAAGCGCCCGCCGCTGGTCAGGTGCAGCAGCGCGGCCTGTTCGCCGAGCGTGACCGGGTGCTGGTTCGGCAGTACGCTCACCGCCGTGCCCACCCGGATCCTGCGGGTGCGGCCGAGCAGCAGGGCGGCCAGGGTCGTGGCGGACGGGCACACCCCGTACGGCACGAAGTGGTGTTCCGCCAGCCAGACGGAATCGAGTCCCGACTCCTCCGCGACCTCCGCGGACCTGACGGCACGGTGCAGGGCCTCGCCCTGCCCCTGGCCCGGGAACTGGGCCGCCAACACGAATGTTCCTACGCGCATCGCCTCTTGCCTCCTTACGGCCGACGCGGCTCCCCTACCGGCAACAACGTCTGACACGTGCCAAAGGCACGGTCCGCGGCGAAGTTGTTGCGATTTTCCGCTAACCCACCCGCCCCGCCGCTGCTCAGGGACCTCGGGCGCCTCCGGTCCGCAGCCGATGCCTCTAGGCTGGACGGGACGTCCGTCCGTTCCGGCCCCGTGAGGTGTCCCGTGTCCCCGCGCCGCAACCGCCCCCGAGGCGGCGATGGTCCCACCGGCAACGCAGCGGAGGCGGGGGGCCGGTACGGCGGGGGCGGTGCCACCGAGAGCTGGCAGGACGAGGAGTGGTCGGTGCGCCCGGTGAGCGGCGCGAGCGCGATGGGCAAGCGCTACCGCTGCCCCGGCTGCGACCAGGAGATCCCGTCCGGGGTCCCGCACCTCGTGGCCTGGCCGGAGTACGGCGGGATCGACGACCGCAGGCACTGGCACAAGGCGTGCTGGAACGCGAAGGACCGCCGCACCACACGGGTGCAGCGGTCCAGGAACGCTCCGCGCCACTGACGGTCAGACGTCCCGCCGGTCCAGTGCGGCGAAGGCGCCGGCCATGGCCACCGCGGTCACGCCGAGGAGGGCCCACAGCGGCTCCCAGCCCGTCGGCCCCGACGAGGTCATGGACACTTCGTAGATCGCGCCGATCTGGTTGGGGATGGACCACTCGAAGAGCGCCTCCTGCACGGACGCCAGCGACGGCGAGAACATGAAGATCGCCAGTACGAGCGGGAGCAGCACCACCGCGATCATGATCGTGATGGCGCCCGCGGAGTGCCGCACGATCGTGCCGACCGCCAGCGACAGCAGCCCGAGGGTGGCGACGTAGAGGCCGATCCCCACCGTGGAGCGCACCCAGAGGCCGGTGTCGGGCGTGGCGCCGTCGAGCATCGCCGTCTGGAGGACACCGACGATCCCGGTCGTCACCGTCGTGATCGTGAACGCGAGCAGGAAGAAGACGACCGACTTCGCGATCAGCATCCGCGCCCGGCTCGGGCAGGCGGTCAGCGTCGTCCGGATCATGCCGGTGCTGTACTCCGACGCGATGGTCAGCACGCCGAGAGTGATCACACAGATCGAGCTGAGCAGCACGCCGAAGAAGCCGAGCGTGAGCACGGGGACGTCATCGGCAGGGGCGTCCGACAGGCTCACGACGAACGCGACGAGCAGCCCGATGCCGAGCAGCAGCACGATCATCACGCCGAGCGTCCACATCGTGGAGCGCACGGACCGGATCTTCGTCCACTCGGAGGCGATCGCGTCGCCGAGGCCCGGGGTGCGCACGGGGATCGGAGAGGCGTACGGGCCCGCGGGGGCGCCCCAGCCCTGCTGCGGCTGCTGAGAAGCCTGGTACGCCTGCGGGGGAGCCTGCTCCTGCGGGGGCGGCGGAGGCATCGTCATCGGGGGTCCTCGTCGGTCGTGCGCCCGGTCCGCTCCGCGGTGGGCTCGGGGGCGGGTGCCGGAGCGGCGGCGTACGGGTTCTGTCCCGGGGGCGGCGGCGCGTACCAGCCCTGCTGCGGGACCTCGGGCGGCGGCCGGGGCACGTAGCCCTGCTGCTCGTGGCCGGGGTGTCCGTAGCCGGGCGGCGGAGGCTGGAGACCTTCCTTGGCGTCCGCCGTCGAGCGGTAGTCCACGGCGCCCTGGGTCATCCGCATGTACGCCTCCTCCAGCGAGGCCTGGTGCGGGGAGAGCTCCCACAGCCGGACGTCCGCCCCGTGCGCCAGATCGCTGATCCGGGGCAGCGGGAGCCCGGTGACGCGCAGCGCGCCGTCCATCTCCGGCATGACCTGGCCGCCCGCCTCGGTGAGCGAGGCCGTCAGCTTCTCCCGGTACTCCGGCCGGTCAGCCGGGACCCGCACCCGGGCGAAGTCGGCGGAGTTCGCCGAGATGAAGTCGGTGACGCTCATGTCGGAGAGGAGCTGCCCGCGGCCGATCACGATCAGATGGTCGGCGGTGAGGGCCATCTCGCTCATCAGATGGCTGGAGACGAAGACCGTGCGGCCTTCCGACGCCAGCCGCTTCATCAGGTTCCTGACCCAGAGGATGCCCTCCGGGTCGAGTCCGTTGACCGGCTCGTCGAAGAGCAGCACCTGCGGGTCGCCGAGCAGCGCCGCCGCGATCCCGAGCCGCTGGCCCATCCCCAGGGAGAAGCCCTTGGACCGCTTCTTCGCGACGTCCTGCAGTCCGACGACACCGAGGACCTCGTCCACCCGGGCCACCGGGATGCCCGCCAGCTGCGCCAGGCTCAGCAGGTGGTTACGGGCGCTGCGCCCGCCGTGCACGGCCTTGGCGTCGAGCAGCGCCCCCACCTGGCGCGGGGCGTTGGGCAGGCTGCGGAAGGCATGCCCGCCGATCGTCACGTGTCCGGACGTCGGACGGTCCAGGCCCAGCATCATGCGCATGGTGGTGGACTTGCCCGACCCGTTGGGACCGAGGAACCCCGTCACGGCCCCGGGCCGCACCTGGAAGGAAAGGTTGTGCACGGCCGTCTTCGCGCCGTAGCGCTTGGTCAGGCCGACTGCCTCGATCATTCTCCAGCCCCATCGACTCATACGTCGTCGGGGCCCAGGCCTCCTGCCGCGCGCCCCCGTCAAGAGTTAGGAGGATAACCAGCCTCGGGCGGTTCCGGCCAAGTCGTCGAGCGGAGCGCCGGGGTCCGGACGGTGCTCAGGCGTCGCGCTTCTTCAGCACGAGGTACCCGCCGATCAGCGCGGCCACCACCCACAGCGCCATGATCCCGAGCCCGGCCCACGGCCCGTACGGCGCCGGGTCGCTGTTCATGGCGTCGGGAACCACCTGCAGGATCTTGGACCCGGCCTGGTCGGGGAAGTACCGGGCCACGCTCTTGGCGCCCGGGACCGCGGAGAGGATCTGCGAGACCAGGAAGAAGAACGGCATCAGGATGCCCAGCGACAGCATGGAGCTGCGCAGCATCGTGGCCACGCCCATCGAGAAGACCGCGATCAGGCCCATGTAGATACCGCCGCCGACGACCGCGCGCAGCACGTTCTCCGCGCCGATGTCCGTGCCGCGGTCGCCCAGCAGGGCCTGGCTGAGGAAGAAGGTCACGAAGCTGGTGGCGAGGCCGACCACCAGCGCCAGGACACCCGCGACCGCGATCTTGCTGAAGAGGAACGAACCGCGCTGCGGCACGGCCGCCAGCGAGGTGCGGATCATGCCCGAGCTGTACTCGGTGCCCACCACGAGCACGCCGAAGACGACCATCGCCAGCTGCCCCAGGACCATGCCGGAGAAGCTCACGAACGTCGGGTCGAAGGTGGCCTGCTCGGCGGCGGAGAGGTCGTCGAACTGGCTGTTCAGCAGGGCGCTCAGCGCCGCGCCCATGGCGACGGTCACGAGGAACGCGCAGATCAGCGTCCAGGTGGTCGACGAGACCGTACGGATCTTGGTCCACTCGGAATTCAGGACCGCTGGTACCGATGCCATCGCTCACACCCCCGTCGTACGGTCGCCGGCCGTGTCGCCGGGCTGCTGCTGGTTCCACTGCTCGCCCCACTGCGGGCCCGCGGGCGGTGGCGGGGCACCGTCGCGGTCGGAATGGGCGTGGTACTCCACGGAACCCGCCGTCATCTGCATGAAGGCCTCCTCCAGGGAGGCCCGCTGGGCACTGAGCTCGTGCAGCACGATCCCGTGCCGGCCGGCGAGCTCCCCGAGCCGCTCGGGTGTCTCGCCGTCGATCTCCAGCGTCCCGTTGCCCGACTCGACCGCGACGACGCCCTCCGTGTGCAGCAGATCGCGCAGCCGCTCCTGTTCCGGTGAACGCATCCGCACGAAGCTCCGGGAGTTCCTGTGGATGAAGTCGGCCATCGAGGTGTCCGCGAGCAGCTTGCCCTGACCGATGACGATCAGGTGATCCGCGGTCAGCGCCATCTCACTCATCAGGTGCGAGGAGACGAAGATCGTCCGGCCTTCCGCCGCGAGCGTCTTCATCAGATTCCTGATCCAGTGGATCCCCTCCGGGTCCAGCCCGTTGACGGGTTCGTCGAACATCAGGATCTCCGGGTCGCCGAGCAGCGCCGCCGCGATGCCCAGCCGCTGGCCCATGCCGAGCGAGAAGCCCTTGGACTTCTTCTTCGCCACCGCGCTCAGGCCGACCGTGTCCAGCACGTGGGAGACCCGGCTCGCCGGGATGCTGTTGCTCTGGGCGAGACACAGGAGGTTGTTGTACGCGCTGCGCCCGCCGTGCATCGACTTGGCGTCCAGCAGGGCCCCGATGTGCTTGAGCGGTTCCTGGAGGTCGCGGTAGTGCCGGCCGTCGATCCGGACCGTGCCGCTGGTCGGGTTGTCGAGGCCGAGCATCATCCGCATGGTCGTGGACTTGCCCGCCCCGTTCGGGCCGAGGAATCCCGTCACCATTCCCGGTCTGACCCGGCATGACAGATGGTCGACGGCAACCTTGTTGCCGAAACGTTTGGTGAGGCCGTCGAGCTCGATCATGCGCTCACGCTAGAACGGCCGCGCGCCCGGCGCCACCACAAAGGCGGAACCGGGCGCGCAAGCGGTACAGCTGATGTACGTAACCCTGCTCAGCGGGTCTGCTGGGCGGGGACCCCACGGGTGGCGGACTCGTCCTCGGCCGGGGAGCCGGCGGCGGCGACCGCGGCACCCGTCAGCGTGGCCAGCATCTCGCGGACGTTGGTCAGCTGGGCGTTGATCGAGTCGCGGCGGTTGGTGAGCGCCGCCAGCTCGCGCTCCGACTCGCTGCGGATCCGGTCGGCCTTGGCGTTCGCGTCGGCCACGATGTCCTCGGCCTGGCGCTGAGCGGTCTCCACCGTCTGGCGGGCCCGGCGCTCGGCGTCCGTGCGGAGCTTCTCCGCCTCCAGGCGGAGCTGCTCGGCGCGGTGCTCGATCTCGGCGAGGCGCTTCTCGGCCTTCGCCTGACGGGACGCGAGGTCGCGCTCCGACTGCTCACGGCGCTTGGCGAGGTTCGTCTCGAAGTCCGCGGCGGCCTGGGCGGCCTTGGCGCGGGTCTCCTCGAAGAGGGCGTCCGCCTCCTCGCGCTTCTGCTGGGCGTCCTTCTGGGCGTCGGAGCGCAGCGTGGTCGCCTCGCCCTTGGCCTTCTCGACGATACGGACGCCCTCGTCCTCGGCCTTCGACTTGCGCTCCGCGGCGAAGGTCTCCGCGTCGTTGCGCACCTGCTGGGCGGCCGACTCGGCCAGCTCGCGGTGCTGCTCGGCCGCGCGGCGGGCCTCCTCACGCAGGTCCTTCGCCTCCTCCTCGGCGAGGCGGAGGATCTTCTCGACGCGCGCGCCGAGCCCGGCGTACGACGGCTCGGCGTCGTTGACCTGGGCCTGGGCGTTCTGCGTCTCGAGATGGAGCTCCTCGATGCGCTTTTCCAGAGAGGTGATGCGGGCGAGCGCGCTGTCACGGTCGGCGACGAGTTTGGTAATGCGGTCGTCCACCTGACCGCGGTCGTATCCACGTCGCACGAGCTCGAAGCCGAAGGGGGAGGAAGGGTCGCTCATGGGGTTCCTGTCGAATGAGACCGGTGAGGTGTTAGAGGGAATCCTAGGGGCCTGAGCGGCGTGTCAACGTGAAGATGCCGCTTTGGTATGGAGAATGACACCCCTTTTGAGTGGCTGACCCCCGGAGGGCTTGTGATCCGAAGGGTTGAATGTTCATGGCGAAATACATGAGCCGGCCGCTACCCGTCCGACGCCTTGCCACCCGACCGGGTGCCCGCCGACGCACCGGCCTTGACGCCCGGGGCTCCGCCGCCCGACGCCTTGCCCGTTCCGCCCGGAGCCTCGAAAGATTCCAACGCCTCCAGGACGTCCTGGACACGGGAGATCTCCGTATTGATGTCCTCGCGCCTGCGGACCAGCAGGTCCAGCTCCCGACGGCCCTCGTCGACCATCTGCGTCGCCTCGGCCTCCGCGTCGGCGCGGAGCTTCTCGGCCACCCTGGTCAGCTCGGCCTTCTTGGTCTCGGCCTCCTTGAGGAGCGACTCGGCGCGCTTGACGGCGGCGATACGGACCTTGCTCGCCTCCGAATTCGCGTCCGACAGCAGCTCCTTGGCCTTGGCCTCGGCCTCCGCCCGCTGTTCCGTCGCCGCCTTCATCAGCTTGTCGACGCGCTCGCCGGCCGTCTTCATCTGCTCGGAGGTCTCGCGCCGGGCGCGCTCGTGCAGTTCCTCGATCTCCCCCTCGATCCGGGTCCTGAGCTCCTCCGCCCGCTCCCGGGTCGCGGTGGAGTCCCGGCGGGCGCCGACGAGCAGCTCGTCCGCGTCCGTACGGGCCCGTTCCACCAGGGAGTTGCCCTCGACCGTGGCCTCGGAGGTGATCCGGACGGCCTCGTTGCGGGCGGCGCCCACCATCCGGTCGGCCTGCTCCTCGGCCTCGGTGGCGGCGCGCAGCGCCTCCTCCTGAGCCTTCTCGACGAGCTGGTCGGCCTGTTCGGCGGCGTCCGCCCGGCGCTTGGCCGCGGACTCCCGCGCCTCGTCCAGCAGCCGGTCGGCCTCCTGACGGGCCTCCGCGCGCAGTTCCTCCGCCGCCGCCTCGGCGTCGGTACGCAGCCGCTCCGCCTCCTCGCGGGTACGGGCCGCGTGCTCCTGGGCAGCACCGACGGTCTGCGCCGCCTCCGCACGCAGCCGCTCCGCCTCGTCGGTCGCCTCGCCGACGAAGCGTTCCGACTGCTCGGCCGCCTCGGTACGGACGCGCTCGCTCTCGTTCGTGGCCTCCGCCATGAGGCGGTCGGCCTGGGCCGCCGCCTCGGAGCGGATGCGGTTGGCGTCCTCACGGGCGTCGGCACGGGCGCGTGAGGCGTCCTGCTCCGCCGACGCGAGGGCGTCGGAGGCCTCCGTGCGGACCCGCTGGCTGTACTCGGAGGTGTCCGAGCGCAGCTTCTCCGACTCGGCGATCGCCTCGGAGACGGTCCGCTCGGCCAGAGCCTTCGCGGCCTCCGACTCCTCGTGCGCGACCTGACGGATGCGGGTGGCGTCCTCGCTCGCCCGCTCCCGCTCGGCGTAGGCATCGGACCTGACCCGGTCCGCCTCCTCCTGCGCCTCGCTCTTCGTCCGTTCCGCCACGTGCTCGGCGGCGGACCGCAGCCCGGTGATCTCCTCCTCGGCCTGCTCCTGCAGCCCGGCGACCGAGTCCCGTACCTGCTGGGCGGTCTGCTCGGCGGCGGAGACCAGCTCCGCGGCCCGGCTCTCCGCCTCCTCGACCAGGCGCTGGGCCTCGGCCTGCGCCTCCTCGACGCGCTTACGGGCCGACGCGAGGAGCTCCTCGCTCTGCTCGCGGGCGCGCTCGCGCTCCTGCTCCGCCTCGGCGCGCGCGGAGCCGAGTGCCTCCTCGGCGGCGCGGCGCCGCCGGTTGGCCTCCTCCTGAGCCGCGGCCAGGGCCTCGGCGGCCTCCGTGCCGACCCGCTCGGCGGCGGCCGCGGCCTCGGAGCGCACCCGGTCGGCCTTCTCCTGCGCCTCGGTCTTCAGCCGCTCCGCCTCGGCGGCGGCCTCGCTGCGCAGCCGCACGGCCACGGTCTCGCCCTCGGCACGCGACCGCGCGGCGTCGGCGGCGGCCTCGGTCCGCAGGCGTTCGGCCTCGGTGGTGGCCTGCTCCTGGAGCGTGCGCACACGTTCGGCGGCCTCGGCGCGCAGCCGCTCGGACTCCTCGCCCGTCTCGCGGCGGATCCGCTCCGCCTCCGTGCGCGCCTCGCCGAGGGCCTCCTCGGCGGCGGTCACCCGGGACTCGGCCTCGGTGTGCAGCCGGGTCAGCTCCTCGGCCGCCTCGGCCTTGCGTGTCTCGACCCCGCGCTCGGTCTCCTCGCGCAGCTCCTCGGCCGCCTTCTCCGCCGCGGCGGTCAGGGCGGTCGCCTGTTCCTCGGCCTCGGCCCGCAGCTTCTCGGCCTCGGCACGGCTGCGTTCCAGCGCCTCCTCGGCCTGCTTGCGCAGGGTGGCGGCGCGTTCGGCCGCCTCGGTCCTGACGCGCTCGCTCTCGGCGTTGGCCGAGGTCCGCAGTTCCTCGGCGTCGGACTTGGCCTCGGTGAGCAGTTCCTCGGCGGTGCGGGCACCTTCCTCGAGCTGCTGGACGGCCTCGCGGCGGGCCTCGCCACGGATGCGCTCGCCCTCGGCCACGGCCTCGGAGCGGAGCTGCTCGGCCTCGCCGCGGAGCCGGCGTGCCTCCTCCTGCAGCTCGACGGTCTTGGCCCGGTACTCCTTGGTGTCGTCCTTGGCCGCGCCCTTGAGCTGGTCGGCCTGCTCGGCGGCCTCGCCGCGCAGCCGGTCCGCCTCGGCCTCGGCCTCACGGCGGATCCGGTCGGCCTCCTCGCCGGCGGCCCTGGTGGTCGACCGGGCGTCCTCGGAGGCCTTGGTCAGGACCTCCTCGGCGCTGCGGGCCGCCTTCGCGAGCTGGGCCGCGGCGTCCTCGGCGGCCAGTGTGCGGGCCTTCTCGGCGGCCTCGGCGACCACCCGCTCGGCCTTCGCGCGGGCGTCGACGAGGGCCTGCTCGGCCTCCTCCTTGAGCGTCTCGGCCTGTTCGGTGGCCTCGCCCACCAGCCGGGCGATCTCGGACTTGGCCGTACGGGTGCGCTGCTCGTTCTGCGACTCGGCGCCGGCCAGCCGCTTGGCCGCGGCCTCCTTCGCCTCGGAGAGGACCTTCTCGGCCTCGAGCCGGGCCTCGCGCAGCCGGGTCTCGGCCTCCTGCGTGCGCTGCTCGGCGGTGCGGTTCAGCTCCGCGGTCTGCTGGCGCGTCTGCTGGGTCTCGGCGGTGGCCGTCGAGCGGAGCTGTTCGGCGTGGCTGGTGGCCTCCTGGGCCTGGGAGGAGGCGGCTTCCAGCAGCCGCTCGGCGTCCCTGCGGGCGCGCAGCAGCGTGGCCTCGGCCTCGCCACGGGCCGACTCGGCCTCGGAGTTGAGGCGCCGGCGGGTCTCGTCGGCGAGCCGGGCCGTCTCGGCACGGGCGGCGGCCAGCGACTGCTCGGCCTCCGTGCGCGACTCGTCCAGCAGCCTGCGGGCCTGGGACTCGGTCCTGGCACGCAACTGCTCGGCCCAGGCGACGTTCTCGTTGACGTGCGACTCGACGGTCTGGCGCCGCTCCGCCAGTTCCTGGTCGAGCCGCTGACGCCGCTGGACCGCCTCGGCGTGCAACTCCGCCTGCAGACGGGCCTGGTGCTCCGCGTGCTCCTGCAGGATCCGCTGCGTCTGAGCCCTGGCCTCACGCAGCTCGCGCTCGGCGTCCGTGCGCATCTGCTCGGCCTGGATCTGGGCGTTCCGGAGCATCTGTTCGGCCTGGTAGCCGATGTCCGCGCCGTCGTGTGCGGGACGGGTCGCCAGATTGCGCCGTGCCTCGTGCAGCTTGGCGCGCAAGACCTCGACCTGGTAACCGAGGTCCTCGGCGTGCTGGACGGCCTTCTCCCGATCGGTCTTCAGCCGGTCCATCTCGGCTTCGAACCGCGAGAGATGGTCGTCGTCAGCTCGGTGGCTCTGCTGGCTCTCGTAGCCCCGCACTGCGCGGTCCCATCCTTCCCCGAGCTCTCAACGTCTTCCCCGAGCTCTCAACTTCGTTGGAGCAGGGGATGCCCCACTGAGCAGGGGAGACCCCAACCCTGGTCGCAATTCTCCGTACGGACACCGCTCGCAGGCGAGCGGTCCCCCGGGGAATGGTGACAGATCAGTGGTGAGGACGCGGCACGGCCCCGACCCGGCCCCGGCCCGGAACCGCCCACTCTACCGGGCCGGGTATCGGTCGGGTCAGTGCTCTTCGGCCGAGGTGACCAGTTCGGTCAGGACACCGTGGCAGTCCTTGGGGTGGAGGAAGGTGATCCGGGAGCCCATCGACCCGGTCCTGGGCTCGTCGTACAGCACCCGGACGCCCTTCCCGCGGATGTCGGCGGCCTCCGCGTCGACGTCCGCCGTCCCGAACGCGATGTGGTGCACGCCCTCGCCGTTCTTCGCCAGCCACTTGCCGACGGCCGAGTCCTCACGGGTCGGCTCCAGCAGCTGGAGGTAGGAAGCCCCGCCGTCGGAGGTGCCGTTGATCTTCAGCATGGCCTCCCGGACGCCCTGCTCCTCGTTGACCTCCGAGTGGTGCACCTCGAAGCCGTAGGTCGCGCGGTAGAACTCCACTGTCTTGTCGAGGTCGAAACAAGCGATTCCGATGTGGTCGATTCGCGTCAGCATGGAACCAGTGCAGCGCCCCGGGGATGGTTACGCAACGTGCGCGCGATCACACCGACAGCCGGATGACGGGCGCCGTACCGCTCAGTACATTCAGGTAAACCCTCGTTCACAACCAATCCAAGGGGCTGTGCCTCATGTCAGGAACGACCGGAACCACCTCAGTGATCGTCGCGGGCGCGCGTACGCCCATGGGCCGTCTCCTCGGCTCGCTGAAGAGCTTCTCCGGGGCCGACCTCGGAGGCGTGGCCATCAGGGCGGCGCTGGACCGTGCCGGGATCGGCGGCGACCAGGTCGAGTACGTGATCATGGGCCAGGTGCTCCAGGCCGGGGCAGGGCAGATCCCGGCGCGCCAGGCGGCGGTCAAGGCGGGCATCCCGCTGAACGTCCCCGCGCTCACCGTCAACAAGGTGTGTCTCTCGGGTCTCGACGCGATCGCCCTCGCGGACCAGCTGATCCGCGCCGGCGAGTTCGAGGTCGTGGTGGCCGGCGGCCAGGAGTCCATGACCAACGCCCCGCACCTGCTTCCGAAGTCCCGCGAGGGATACAAGTACGGTGCGGTCGAGATGCTCGACTCCATGGCGTACGACGGTCTGACGGACGCCTACGAGAACATCCCGATGGGCGAATCCACCGAGAAGCACAACACCCGCCTCGGCCTGTCCCGCGCCGACCAGGACGAGATCGGCGCCCTGTCCCACCAGCGCGCCGCCGCCGCCCAGAAGAACGGCGTCTTCGAGGCCGAGATCACCCCGGTCGAGATCCCGCAGCGCAAGGGCGACCCCGTCCTCTTCGCCAAGGACGAGGGCATCCGCCCCGAGACGACCGCCGAGTCCCTCGGGAAGCTGCGGCCCGCCTTCACCAGGGACGGCACGATCACGGCGGGCACCTCCTCGCAGATCTCCGACGGCGCGGCCGCCGTCGTCGTCATGAGCAAGGCCAAGGCGCAGGAGCTGGGCCTGGAGTGGATCGCCGAGATCGGCGCCCACGGCAATGTCGCGGGTCCGGACAACTCGCTCCAGTCGCAGCCGTCCAACGCCATCCGGCACGCCCTGAAGAAGGAGGGTCTCGGCGTCGAGGACCTCGACCTCATCGAGATCAACGAGGCCTTCGCGGCCGTCGCGGTCCAGTCGATGAAGGACCTCGGGGTCACCTCCGACAAGGTGAACGTGAACGGCGGCGCGATCGCGCTCGGTCACCCCATCGGCATGTCCGGCGCCCGTGTGGTGCTGCACCTCGCGCTGGAGCTGAAGCGGCGCGGCGGCGGTACCGGCGCGGCTGCGCTGTGCGGCGGCGGTGGCCAGGGCGACGCGTTGATCATCCGCGTACCGGGCAAGTAGTCACCGTACGAGCGAGCGAGGAGGCCGCGTGAAGGTGGACGTCCCCACCCTGGTCGAGCAGGCACGTGAGGGCAGGCCGCGTGCGGTGGCCCGGCTCATCTCCCTGGTGGAGGGTGCCTCGCCGCAGCTGCGGGAGGTGATGGCGGCGCTGGCACCGCTCGCGGGCCACGCCTATGTCGTCGGCCTGACCGGCTCGCCGGGCGTCGGCAAGTCCACCTCGACCTCGGCGCTGGTCTCCGCCTACCGGAAGGCGGGCAGACGTGTCGGGGTCCTGGCCGTCGACCCGTCGTCGCCGTTCTCCGGGGGCGCGCTCCTCGGCGACCGGGTCCGGATGTCGGAGCACGCCTCCGACCCGGGCGTCTACATCCGTTCCATGGCCACGCGGGGCCATCTCGGCGGCCTCGCGTGGTCGGCGCCGCAGGCGATCCGGGTGCTGGACGCGGCGGGCTGCGACGTGATCCTCGTGGAGACCGTGGGGGTCGGACAGTCGGAGGTGGAGATCGCCTCCCGGGCCGACACCTCCGTCGTGCTCCTCGCACCCGGGATGGGCGACGGGATCCAGGCGGCGAAGGCCGGAATCCTGGAGATCGGCGACGTGTACGTGGTCAACAAGGCCGACCGGGACGGGGCGGATGCCACCGCCCGCGAGCTCAACCACATGCTGGGCCTGGGGGAGTCCCGGGGGCCCGGCGACTGGCGGCCGCCGATCGTGAAGACGGTCGCCGCCCGGGGCGAGGGCCTCGACGAGGTGGTCGAGGCCCTGGAGAAGCACCGGGCGTGGATGGAGGAGCACGGTGTCCTGGCCGAGCGGCGCACGGCGCGTGCGGCCCGCGAGGTCGAGACGATCGCCGTGACCGCGCTCCGTGAGCGGATCGCCGACCTGCACGGCGACCGCCGGCTGGACGCGCTCGCGGAGCGGATCGTGGCCGGAGGCCTGGACCCGTACGCGGCGGCGGACGAGCTGGTGGCGGGACTCACCGGCGGGAACTGACGGGCTCCCGGGCGGCGTGCGGGCCGCCCGGGAACCGCCTCGGCCGCGTTCCGGGTGACAGCGCTCCCCGGCTGACGGGGCGTGAAAAGATGCCGCGCACGGGGCGCGTGCGGTACGTGTCCCTGGTCATGCACCTCGGGGGGACGCATGCTGGAGCCGTTGCGTGAGGACTCACCGAGACGTATCGGGCCGTACGCCGTTCTGGCCAGGCTCGGCGCGGGCGGCATGGGTGAGGTGTTCCTGGGGCTGCGGGACGGTTCCGGATCCGACGTGGCCCCCGTCGCCGTGAAGACGGTCCGCCGTGACGTCGCCCAGGATCCCGGTTTCCGGCAGCGCTTCCGCCGTGAGATCGCCGTGGCCCGCTCGGTCACCGGCCCGGCGCTGGCCCCTGTCCTCGACGGCGACGCCGAGACGGACGTGCCCTGGCTGGCCACCGGATATGTCGCGGGTCCGACCCTGTCGGCCGCGGTACGCCGGTCGGGTGCGCTGGACGAGGAAGTGGTCCGGCGGCTCGGCGCGGACCTCGCCGGGGCGCTGGAGACCGTGCACGCTGCCGGTGTCGTGCACCGTGACATGAAGCCCGGCAACGTCCTGCTCGCCGCCGACGGGCCGCGCCTGATCGACTTCGGGATCGCCCGCGGCGCGGGAGGCACCCCGCTCACGACCACCAGCCGGATGATCGGCAGCCCCGCCTTCATGTCCCCGGAGCACGTCGCGGGCAGCGGACGCGTGGTGCCCGCCTCCGACGTCTTCTGCCTCGCTTCCGTCCTCTGCTTCGCTGCCACCGGCCGTGATCCCTTCGGCGACGGTCCGGTCGCCGCGGTGCTGTACCGGGTCAAGTACGTCGAGGCCGACCTCGACGGAGTGCCCGACGCCCTGCGCGCCGTGCTCCAGGACTGCCTGGTGGCTGATCCTTCCGCCCGCCCCGCCCCGGGCGAACTGGCCGCTCGCCTCGCACCGGAGGGCTCCGTCCGGTGGTCCGCGCCGGTCGCGGCCCACATCGCCGAGTACGAGCGCGAGCTGGCCTCCGTACGGGAGCACGACGGACCGCTGCTGCCCGGACGCACACCGACCGAGGCGGCCACCGGCAGCCGGACACCGGTCGAGATGCTGCCCACGGAGGGGCCCGGGCTGCCGCCGGTGGCCGCACCCGCACGTCCCGTCCGCCGCCGTCGCGTCCTCGGTGCGGCCCTCGCCGTGGCCGTCCTGGCGGGCGCGGTCACGGGGGGCCTGCTGGCGTTCCGGGACGGCGGCGGTGGAGAGGGCGACGCCGACGGGCGCGGTCCCGCACAGGCGGGCCCTCCCGGCTGGAAGCCGTGGCGCGCCACCTTCAGCGGCACCCCGCTCGGCTGCGCGGCCGGCCGGGACGTGGTCGTCTGCCGCGCGTCGGACGGAACGTACGAGGCGCTCTCGGCGGCCGACGGCAAGAAGCTCTGGGATTTCGCCGCGGGCGAGGAACCGGGCGAGGCCGACGCGTACTACAGCCCGTCCGGGACGTTCTTCATGCCCAGCGGTTCCACCCGCCCCGTCGTCCACGGGGACTCGGTGTACTTCGCCACCGGTGACCATCTCCTCGCGGTCGACGCCAGGACCGGCACGTCCCGCTGGGAGGCCGAGGCCGGGGCCGCCCACAAGCCGTGGAGTTCGCCCCAGGCCGCGGACGGGCTGGTGTTCGCGGCCACCGGCGGTCTGCCCGAGGGGTCCGGGCTCGCGGCCTTCGACGCGCGCGACGGGACGGAGAAATGGCGGAAACCACTCGCGGGCGAGGATCTGGCCCAGGTCCAGAACGGTGATTTCTGGCCGATGGGCGTCCGCAGCGGGGTGGTCTACGCCGACAACGAGGAGGGGCTGCACGCCTTCCGCGCGAAGGACGGGGAGGAGGAGTCGGCCGGATGCCCTGAGGAGACACCGGCCGACTTCGCGGCCCACTGCCCGCAGCCCCAGGACGGTACGGACGAGGAGCTCCCACCGCCCGGAGTCGGCGAGGACGCGGTGGCGGTGGCGGAGAGCGACAGCATGACCGTCTTCAGGACGGGCATGGACACGGAAACCGAAGCCGTCGAAGACGACGAGGACTCCGAGTTCGTCGTCGTACGGAGTGACGACGGCACGGTGCTGGAACGCTACAGCCTCGGCAAGGACGCCGAAGCCCGCGAGGAGAACCCCGTCTCCGCTCCCGTCCTCGTCGACGACACCCTCGTCTGGGCGGACACCGACACGCTCCACAGCGTCGCGCTGGGCGGGGACACACCGGGACCGCTGCGCCGCACCCCGATCGAGGACGTACCCGTCCCCGCGATCGAGGAGCCGTACGACCCCGAGTCCGGTATCTCGCTGGGCAAGGAGAACCGGCCGCCCGAGCTCTTCCCGGCCGACGGGGTCGTCCACATCGTCTACCGGCACGGCATCGCCGTCTCGCTCGCGCTGCCCGGAGGAGAGTCCTCCTCATGATCGAACCGCTGGCTCCCGGCAGCCGCGCCCGGATCGGCCCCTACCGGCTGCTCGGGCGTCTCGGCGCGGGCGGGATGGGCGAGGTGTACCTGGCGCGGGCGGACGACGTCCCGGCCGCGGGTGCCGGATCGCTCGCCGGGCTCGTCGCGATCAAGACCGTGCTCCCCGGCCTCGACCTCGACGACGGCTTCCGCGTCCGCTTCCGGCGGGAGATCGCGGCTGCCGGTGCCGTGCGCGGCCCTCACTTCGCGGCACTCGTCGCCGGGGACGAGAGGGGCGGGACGCCCTGGCTCGCCACGGAGTACGTGCCGGGCCCCTCGCTCGCCGAGGCGGTCTCCCGCACCGGACCGCTGCCCGAGAGCGTGGTCCGTGCCGTCGGCTCGCGGCTGGCCCTGGCGCTGGCCGACATGCACGCCGTGCGGGTGCTGCACCGCGACCTCAAGCCGGGCAACGTCCTGCTGGGCGCCGACGGGCCGAAGGTCATCGACTTCGGGATCGCCCAGGCCTTCGAGGCCACCCAGTTGACCCGGACCGGGGTGGTGGTCGGCAGCCCCGGCTACATCTCGCCCGAGCACGTCAACGGCTCGACGGCGCTGGTCCCGGCCTCCGACGTGTTCTGCCTGGGCGCGGTGCTGGCCTTCGCGGCGTGCGGACGCGGCCCGTTCGACGATCCGGACATGGCAGCGGTTATCTTCCGGATCGCGCACGGCGAACCCGAACTCGGCCGTGTACCGGAAGGGTTGCGTGCGGTGATCGAGCGCTGCCTCGCCCCCCGCCCCGAGGACCGGCCGGCCCCGCACGAGCTTGCCGGTCTGCTCGCCCCCGGCGGTGTCGCGCGGCCCTTCCCATGGCACGGCGCGGTGCGGGAGCAGTGCGCCGCGCACACCGAATCGGCCCTGCGGTGTGCGGAGCCGGTGCCGGTTCCGGTGGTTCCGCCACCGCCGGCGGCTCCCCCCGCGCCACCGGCTCCCGCGCGTACCCGGCGGCGCCGCCCGCCCGTGGTCATGGCCGCGATCGCGGTGGTCTGCGCGGTGCTCGGGGCGGTGTTCCTGCCGGGGCTGCTCGAGGGTGACGGCGGCACCGGCGATCCGGCCGCTGCCCGGCCCGACGGACCTGCGTCCTCGGCGGCGGCCCTGGCCGGGCCCACGGTCGTGCCCGGGGCGGACTCAGCCCGCACGGGCGACTTCGGGGCACGCGGCGCGGACCTGGCCGCGCGGCCGGCCGGCTGGAAACCCTGGACGACCGGCGAACACGTGGGGGAGTACGGCTGCCTGCTGTCGGCCGGGACCCTGGTCTGTTCCGGCGAGCGGGGAGTCACCGCTCTGGACGCGGCGAAGGGCACCGAACGCTGGAACGTCCCGGAGGAGTCCGGGCCGGGAAACGGCAAGGGCGGCCGATCGGTCGTGACGGCCGTTGACGGCACGGTGTACGCCTTCGTGCAGGGCGCCCTCGTCGGGCCTGCGTCTGACCGACGGCAAGGAGGTGTGGCGGCGTGCGGTGCCGGGCGGCGCGCCGGGCGCGGGCGCGGTGTACTCGGACGGAGTGGTCTTCTATGCCTCCGGGAGCGGCTCGGCGGGCCGCCTGACCGCCCAGCAGATCACCGGTGAGGAGAAACCGGAGAAGTGGGCCGTCGAGTACGCCGGGTCCGACGCCACCCTCCTGGCCGGGGACGGCCGGGTGGTGGCCGTGGGGAGCGGCATCCAGGTCTTCGACGCCAGTTCGGGCAGGAAGCTGCCGGGAGTCGGTGAGGAGGACACGGAGTGCGCCCATCCCCTGCTCGTGGACGGTGATCTGATCTGCGTCGCCCGGGACGGCCTCACGGTGACGGACACCTCCGCCCCCGGCGGCCGCCGCAGCCTGGCCGGAGGAATGGCGGGCGCGATGAAGCCGGCCGTCACGGCGGACGGCACGGTGGTGGTCTCGGCGCCCGGTGAGGTCCGGGCGTTCCGGCTCCGTGACGGCGAGGAACTCTGGTACCACGTCGACACCCTGCTCGACGAGAAGGCGGGGAACGTCTCGATCGTGGGCGACCGGGCGTTCGTCCACGAGGCCATCACGGTGACCCCCTACGATCTGGACGGCAGCGGCGAGAACCCTCCCGGCGCGGGCAAGCTCTTCGACATGCCCATCGGCGGTACACCGCCCTCCCTGATCGCCCACGGCGACGCGTTGTTCCTCGCCTCGCCCGACGACGGCAGGGTCCTGTCCGGCTTCGCGCCCTGAGACGGAGCCGGACGGGACCGCCGGCCGAGGGGATCAGTCGTCGTCGTTGCCGTCGTCGTCACCGTCGTCGTTGTCGTCGTCCTGGTCCACGGTGACCTTGCCGCTCTTGGCATCGACGTGCAGCTCGTGCTGCTTGCCGTCCTTGCCCGCGACATCGACGTCCCAGCGCGGCGCACCCCGCTCGCCGTCGTCATCGTCGTCGTCCAGGTCCACCGACGTCACCGTGCCGGGCCGCTCGCCGAGGGCCGCCTTCACCGCCGCGTCCAGTGACACGGCCGCCGACCGGGGCGCGTGCCGGTCGCGGTCGTCGTTGTCGTCGTCCTCGCGGTCGGACAGGACCTTGCCGTTCCGCGCGTCCACCGTCACGTCGTGCCAGACCTTGTCGGAGCCGTACACGTCGAGCTCCCAGACGGTGCGGTCACGGTCGTCGTCGTCATCGTCCAGCTCCGCCTCGGTGACCGTGCCGGGGACGGCCTTCAGCGCGGCGGCGACGGCCTCGTCGACCCCGACGCGCCCCGTCGTCCCCGTGTTCCCGGCGGGCGCGGAGTCCCCGGCCGCCCGGTCCGCCGATGCCGTCCGGTCGTCCTTCACCCCGCTGCCGGAGTCCGCGAAGGCCGCGGTCGTGACGAGCCCGCCACCGACGAGTACGGCGGCGGTGAGTGTGGCGATGGCGATGTTGCGCTTCATGGTGGTTCCTCCCCGATGGGATGTGTGGTGCGACGGGAACCACACTGGCCGGGCGATGCTGAACACAGCCTGAAGCCACCTGAAGGCGTCTTCAGGTTCGGTTTGGGAAGCTTTCCCCATGCGCCTGCTGATCGTGGAGGACGAGAAGCGCCTCGCCACGTCCCTCGCGAGGGGACTGACCGCCGAGGGCTTCGCCGTGGACGTCGTGCACGACGGTCTGGAGGGCCTGCACCTGGCGGGCCAGGGGGTCCACGACCTCGTGGTCCTCGACATCATGCTCCCCGGGATGAACGGCTACCGGATCTGTGCCGCCCTGCGCGCCGCCGGGCACGAGACGCCCATCCTGATGCTGACCGCGAAGGACGGGGAGTACGACGAGGCGGAGGGCCTGGACACGGGCGCCGACGACTACCTGACCAAGCCGTTCTCGTACGTCGTGCTCGTCGCCCGCATCAGGGCGCTGCTGCGCCGGCGCGGCGGTTCGGCCTCGCCCGTGCTGACCGTCGGCACGCTGCGGATGGACACCGCCGCCCGACGGGTCCACCGGGGAGAGGACGAAATCACCCTCACCGCGAAGGAGTTCGCCGTCCTGGAACAGCTCGTGCGGCGGGCGGGCGAGGTGGTCAGCAAGGCGGACATCCTGGAGCACGTCTGGGACTTCGCCTACGACGGCGACCCGAACATCGTCGAGGTCTACATCAGCACCCTGCGCCGCAAGCTCGGCGCCGCGTCGATCCGTACGGTACGGGGCGCGGGCTACCGGCTGGAGGCGCTGTGAGGTCGGTGCGGGCCAGGGCCGCCCTGGGCGCCACCCTGGTCGTGGCCGTCGCCCTGACGGCCGCGGGGCTGGCCGTCCTGCTGGTGCTGCGGGGCAATCTGACGGACCGGGCGGGCCTGGAGGCCGAGGTGGCCGCTCGGGAGGTGGCCGGACAGCTGGCTCTGGGGGCGACGTACGCGGAGCTGGAACTGGGCGACGAGGAGACCCACCCCGTCCAGGTGACGGACGAGGAGGGGCGCGTGGTGGCCGTCTCCAAGGACCTGGAGGCGGTCTCGGGTACGGGCACGGCGGAGGTCGATCCGGTGCCGTCGGCGCCGGTCCCGAGCCCGGGGGACGACGATGACGACGACGATGACGACGCGAGCACCCCGCCCCGCGGTGAGGTGTCGTCCGACCAGCCGGACTTCGCGAACGGCACCGCCACCGTCGACGGCGAGACGGCCGACTACCGTTTCGCCTCCGTCGAGCTGACCACGGACGAGGACGTCACCCTGACCGTCCACGCGGGCGCCCCGCTCGCGGCCGAACAGGAGGCCGTGGACACCGTACGCAACTCCATGCTGACCGGGCTGCCCCTCATGCTGCTCGTCGTCGCCGGAGTGACCTGGCTGGTCACCCGTCGCGCACTGCGGCCCGTGGAGGGCATCCGGCGGGAGCTGGCCGCGATCACCGCGTCCGAGGACCTGGGCCGCCGCGTCCCCGAGCCTGACTCGCGCGACGAGATCGCGAGGCTGGCCCGGACGACCAACGAGACCCTGACCGTGCTGGAGGCGTCGGTCGACCGGCAGCGCCGCTTCGTCGCCGACGCCTCGCACGAGCTGCGCAGCCCGATCGCCTCGCTCCGCACACAGTTGGAGGTCGGGGAGGCCCACCCCGAGCTGCTGGACGTCCCCGGCGCGGTCGCCGACACCGTACGGCTTCAGGGTCTGGCCGCGGACCTGCTGCTGCTCGCCCGGCTGGACGCGGGGGAGCGGCCGGGGCGCGCCGCGGTCGACCTGGGAGCCCTGGTCCGCGAGGAGGTCTCCCAGCGGGCGGCCGACCGGATCCCGCCGGAGGTGTCCGTGGCGGACCTGGGCCCACTCGAAGTGGCCGGATCACGGGGGCAGTTGGCCCGGGTGCTGGGCAATCTCCTGGACAACGCCGAGCGTCACGCGGAACGTGCGGTGGCGGTCTCGGTGCGGGCCGACCGGGGCGACGTGCTCGTCGAGGTCACCGACGACGGCGCGGGCGTGCCCGAGGCGGAGCGGGACCGGATCTTCGAGCGCTTCGTACGTCTGGACGACGCCCGCAGCCGTGACGAGGGCGGGGCCGGGCTCGGTCTGGCCATCGCCCGTGACGTGGTCTCCCGGCACGGGGGCACCCTCGCGGTGGGTACGGCGTCCGCCGGCGGCGCACGGTTCACCCTGCGCCTGCCGTCGGCCGGGCGGGAGCCGGCGGCCGACGGCGGCTGAGGAGGGTGAGCGTTACGGCTTGCCGCGCCGACCGCGCAGATGCTCCGCGATCGGAGTCAACGCCGCGTTCAGTTCGGAGAGTTCGTCGGGGGAGAGCAGGTCCATGAAGTGCCTGCGCACCGACTCGACATGGTGCGGCGCGACCTTACGCATCGTCTCGCCGCCGAGGTCGGTGAGGACCGCGAACAGCCCGCGCCGGTCCGACTCGCAGTGCTCGCGCCGCACCAGGCCCGCGTTCTCCATGCGGGTGATCTGGTGCGAGAGCCTGCTCTTGGACTGCAGGGTGGCGGCGGCGAGATCGCTCATCCGCATCCGCTGGTCGTCCGACTCGGAGAGGTTGACCAGGATCTCGTAGTCGTTCATGGTCAGGCCGAACGGCTGGAGGTCCTTCTCCAGCTGATGAGTCAGCAGCCTGCTGACGTCGAGGTGGGTGCGCCAGGCGCACTGCTCCGCATCGGTCAGCCATCGAGTGGCCGTCTCGGTCATCTCCATGTATGGGATTCTACCTAAGATGTTGAAAGCCGGACGAACTGTGGGAGTGTGAGTCAGCGCACCTGCCCCCCTGGACATCACACTCCGCAGACTACCGCTCACAGCCCGAAGCGACGCTGGAGGTCCCCCAGCTGACCGGGCATGCGGGGTGAGGAGCCGTGTTGACCGCCCGCCTGCCCGCCGCCCGGCACACCCGGTTCGTGCGGGACGCCGCCGGTCGCCTGCTCGGGCATCAGCGCCTCGGTCGACTGGAGCAGTACCGTGCCCGCCCCGACGAACTCGAACTGGTGCTCCTCGCCCGACGTCCCGCCGATCCCGGTCAGTGAGCGCAGCCCGCCCATCACGCCCGTCATGTAGCCGTGGTCGTAGTGGTGGCAGGGCGAGGGGCAGTCCGCCCACCCCACCAGCGCCTGCGGGTCCACCCGCAGCGGCGGTTCCATGAAGACCACCGGGCCGTTGGACGCGGCGACGAACTTCCCCGTGCCGATCAGGGTCAGGAAGCCCGGGACGATCGACTGCTTCAGCGCCAGGGTCGGCTGGTAGGCCAGCAGATTGCCGGACCGGATGGTCAGGTTGCCGTCCTCCAGGTCGAAGGAGTTCACGTCGAAGGCCCGGTCGGCGAGCAGCATCTTGCCGCTGCCCTCGGCCACCACCCAGTCGCTCGCGTGCAGCGGTGAGTGGAAGCTCGTGCGGATCAGGCGCTCGAAGCGCCCGTGCCCGATGCCGTCGAACTGGATCTGCCCGTAGTAGGCGATCATCTTGCCCTTCTGCAGGAACCACTGGCTCCCCTTGAGCTCCACGCAGAAGGTGTACGAGTTGACGTTGTCGTCCGACGGCAGCGTCATCGGGTCGAAGATCACCGGTGTGCTCACAGCTTCTCCTCCGACGCCTGGACGTACACCGCTCCGTCGCCGCTGAGCTCCAGCTGGAACGCCTCCCCGGAACCGCGCCCCACCATGTCGCGCCAGCCGAGCGCGGTGGACAGCTTGTTGGTCACGTCCCCGTGGTGGGCGACGTACGCCTGCGGGTCCACGTGCACCGGCCGGCCCGGTGCGATCGGCAGCTCGACGACCCCGCCGTGCGCCATCACGGCCACCGAGCCGTGGCCCTTGAGCGTCGTCGTGAACAGACCCTGCCCGGTCACCTGCCCGCGCACCATGCCCATCACCCCGCCCTGCGAGCCCATGAACATGGTGCCCTGCCGGAGCGTCCCGTCGAAGGCGAGCAACCGGTCGGCCTCCACGTAGAGGGTGTCGCCGGCCAGGTCGATCACCTGGATGTGGTGGCCCCCGTGGCCGAACATCACCGTGCCGCTGCCCTCGACCGTCATCAGGGGGGTCGCCTCGTTGGCCACCCGCCGGCCGATCATCGACCCCAGACCGCCCTGCCCGCCCCGGATGTCCGGGGTGAAGGAGACGTCGCCCCGGTACGCGAGCATCGCGCCGCGCTGGCTGTACATCTTCCGGCCGGGCGCCACCGCGGCCTCGACCATCTTCGAGTTGATCTCACGGAACGGCATCAGACATCGCCCCCGACGGTGTTCCGCTCGCTGGGCTGCACGTAGACGAGCCCGTCGCCCTCGAAGCGGATCTGGAAGGACTCGCCGGAGCCCTCGCCCATGAACGTCCGGAAGTTCACCCCGGACTGGAGGTGCTGCTGGAGCCTGCCCTGGTGGGCGATGTAGGCGCCGGGGTCGACGTGCAGCGGGTACTGGGGCGACACCCGCAGCACCACGGCCGCGCCGTCCGACATGATCGCCGCCTGACCGGTCCCCTCGACGGTCGTGGTGAACAGGCCGTTGCCGCTCGCCCCGCCGCGAAGGCCCGTGAAGGAGGTACCGGTGCGCAGCCCGGCGTCCGTGACCAGCAGATTGCTCGCCTCGACGTAGAGGGTGTCGCCGTGCAGTGACACGAGGTTGATCTCGCTCGCCCGGTCGGCGAAATAGCAGGTGCCCTGCCCCTTCACCTCCATCACTTCCATCTGCTCGCCGGTCAGCCGGCGGGTCACCATGCCGCGGAGCCCCTCACCGCCGCCCGACATCTTCTTGAACGCCATCCGGCCGTCGTACGCGACCATCGAGCCGTTCTTCGCCTTGACGGCGTCGCCTGTCAGGTCGACGGCGAGCGTCTTGCTGCCTTGGAGTCGGAACATCGCCACAGTGCGACGTTAGCCGCCGGGGACCCCGGCGGACAGAGCCCGACGGTGGATCACGACCCCGGGACGACCCTGATATGCGCCGATACGTGCCGCACGGACCGGACCCGGACCCCGCGCTCCCGGGGGCCGGGGGCGATGCCACAATGGCTGTGCTTGTGCCTGCGTTCACAAGCCGACACGCCCCTCCCACCGAAGGTGCCCTCGTGGACATCAAGACCGCTTCCGCCCTGCACCGGCTGCGCCTCATCTCGCTTCCCGAGGCGCTGTCCTTCCCGGCGCTGCTCATCTTCGGCTCGCTGCTCATGCGGGTCTCGGACATCGACTTCCTGATGCCGCCCCTCGGCGCGCTGCACGGCCTCCTCTTCACGATCTACGTGGTGTTCCTCCTGGACGTGTGGGTCAAGGCGAAGTGGCCGCTCAAGCGCGTCGCCCTGTTCTTCCTGCTCGCGGTGGTCCCCTTCGGCGGCCTCTACGGGGAGAAGCTGCTGAAGAAGTACGAGGCCGACGGCGTCATCGCCGCCCGCGCCCGCGCCGAGGGCACGGTGAACGCATGATCGTCGCCTTCTCCGTCAGTCCGCTGGGTGTCGGCGAGGACGTCGGTGAGTACGTCGCCGACGCCGTCCGCGTCGTCCGCGAGTCCGGACTGCCCAACCGCACGGACGCGATGTTCACCTCGATCGAGGGCGAGTGGGACGAGGTCATGGACGTCGTCAAGCGCGCCGTCGCCGCCGTCGAGGCCCGTGCGGGCCGTGTCTCCCTGGTACTGAAGGCCGACATCCGGCCGGGCGTCACCGACGGTCTGACCTCCAAGGTCGAGACGGTGGAACGGCACCTCGCGGGCTGACCCCCCGTCCGAACCCGTCACGCACGAAGAGCCCCCGGCAGGCACCGGGGGCTCTTTCCGTTCGGGCGAATAAAACCCCTCGCTCGGTCCTGTCAGGTCGACACGCCGCCGCATCTCCCCTTCTGTGGGGATACCGGAACGGTCCGACCATGGGAGGCGTGATGCCGACGGAGGGTCACGATCACGACAGCGGCGCCGCGGGGCCGCTCGCGACGGGGTACCGGGTGCGGTACCGCCGTCCGGCGCGGACAGGCGCGGCCGTCCTCCTGCTGCCCGTCCTTCCCGCGGTCACCGGGCTGCTGCTGCTCCACGCGCTGTGGCCGACGCACTGGACCCACGGCGGCAGCGGCCGGAGATGGCTGGTGCTCGCCGACTCCCTGACGCTGGTGTCCGTCGGCACGGTCGAGCTGTTCCTGCTGGCCAACGTGGCCGCGGTGGCCTACGCCGTCTCGGTGGCCAGGGACCCGGTCCCCGTGACGCCGGAACCCGGCACCGGGCTCGCCCTCCTCACCACGTACACCCCGGGCAGGGAGCCCCTCTCCGCGGTGCGGGCCACGCTGGAGGCCGCCGTGCACATGCGGCATCCGGGCCCGCTGGACGTCTGGCTGCTCGACGAGGGTGACGACCCCGAGGCGCGGATGCTCTGCGCCGAGCTGGGCGTCCACCACTTCACACGGCTCGGGGTGCCCGAGTGGAACCGGGGGACGGGCCCGCACAAGGCCGGTACGAAACGCGGGAACGTCAACGCCTGGCTCGCCAAGCACGGCGACGCCTACGACCTCGTCGTGTCCGCCGACGCCGGCCACGTCCCGCAGCCGGAGGCCCTGGAGCGGACGACGGGCTGGTTCCGTGATCCGGACATCGCCTTCGTCGTGGGCCCGCGGGACGAGGCCCCCGCGTCACCGCGGCCGCTCCTCGGCACGCTGGTCCAACGGGCGGGCAACCGCTACGGGGCGCCCCTGCTCGACGGGACAGGCTCGGTCGTACGCGTGACGGCACTGCGCCAGGCCGGCGGCTTCCACGACTCCGTCACGGACGCCACGGTCACCGGTTTCGAGATCCACCGGCTGCGCAACCCGCTGACCGGACGGTACTGGCGCTCCGTCCACGCGGCGGACCTTCCCGGCGCCGGAAAGGAGCCCGTCTCCTGGGCGGACCTCGGCGACCGTCGGCCGCGGCGGTCCCGCGGGGCGTACGGGACACTGTTGCGCCAGTACGGCAAGGCGCTGTTCCGGGTGCCGCCCGGACGGCTCGTCGGCTACACGCTGACGCTCGCCCGTGGTCCCGTGGAGGCCGCCACCTGGCTGTTCGCCGCGCTGAGCTGCCTGCTCGTGCTCACCCACGCGCAGCTGCGCCCCTGGGCGGTGCTCGCCCTGGTGACCGCTCTCGCGCCCCTCGCGCTGTGGTCCCTCGCCCTGCTGCGCGGGCGCGCGGCCCGCACCGTGCCCGGCCGGTCCCCTGCTCAGGCCCCCGTCCAGGAGCCGGAGCCCGCGCTGACCGTCGCCAACGCGAGCACCCCGACGGGCGGGAACTGATCCGCGCGCGTCGCGTGGATCAGGACTCCTGCCCCGACAGCGTGATGCCCAGGGGGGTGCGCTCGTACAGCACCTGGTGCCCGTAGCGCCGTGAGGTGAGCAGGCCGGCCGCGCGCAGCACCTTCAGGTGCGCCGACACGGAGGACGGGGCGAGGCCGAGCCGGTGCGCCAGCGCGCTCGTCCCTGCCGGTTCGGCGAGGGCGCAGAGCACGTCGGCGCGTGCCCTCCCCAGCAGCCCGGCCAGGGTGTCGGGGGTCCGCTCGGCGGCCTCGGTCCACAGACCGCCGATGCCGCGCGCGGGATAGATCACGGCGGGCTGCCAGGGAGGCTCGTGGCCGCCGACCACGTCGGGCCACACGAAGACGCTGGGCATCAGCACGAGTCCCTGGCCGCCCAGGACCCGGCTGTGGTCGCCCCGGGTGCCGGCCACCGTCAGCGTCGAGCCGGCCCAGCGCAACTGTGGACTGATCTCGCTCAGGAGCCCCCCGAAACCGACCTCCGCCAGGCGGCGCGAGTGGTAGGCGACGTCCGCCTCCAGCAGGGCCCGCAGCCGGGGCCAGTGCGGCTCGACCATCACCCGCCAGGCCTGCTCCAGCAGGTCCGCCAGCTCCTGGACGGCCCGTGCCGGGTCGGCCAGCATCCGCCTGCCGGCGGGGGAGCGGAGGCCGCCGGGGGTGTCCGCGAGCGCGAGGGCGATGTCGTTGCGGGCGGTCGCCGGATCCGTCGCGCGTACGGCCGCCAGCTCCTCCTCGAAGCCGGCGAGCGGTCCGAGGGGCGGCGGGCAGATGAAGTCCGGGTTGAAGCCGGACTCGGGCATCAGCAGCCACAGCGGCGTGAGATCGAGCCCCGCCGCACCCTCCTCGATCCGCCGCAGCCACGGCAGGTGGTACCCGTGCCGAGACCGGCGGTGGAGCGTGCGCACGGCCTCCTGCGTCTCCCAGAGCGGTGACAGAGCGAAGCGGACGCGGAGCAGATCGCTCTCGTCGAAGTACAGATGGAACGGCATGCGCCCCCACTCGGATATTCGGCGTGAACCGAAAGTCTACGAAGAGGCCGGGTCCCTGCCCCACGCTGCGTCCATGCCGAACGACACCACCACCCCGGCGGGAACACCCCGCGAAGCGCCCGCCGTCGAGGGGCTGTCCCCGGCCAGGCCTCCGGAGCGGACCTCCTCCCGCGACCCGGGCTCCGCCCCGGAGGCCGACCCCGGAGCCAAGGGCTACCGGGCCGTCCTCGCCGTGCGGGAGTTCCGCGCGGTCTTCGCCGCGCATCTGCTCTCCCTCCTCGGCGTGACCGTCAGCGAACTGGCGCTCACCGTCCTCGTCTACGACCTCACCGGCTCACCCCTCCTGTCCGCCCTCACGTTCGCGCTCGGTTTCCTCCCGTACGTCGTCGGCGGCACCCTCTTCGCCGGGGTCGCCGACCGCTACCCCGCCCGCCGCGTCCTCGTCACCTGCGACCTGATCTGCGCGGGCTGCGTCGCCGTGATGGTGCTCCCCGGCACCCCGGTCGGCGTGCTCCTCGCGCTGCGCTGCGCCGTGGCGGCGGTGGCCCCCGTCTTCACCGGGACCAGGACGGCGGCCCTCACCGACATCCTCGGCGAGGGCGACCTCTACGTCCTCGGGCGTTCGCTGCTGCGCCTGGTCTCGCAGAGCGCCATGCTCATCGGATTCGGCGCGGGCGGGATGCTGCTCACCGTGCTGTCCCCGCGTGGGGCGATCGCGGTCACCGTCATGACGTTCCTCTGCTCCGCGGCGCTGCTGCGCCTCGGCACCCTCGACCGGCCCGCCCGTACGGGGAAGGACACCGCCGGCCCGCTGCTCGCCGAGTCGCTCGCGGGGGCCAGGGCCGTCCTCGGCGACCGCCGGATCCGGGGGCTGCTCCTGCTCTTCTGGGTGCCCGCCTTCTTCGTCGTCGCCCCGGAGGCCCTGGCCGCGCCGTACGTCGACGCCATCGGCGCCGGCCCCGCCGCCCTCGGGCTGCTGATGTGCGCGATGGCCGTCGGCCACATCGGTACCGAGCTGTACGTCGGGACCGCCCTCGGCCCCCGTGCCCGCTCCCGGATCGTGCTGCCGGCCGCCGCCCTCGGGCTGCTGCCCCTCGCGCTGTACGCCTTCCGCCCGGGGATGGCCGTGACCGTGGCCGCCCTGGTGCTGGCCGGGGCCGGCGCGGCGTACATCATCGGGCTCGACCAGTGGTTCGTGGAGGCGGTCCCCGAGCACCTGAGGGGACGGGCCATGACCCTCCTCACCGCCGGCCTGATGACGGTCCAGGGGCTGGGCATGGCCCTCGCGGGGCTGGCCGCGGAGTTCTTCCCGGTGCACCAGGTGGTCGCGTGCTCGGGTGTCGTGGGAACGGTCTGCACGCTTCTGCTGGTCGTGGAGGTGCGTAGAACGCGTGTCCGGTACCGAAGTGCGAGACAGGGCTGACCACCAAGTGACCAGTGGGTAAGGTCGTGCCGTGCCGAAGCCGCTCAGCCTCCCCTTCGATCCCATCGCCCGCGCCGAGGAACTCTGGCACCGGCGGTGGGGGCCGGTGCCCTCCATGGGCGCGATCACCTCGATCATGCGTGCGCAGCAGATCCTGCTCGCCGAGGTGGACGCGGTGGTCAAACCCTACGGACTGACCTTCGCGCGCTACGAGGCCCTGGTCCTGCTGACCTTCTCCCAGGCGGGCGAGCTGCCGATGTCCAAGATCGGCGAGCGTCTGATGGTGCACCCCACCTCGGTGACGAACACCGTCGACCGGCTGGTGCGCTCGGGGCTGGTGGACAAGCGGCCCAACCCCAACGACGGCCGCGGAACCCTGGCCTCCATCACCGACAAGGGCCGGGAGGTCGTCGAGGCGGCCAGCCAGGACCTGATGGCGATGGACTTCGGGCTCGGCGTCTACGACGAAGAGGAATGCGCCGAGATCTTCGCGATGCTCCGGCCGCTGCGGGTGGCCGCGCAGGACTTCGACGGCGCCTGAACACCCCGCGCGTGAGAGCCGGGGCGCCCGAAGATCGGCCCGGACCTCCGGTTACGCTCGATGCCATGAAACGCAGTGTGCTGACCCGCTACCGGGTGATGGCCTACGTCACCGCCGTCATGCTGTTGATCCTGTGCGTCTGCATGATCTTCAAGTACGGCTTCGACACCGGTGAGGGTCTGACGCTCGTCGTCTCGCAGCTCCACGGTGTCCTCTACATCATCTACCTGATCTTCGCCTTCGACCTCGGATCCAAGGCGAAGTGGTCGGTCGGCAAGCTGCTCTGGGTGCTGATCTCCGGCACGATCCCGACCGCCGCGTTCTTCGTCGAGCGCAAGGTGGTCCAGGAGGTCGAGCCGCTGATCACCGACGGATCCGCACAGGCCGTCAAGGCCTGACGGGCACCACCTGACCGCCCCGCGCGAAAGCGCCGGGCGGTTTGCCGTCGACATTTACTAGGACGTCCTAGTAAATTTGATCCATGGACGCATCTGCGATCGAGGAAGGCCGCCGCCGCTGGCAGGCCCGGTACGACAAGGCCCGCAAGCGCGACGCGGACTTCACCACGCTCTCCGGTGACCCGGTGGAGCCCGTGTACGGGCCCCGCCCCGGTGACACGTACGAGGGCTTCGAGCGGATCGGCTGGCCCGGCGAGTACCCCTTCACCCGGGGGCTCCACGCCACCGGCTACCGGGGCCGCACCTGGACGATCCGCCAGTTCGCCGGCTTCGGCAACGCCGAGCAGACCAACGAGCGGTACAAGTCCATCCTGGCCAACGGCGGCGGCGGGCTCAGCGTCGCCTTCGACATGCCGACCCTCATGGGCCGCGACTCCGACGACGCCCGCTCGCTCGGCGAGGTGGGCCACTGCGGTGTCGCCATCGACTCCGCCGCCGACATGGAGGTCCTCTTCCAGGACATCCCGCTCGGTGACGTCACCACCTCGATGACGATCAGCGGACCCGCCGTCCCCGTCTTCTGCATGTACCTCGTCGCAGCGGAGCGCCAGGGCGTCGACCCCGCCGTGCTCAACGGCACGCTCCAGACCGACATCTTCAAGGAGTACATCGCGCAGAAGGAGTGGCTCTTCCAGCCCGAGCCCCATCTGCGCCTCATCGGCGACCTGATGGAGCACTGCGCCCGCGACATCCCCGCGTACAAGCCGCTCTCCGTCTCCGGCTACCACATCCGCGAGGCGGGGGCCACGGCCGCGCAGGAGCTCGCGTACACCCTCGCCGACGGTTTCGGGTACGTCGAGCTGGGCCTCTCCCGCGGTCTGGACGTCGACGTCTTCGCGCCGGGGCTCTCCTTCTTCTTCGACGCGCACCTCGACTTCTTCGAGGAGATCGCCAAGTTCCGCGCCGCCCGCCGGATCTGGGCCCGCTGGATGAAGGAGACCTACGGCGCGAAGACGGACAAGGCGCAGTGGCTCCGCTTCCACACCCAGACGGCGGGTGTCTCGCTCACCGCCCAGCAGCCGTACAACAACGTCGTGCGCACCGCGGTGGAGGCGCTGTCCGCCGTCCTCGGGGGCACCAACTCCCTGCACACCAACGCCCTGGACGAGACGCTCGCCCTCCCGTCGGAGCAGGCGGCGGAGATCGCGCTGCGCACCCAGCAGGTGCTCATGGAGGAGACCGGCGTCGCCAACGTCGCCGACCCGCTGGGCGGTTCGTGGTACGTCGAGCAGCTCACCGACCGCATCGAGGCCGACGCCGAGAAGATCTTCGAACAGATCAGGGAACGCGGCACCCGGGCGCACCCCGACGGCCGGCACCCCGTCGGACCGATGACCTCAGGCATCCTGCGCGGCATCGAGGACGGCTGGTTCACCGGTGAGACCGCCGAATCCGCCTTCCGCTACCAGCAGTCGCTGGAGAAGGGGGAGAAGCGGGTCGTCGGCGTCAACGTCCACCACGGTTCGGTCACCGGCGACCTGGAGATCCTGCGGGTCAGCCATGAGGTCGAGCGAGAGCAGGTGCGGGTGCTCGCCGGGCGCAAGGAGGGCCGCCAGGACGCGGAGGTCCGCGAGGCGCTGGACGCCATGCTGGCCGCCGCGCGCGACGGTTCGAACATGATCGGCCCGATGCTGGAGGCGGTGCGGGCCGAGGCGACCCTCGGAGAGATCTGCGGGGTGCTGCGCGACGAGTGGGGTGTCTACACGGAGCCGCCGGGCTTCTGAGCCCCCGGTCGGCGGTGACTCCCCGGGGTCTCAGGCCCCTGGCTGCCGCCCGGCCGCCGCGGCGCCCAGCCCGGAGAGCAGCAGCATCGTGAAGCGCCGGGCCCAGTCGGAGTCGACGGGCTCGGCGCTCACCAGTGTCCGGTGCACCACGGCGCCGGCGATCACGTCGAAGATCAGGTCGGCGGTCCGGGCCGCCACCACCGTGTCCGGCTCGGCGGGCAGTTCGCCGCGCAGCTGCGCCCGCTCCCGCCCCTGCAGCACGAGGTGCTTCTGCCGGGCGACGATCGAACCCCGTATACGGTCCCGCAAGGCCTCGTCCCGGGTCGACTCGGCGACCACCGCCATCAGCGCCGTCTTGGTCTCCGGCCGCTCCAGCAGGGCCGCGAACTGGAGGACGACGGCCTCCACGTCGGCCGGGAGGCTCCCGAGGTCGGGCAGTTCCAGCTCGTCGAAGAGGACGGCGACCGCGTCCACCACGAGCTCGTTCTTGCCGGCCCAGCGACGGTAGAGAGTCGTCTTGGCGACCCCCGCGCGCGTCGCCACATCACCCATCGTCAGCTTCGACCAGCCGAGGTCGACCAGTGACGCACGGGTCGCCTCCAGGATCGCGGCATCGGCCTCGGCGCTCCGGGGACGGCCGGACCGGGCGGGTTCGGTGGGAGTGCGGCTCGGCATGCGGCGACCATACCGGCCGGTAAGTACTGCTGACCGGCCCCGGAGCCCGTGAGACAGATCACCGCGCGCTCTTGCCCCGGAGGGGGGCCGGACAGTTACGCTACGGGTCGTAGCGTAAGGAGCGACGGTCCGCCGTCGTTGCGCCACGACTGATCGACAGCCACAGGCGCCGGGTGGGGACCCGGCACCGAAACACGGGGTTTTTCAGGGCCTCGGGGCCGTTTCCGTCCCATTGCCACGCACACCGGTGTGGCCGTGGACGGAAGCGGTTCGCGGATCGCTTTCCGGAACAGTGCGCACAGGGGGGAGGATGTACGTATGCAGCCTAGGAACATGTCCATGAGCGGCGTCGTCGACCTCGCCGCTGTGAAGGCGGCCGGCGACGCCAAGGCGAAGGCCGAGCAGGCCCGCGCCGAGTCCGCCCGGCAGGGGGGTGGCGGTGCCGTCGCACCCGCCTCCCTGGTGATCGACGTCGACGAGGCGGGCTTCGAGACCGACGTCCTCCAGCGCTCCACCGAGGTACCCGTCGTCATCGACTTCTGGGCCGAGTGGTGCGAGCCGTGCAAGCAGCTCGGCCCGCTCCTGGAGCGTCTCGCCGTCGAGTACAACGGCCGCTTCCTGCTGGCCAAGGTCGATGTCGACGCCAACCAGATGCTGATGCAGCAGTTCGGCGTCCAGGGCATCCCCGCGGTCTTCGCGGTGGTGGCCGGGCAGGCCCTCCCGCTCTTCCAGGGCGCGGCCCCCGAGAGCCAGATCCGCGAGACGCTCGACCAGTTGATCCAGGTCGGCGAGGAGCGCTTCGGTCTCACCGGGATCGTCGTCGACCCGTCCGCCGGGGACGCGGACAGCGCTCCGGCCGAGGTGCCCGCGGGACCGTACGACGCGCAGTTGGAGACCGCCGCGCAGGCGCTGGACGCCAACGACTTCGACGGAGCGGTCCGGGCGTACCGGAGCGTCCTGGCCGACGACCCGGTCAACACCGAGGCCAAGCTGGGGCTCGCTCAGGCCGAACTGCTGGGCCGCGTCGCGGGCTTGGACCCGCAGCAGGTCCGCAAGGAGGCGGCGGAGAACCCGGCCGCCCCGGCGGCGCAGATGGCCGCCGCCGATCTGGACCTCGTGGGCGGTCACGTCGAGGACGCCTTCGGCCGGCTCGTCGAGACGGTCCGCCGTAACTTCGGCGACGACCGTGACGCCGTCCGCGTGCGGCTCCTCGAACTCTTCGAGGTGATCGGCCCCGACGACCCCCGTGTCACCGCGGCCCGGACCGCCCTGGCGCGCGTCTTGTTCTGATGTGACAACACGGCCGTGGAGCCCTCCGGGGCGCCACGGCCGTTTTCGCGAGTGGGCGACAAGGAACGCATCCGCTTTACCAAAACTTGATAAAAGTACGTGCTGTTACTCGCAGTAAATCACCTCTGAGGGTCTGTCCGTTTTAGGGTTGTAATCCCATCATTCGTACGTCCGTTTGGTGCCACCCTGAGTGGCCGGACGACACCCCCCTGTCGTGTCCCGGTTATCTGGTCGTTACTAGTCAGTAACGACCCCCCTTGTGTCACGGCCGCGAATGCACCACGATCGGCCACGCTCGGTCCAATACCCGCCGGCCCGACGGCCAGTCGGCGCAGGTGGGTCTGTTGGGTCCCCACCGGGTGGTCGGCGGCAGTGGCGCCGATCGCGGACAGGGGGGTTCCTGCCCCTGGGCAGGGCCTGTCCGAACCGGCTGCGCAGACGCGCGGCCAGTGGTTGTCGCTCGGGGGTGATCGCCGGTGATTCGGATGCGGTACGCGCCTCCGGTCCGGGCGCTCTCCTTCCCGAGGACGTAGCACTTCTCCCATCCCAGGGCGGGCACGATGCCCGTACCGGAGATGTACGTCCGAGAAGGAGGAAACATATGAGTTCTCAGGTTCGCGGTGGTACCAGATGGAAGCGTTTCGCTCTGGTCATGGTGCCGAGCGTCGTCGCGACCGCGGCGGTCGGCGTAGGCCTCGCGCAGGGCGCGCTCGCCGCGTCGTTCAGCGTCTCCGGCCAGAGCTTCAAGGTCTCCACCGACAAGCTCGTCGGTGAGGACTTCGTCCAGTACGGCAGCGTCGCTGTCGGTACGGACATCGAGGGAGAGAAGCAGCAGGCTCACCCGGTGGCCGTGTCGGGCTTCAGCAAGGCCACGATCACGAACATGTGCCAGTCGGTCGTGACGCCGGACCTGCCCTTCGGTCTCGGCAGCGTCAGCCTGCAGCTGAAGGCGGGCACCGACCCGAAGAAGCCCGTCGAGGCGACGAACCTGTACCTCGACGTGGCCCAGCTCGACGCGGACGCGTACTTCGAGAACATCGACATCGGCGTCGCCGCCGGTTCGGTGGGCAAGCCGGGCATCCAGGCCGGCACCGAGAAGGCAGTCAAGGCGGGTGGCTTCTCGCAGCGCGCCAAGACGGCCACGCTGTCCAACGTGGAGCAGACGGCGTGGGCAACCACGGCCGGCACCTTCAAGCTCAGCAACCTGAGCCTGAGGCTGCACAAGGGCGTCAAGGAGTGCTTCTAGCACTCGCCCGGGCGGCCGGAGCCCCGTGAGGGCTTCCGGCCGCCCACCCCTTCTCTTCTCACAGCAGTACCGGTTCCAGGGAGCTGTTTTCCATGAGCCCCGAGTCCACAGGGCAGAACGAGCACTACCTCACCGTCTACCGGCGGGGATTCCGCACCTGGCGGGGTAACCGGCCGTTCTGGGCGGGCCTGTTCACCATCTTGGGTGGTCTACCCATCGCGTACTTCCCGTACGCCAACATGCACCTCGGCAACATGACGATCGCGATGTCCACCACCGCGGGTGCGGGGTCGCTGATCATCGGGGTCCTGCTCGTCACGCTGGGTCTGACGATGTGGTTCCACCACATCGTGCGGGTGTTCGCCGGCGTCGCCGCGATCCTGCTCGCGCTGATCTCCATACCGGTCGCCAACATCGGCGGCTTCATCGTCGGCTTCCTGTTCTCGCTCCTCGGCGGAGCCCTCTCCATCTCCTGGGCCCCCGCCGACGCGAAGGGCGCGGAGGAGCCCGAGGGCCGGCAGGCGCCGCTGACCCGGGACGACACCCAGCGGATTCCGGAGCAGGGCCAGGAATCCCATGACACGGCTGAGGGCCCGCGGGGGCCGATGCTGTTCAAGGCGGCGGCGGAGGCCGACGGCGGGAGGCATCGTGCAGGGTGACGAGAGCCGGACGGACGACTTCGGACCGGAGAGCCTGCCGGAACGAAGAGGGCCCCGCCACGCGGCGCCCAGGAAGTCACTCCTGACGAAGCTGCACATGCCCGCGGGCAAGAAGGCGTTCGCGCTCGCCGCGATGCCGACGGCCGTCTTCGTGGGCATGGGGCTCACCCCCAAGCTGGCCATGGCCGACGACTCGGACATCCCCTTCGCGCCCGGGCCCTGCGTGACGCGCTCCGACGAGCCGTCCGAGTCCCAGGAGCCCGAGGAGAAGCCGACCCCGAGCGCCACGCCGTCCGACGACGCGGGCAAGGACGACGCGGACAAGGACGACGAGGGCAAGGACGACGCCACCGGCACTCCGAAGCCCTCCGCCAGTCCGAGCGCGAGCGAGTCCGGGGACGGCACGTCCACGGAGGCTTCCGGGGACAAGGCCGCCACCTCGGCCACTCCCGCTCCCACCGAGTCGAAGAACCCCCTCGACCCGCTGGGTGTCGGCGACGCGCTCAAGGACCTCTTCGACGGACCGGACAAGGAGACGGCGGAGCCGTCCCCCAGCGCCACCACGAAGACCCCGGAGCCGTCGGAGAGCACCGCCACCACCAAGCCGGCGGAGAAGGCCGCGGAGGCCGCGAAGGACACGGTCGACAAGACCACCGACGCCATCCGCGACGCGGCGGACAAGGCGGGCGAGGACGTCGAGGAGCTCGACGACGACCTCAAGGGACTCGACCCCGTGAAGGACGAGGACATCCCTGACGGCGCCAAGGAGCGCTTCCCCTGCCCGACCGCCGACCCCGAGGCGCTCGCCGCGGCCGACCTGGAGCAGGGCATCCCGCTGCTCCCGGACGACCCGTGGACGCTGGAGACCTCGAAGCTCACGCTCACCGGGCTCGACTACGCCGGGATCGTCGAGGTGAGGACGTACAACGGCAGCATCAAGAAGGTGCTGAAGTTCACCGCCGACACCATCGACATCAGGGACCTGCACCAGCTGACGACGGGTCCCGCCGGCACCACCGGTCACGTCAAGGCGGCGGAGGGCTCGACCTCCACCATCCGCAACGGCACGGTGACCATGTACACGGAGGAGCTGAAGGGCAACCTCTTCGGCCTCATCCCGATCACCTTCAGCCCGGAGACCCCGCCGCCGCTGAACGTGCCGTTCGCCTTCTTCACCGACGCGACGGTGAAGCAGGCAGGTCAGTTCGGCGGATCGCTCAAGGTCCCCGGCCTGCAGAACTACTTCACCGGCGGCAAGAGCTAGTCACAGACCTGTCCGGGAGCCGCACAACGGCCGTGGCCCGCACCCCCGTGAGAACGGGGGTGCGGGCCACGGCCGTTGTACGGCTGTGCGACGCGTCAGGCGCGCTCGCCGCTCAGGTGGTGCACCCGGACCATGTTGGTGGTGCCGGGGACGCCGGGGGGCGAACCGGCCGTGATGACCATCGTGTCGCCGTCGCTGTAGCGGTTCAGCTTCAGCAGCTCCGCGTCCACCAGGTCGACCATGGCGTCCGTGTTGTCCACGTGCGGCACGACGTAGGACTCGACGCCCCAACTCAGCGCGAGCTGGCTGCGGGTGGACTCCTCCGTGGTGAAGGCCAGGATCGGCTGCGCCGTGCGGTAGCGGGAGAGCCGGCGGGCGGTGTCACCGGACTTGGTGAAGGCGACGAGGGCCTTGCCGTCCAGGAAGTCCGCGATCTCGCAGGCCGCACGGGCCACCGAACCACCCTGGGTGCGGGGCTTCTTGCCCGGCACCAGCGGCTGGAGGCCCTTGGACAGGAGCTCCTCCTCGGCGGCGACGACGATCTTCGCCATCGTCTTGACCGTCTCGATCGGGTACGCGCCGACCGAGGACTCCGCCGACAGCATGACCGCGTCCGCGCCGTCCAGGATCGCGTTGGCGACGTCGGACGCCTCGGCGCGGGTCGGCCGCGAGTTGGTGATCATCGACTCCATCATCTGGGTCGCCACGATCACCGGCTTGGCGTTGCGGCGGCAGAGCTCGATGAGGCGCTTCTGCACCATCGGGACCTTCTCGAGCGGATACTCGACGGCGAGGTCACCGCGGGCGACCATCACGGCGTCGAAGGCGGCGACGACGCCCTCCATGTGCTCGACGGCCTGCGGCTTCTCGACCTTGGCGATGACGGGGACCCGGCGGCCCTCCTCGTCCATCACCTTGTGCACGTCCTTGACGTCCTCGGCGTCCCGGACGAAGGACAGCGCGACCATGTCGCAGCCCATCCGCAGGGCGAAGCGCAGGTCCTCGACGTCCTTCTCGGACAGCGCGGGGACGTTGACCGCCGCACCGGGGAGGTTGATCCCCTTGTGGTCGGAGATGACACCGCCCTCGATGACGATGGTGGTGACCCGCGGGCCGTCGACCGAGACGACCTTCAGTTCGACGTTGCCGTCGTTGATCAGGATCGGGTCGCCCTTGGCGACGTCGCCGGGCAGCCCCTTGTAGGTGGTGCCGCAGATCGACTTGTCGCCGGCGACGTCCTCGGAGGTGATGACGAACTCGTCCCCGCGGACCAGCTCGACAGGACCCTCGGCGAACTTCCCGAGACGGATCTTGGGGCCTTGGAGGTCGGCGAGCACGCCGACCGCGCGGCCGGTCTCGGCGGCCGCCTTGCGGACGCGGTCGTAACGGCCTTGGTGCTCCTCGTGGGAACCGTGGCTGAAGTTGAAACGGGCCACGCTCATGCCGGCCTCGATCAGAGCGACGAGCTGCTCATGGGAGTCGACGGCGGGACCGAGGGTGCAGACGATTTTGGAACGGCGCATGAGGCGGATCCTATCGGTTTGTTTCACTGCGGAATATTCCGTCTGGTGGAAGATACAAAAGGGCGCGGGTCCGCTCAGTTGTGGACCAGGTCGAAGGTCTGGCCCGCGATCTCCAGCTCCTCGTCCGTAGGCACGACGGCGACCGCCACCCGCGCGTCCTCGGGCGAGATCAGCCTCGGTTCGCCGGACCGCACGGCGTTGCGGTCCGGGTCCACGGCCAGGCCGAATCCCTCCAGCCCCGCGAGCGCAGCCTCCCGCACCGGGGCCGAGTTCTCCCCGACCCCCGCCGTGAAGACCACCGCGTCCACCCGGCCGAGGACCGCCGAATAGGCGCCGATGTACTTCTTCAGCCGGTGGATGTAGATGTCGAACGCGAGTGTGGCGCGCTCGTCGCCCTCGTCCACCCGGCGCCGGATCTCCCGCATGTCGTTGTCGCCGCAGAGGCCGACCAGGCCGCTCTTCTTGTTGAGCAGGACGTCGATCTCGTCCGTCGACATCCCCGCCACCCGCTTCAGGTGGAAGGTGACGGCCGGGTCGATGTCCCCCGAACGCGTACCCATGACCAGCCCCTCCAAGGGGGTCAGTCCCATGGACGTCTCCACGCAGCGGCCGCCCGCCACCGCAGAGGCCGAGGCGCCGTTGCCCAGGTGCAGCACGATCACGTTCACGTCGGAGACGGGCCGGCCCAGCAGCTCGGCCGTCCTGCGCGAGACGTACGCGTGCGAGGTGCCGTGGAAGCCGTAGCGGCGGATGCGGTGCGCGTCGGCGGTCCCGACGTCGATCGCGTACCGCGCCGCGTGCTCCGGCATCGTCGTGTGGAACGCCGTGTCGAAGACCGCGACCTGCGGAAGGTCCGGGCGCAGCGCCTGCGCCGTACGGATGCCGGTGATGTTCGCCGGGTTGTGCAGCGGAGCCACCGGGACGAGCCGCTCGATCTCCTTCAGCACCTCGTCGGTGACCACGGTGGGCTCGCTGAACTTCAGCCCGCCGTGCACCACCCGGTGGCCGATCGCCGCCAGCTCGGGGGAGTCGAGGCCCAGCCCGTCGGCTGCCAGCTCCTCGGCCGCGGCCTTCAGGGCCTCCTCGTGGTCGGCGATCCTGCCCGTGCGCTCGCGGGGCTCCCCGCCCTTGAGCGGGGTGTGCACCAGCCGGGACGACGACTCGCCGATCCGCTCGACGAGGCCGGTGGCCAGCCTCGACCGGTCGCGCATGTCCAGCAGCTGGTACTTCACCGACGAGGAGCCGGAATTGAGCACGAGCACGCGGTGGGCGTCATTCATGGAGCGGGAACCTCCGCTGGTCGGGTCGGTGGTCATGGCGGTCATTCCTCGCTCTGCGCCTGGATCGCCGTGATGGCCACCGTGTTGACGATGTCCTGGACCAGCGCGCCGCGGGACAGGTCGTTGACCGGCTTGCGCAGCCCCTGCAGCACCGGGCCGACCGCGACCGCGCCCGCCGAACGCTGGACCGCCTTGTAGGTGTTGTTGCCGGTGTTGAGGTCGGGGAAGATCAGCACGGTCGCCCGGCCCGCCACCTCCGACGCCGGCAGCTTGGTCGCGGCGACGGACGGCTCGACCGCCGCGTCGTACTGGATCGGACCCTCGATCCTCAGGTCCGGCCGGGAGGCGCGTACCCGCTCGGTGGCCTCCCGCACCTTGTCGACGTCCGCGCCCGTGCCCGAGGTCCCCGTCGAGTACGAGAGCATCGCGATCCGGGGATCCACGCCGAAGCGGGACGCGGTGACCGCCGACTGGACCGCGATGTCCGCCAGCTGCTCCGCGTCCGGATCCGGGTTGACCGCGCAGTCGCCGTAGACCAGCACCTTGTCCGCGAGGCACATGAAGAACACCGACGAGACGATGGAGGCCTCGGGCTTCGTCTTGATGATCTCGAACGCCGGCCGGATGGTGGCCGCCGTGGAGTGCACCGAGCCGGACACCATGCCGTCGGCCAGGCCCTCCTGGACCATCAGCGTGCCGAAGTAGTTGACGTCGGAGACGACGTCGTACGCCAGCTCCACCGTCACCCCGCGGTGCGCGCGCAGCGCGGCGTACCGCTCGGCGAAGCCTTGGCGCAGCTCGGAGGTCTGCGGGTCGACGACATGGGTCCCGGCGAGGTCGATGCCCAGGTCGGCGGCCTTCTTGCGGATGACGTCGGTGTCCCCGAGCAGGGTCAGGTCGCATACGTCCCGGCGGAGCAGCACGTCCGCGGCCCGCAGGACACGCTCCTCGGTGCCCTCGGGCAGGACGACCCGGCGCCGGTCGGAGCGGGCCTGCTCCAGCAGCTCGTGCTCGAACATCATCGGGGTGACCCTGCCGCTGCGGGCCACCGAGATCCGTTCCAGCAGGGCGCCGGTGTCCACGTGGCGCTCGAAGAGGCCGAGGGCGGTCTCCGCCTTCCGTGGCGTCGCCGCATTCAACTTGCCTTCCAACGCGAAGAGTTCACCCGCGGTGGGGAAGGATCCGCCGGCCACCGCGATGACCGGGGTGCCCGGTGCGAGGCGGGCCGCCAGCCGGAGTATCTCCTCGCCGGGGCGCTCGTTCAGCGTCAGCAGGACGCCCGCGATGGGCGGGGTGCCGGCGCTGTGCGCGGCGAGCGAACCGATGACGAGGTCCGCGCGGTCGCCGGGGGTGACCACCATGCAGCCCGGGGTCAGGGCCTTCAGGAGGTTCGGCAGCATGGCCCCGCCGAACACGAAGTCCAGCGCGTCCCGGGCCAGCCCCGAGTCGTCGCCGAGCAGAACCGTTCCGCCGAGTGCGGTGGTGATCTGGGCGACGGTGGGCGCGGAGAGCGCGGGGTCGTCCGGCAGCACCGAGCAGGGGACGGGGAGCTGTGTCCGCAGCCGTTCGGCGATGTCCGAGCGGTCCTCGGAGGCCACCCGGTTCACGACCATGGCCAGGACGTCGCAGCCGAGACCGGCGTACGCGCGGTAGGCGTTGCGGGTCTCGGCCCGCACGGATCCGGCGTCCTGGTCCTTGCCCCCGACCACCGTGATCACCGAGGAGCCGAACTCGTTGGCCAGCCTGGCGTTCAGGGCCAGTTCGTCGGGCAGCTGGGTGGCGGCGAAGTCGCTGCCGAGGACGAGGACGACCTCGTAGTCGCGCGCCACCTGGTGGAAGCGTTCGACGAGCAGGGACACCAGCTCGTCGGTTCCCTTCTCCGCCTGGACCGCGGAGGCCTCCTGGTAGTCCAGCCCGAAGACGGTCTCCGCGCTCTGCGAGAGCCGGTAGCGGGCCCGCAGCAGCTCGAACAGGCGGTCCGGCCCGTCGTGGACGAGCGGCCGGAAGACGCCGACCCGGTCGACCTGACGCGTCAGTAGCTCCATGACTCCCAGATCGACGACCTGGCGGCCGTCTCCCCGGTCGATCCCGGTCACGTACACGCTGCGCGTCACGCGTGGTCTCCCGTCGTGTTCGGCTGGACTTGTCCTCTTGACGATACCTAGCGGGGCAGGTATGCCGCCCGCCGGGCGAAGTGCCCGGAACGGGTCGCTTCCGGCCCCCGCAGGGCCCCTGCCCGTTGAGCCGGAAGCGCGAGCGCCCGGCCGGGCGTGGGACAATCGTCATGGCTCACGGTACGGGGGTTTGTCGACGGGCCCCCGGAACGCATGTCACTAGCGAGCAGGAGACAGAGCAGGATGCGCATCGGAATTCTCACCGCAGGCGGCGACTGCCCAGGCCTGAACGCTGTGATCCGGTCGGTCGTGCACCGCGCCGTGGTGGGCCACGGCGACGAGGTCATCGGCTTCGAGGACGGCTTCAAGGGGCTGCTCGACGGCCACTTCCGGCCCCTCGACCTCAACGCGGTCAGCGGCATCCTGGCCCGCGGCGGCACGATCCTCGGCTCGGCCCGGCTGGAGCGCGACCGGCTGCGCGAGGCCGCCGAGCACTGCGCGGAACTCTCCACCCGCTACGGCATCGACGCGCTGATCCCGATCGGCGGCGAGGGCACGCTCACCGCGGCCCGCATGCTGTCCGACGCGGGGATGCCGGTCGTCGGCGTCCCGAAGACCATCGACAACGACATCTCCGCCACCGACCGGACCTTCGGCTTCGACACCGCCGTGGGTGTCGCGACCGAGGCCATAGACCGTCTCAAGACCACCGCCGAATCGCATCAGCGCGTGATGGTCGTCGAGGTCATGGGCCGGCACGCGGGCTGGATCGCCCTGGAGTCCGGCATGGCCGGCGGTGCCCACGGCATCTGCCTGCCGGAGCGCCACTTCCAGGTCGACGACCTGGTCAAGATGGTCGAGGAACGCTTCGCGCGCGGCAAGAAATTCGCCGTCATCTGCGTCGCGGAGGGAGCCCACCCTGCCGAGGGCTCCATGCCGTACGCCAAGGGTGAGATCGACCAGTTCGGCCACGAGCGGTTCCAGGGCATCGGCAACCGCCTCGCCGCCGAACTGGAGCTGCGCCTCGGCAAGGAGGCCCGGCCGGTCATTCTCGGGCATGTCCAGCGCGGCGGCACGCCGACGGCGTACGACCGTGTGCTCGCGACCCGCTTCGGGTGGAACGCCGTGGAGGCGGTGCACCGCGGCGACTTCGGCCGGATGACGGCGCTGCGCGGCACCGAGATCGTGATGGCCCCGCTGGCGGACGCCGTGACCCGTCTGAAGACGGTCCCCAGCGACCGGATGTACGAGGCCGAGTCGGTCTTCTAGAGGCCCCGCCCGACAGTGTGTGCGGCCCCGGCGGTCCCCCGTGGACGGCCGGGGCCGCTGCCGTCGCCCGGTGGACGTTCAGGGCCGCTGCCGTCGCCCCGTGGACGTTCCGGGAGCCGCGCGGCTCAGATGCCCGCGGTCCGCCAGAACTCCTCCACCACCCGGTCCAGGAACTCCCGCCCCTCCTCGCCCGCCGTCCCCGCACGGTCCCGGCCCGTGGTGTTCCAGCTCAGGGTGGAGACCATCAGGGCCTGGTAGTCGGCGTGCAGTTGCTCCAGCACGTTCTGGACCAGGATCCGGTCCAGCGGCACGAGCTTGTCCACCGGCCGCACGTAGGCCTGCCAGCGGGTCGTGACCGCCCGTGTCAGCAGACCCGCCAGCTCCTCGTTCCTGCCCGTCGCCGTCAGGAACTGGGCCGCCGACATGTCCAGCGCGTCGCAGAGCGCCACGGCCTGGCGCTCGTTGCCGCGCCAGCGGCCCGACTCCTCGATCCGCTGGTAGGCGGAGGCCGTCATCCCCAGTGTCCGCGCCAGGTCGTCGACGGCGAGGTCCCGGGCGATGCGGTGCTCGCGCAAGGTGCTCGCGGCGGCCAGCAGATCGCCCGGCGCGCACCACAGCACACCGGCCAGCGCCATGAGTTCGCGTTCGCCGGGCAGGGCCGTTCCGCGCTCCCAGGCCATCACGGTCTCGGCCGTGACACGCATGCCGTACTGGGCGCCGAGCCCGTACGCAACATGTCCGGGAGCCATTCCCAGAGCCTCGCGGAGGCGTCGCGCGGCGGGGGCGTTGAAGGGCGGGGTGGGGTGCACGGCCCCACCGTAGAAGGCTGCGAACCGCCTGGCTACAGGCTGTTCCTATCAGTTCACCCTTCGTATGATCCTCCTAGGGCTGCTCCCGGGTGGCGCACAGGACCATCAGCGGGTTTCGGCCACCCAGTGGTAGTGCAGCTCGGGCCGGCCGACCTGGCCGTAGCTCGGGCGCCGCCCGGCCCGGCCGACCGTCACCAGGTGCTCCAGATAGCGCCGGGCGGTGATCCGGGAGATCCCCAGCCCCTCCCCGGCGGCCGCCGCGGTCACCCCGTCCGGTGCCTCCCGCAGGGCGCGGGTCACCGCCTCCAGCGTCGGGCCGCTCAGCCCCTTGGGCAGCATGACCGGGTCGGCCACCCGCAGCGCGCCCAGCGCCCGGTCCACCTCCTCCTGGCCGCTCGCCTCGCCCGCCGCCGCCCGGAACTCGGCGTACCGCACGAGACGGTCCCTCAGCGTGGGATAGGTGAACGGCTTCAGGACGTACTGCACGACGCCGAGCGACACGCCCTCCCGCACCACCGCCAGGTCGCGCGCCGACGTCACCGCGATGACGTCGGCACCGTGACCGGCCGCCCTCAGCGAACGCAGCAGCTGCAGACCGTGCCCGTCGGGCAGGTAGAGGTCGAGCAGCAGCAGGTCGACCTCCGTCCGGTCCAGCGCCCGTACGGCCTCCGCCCGCGAGTGGGCGACGGCGGCGACCTCGAAGCCCGGCACCCGGCCCACGTACAGCTGGTGCGCGTCCGCCGCCACCGGGTCGTCCTCCACGACCAGCACCCGGATCACGGTGCCACCACCGCCGCCGTGCGGCCGGCCGGGGCAGCCGCACCGTGAACTCCGCGCCGCCGCCCGGAGCCCGGTCCAGCGTCACCTCCCCGCCGTTGCGGTGGACCGCCTGCCGCACGAGCGCCAGGCCGAGGCCGCGACCCGTGCCGTGGGTGGTCCAGCCGCGCCGGAACACCTCGTCCGCGTCGTCCGGGCCGATCCCGGCACCGGTGTCCGCCACCCGCAGCAGCAGCTCGCCGGACTCGGTCCGCGCGGTCACGGTGACCAGGGCACGTGCCGGGGTCCGCTGCGCGGGGACGGAGCCGCCGGCGTCGCCCGTCGCCGTCTCGGACGCGGCGTCCACCGCGTTGTCGATCAGGTTCCCGAGGATCGTCACCAGGTCACGCGGCGCCAGTGAGCGGGGCAGGGCCCCGTCGTCGATCAGGCTGTCCTCGGCGAGCACCAGCTCCACACCGCGCTCGTGCGCCTGCGCCGCCTTGCCGAGCAGCAGGGCCGCGAGGACCGGTTCGGCGACCGCGCCCACCACCCGGTCCGTGAGGACCTGGGCGAGCTCCAGCTCCGCCGTCGCGAAGTCCACGGCCTCCTCGACGCGGCCCAGCTCGATCAGCGAGACCACGGTGTGCAGCCGGTTCGCCGCCTCGTGCGCCTGTGAACGCAGCGCCTGCGTGAAGCCACGCTCCGAGTCGAGCTCGCCCGACAGGGCCTGCAGCTCCGTGTGGTCCCGCAGCGTCACGACCGTGCCGCGCCGCTCACCACCCACCACCGGACTGGTGTTGACGACGATCACCCGGTCCGCCGTCAGGTGGACCTCGTCCACCCGCGGCTCCGAGGCCAGGAGCGCCCCGGTCAGCGGCGCGGGCAACGAGAGCTGGTCGACCCGGCGCCCGACCGAACCCGGTGCCAGCCCCAGCAGCTCCCGGCCCGCGTCGTTGATCAGGGCGACCCTGCGCTGCCCGTCCAGCATCAGCAGCCCCTCACGCACCGCGTGCAGGGTCGCCTCGTGGTAGGTGTGCATACGGCTCAGCTCCCGGGCGTTCATCCCGTGGGTGTGCCGCCGCAGCCGGGCGTTGATCACGTACGTACCCAGCGCCCCGAGCGCCAGCGCCACGCCCGCCGCCGTCCCCAGGGCGCCGAGCTGCTCGCGTACCTGTGTGGACACCCGCTCGACGGTGATGCCCGCGCTGACCAGGCCGACGATCCTGTCCCCGTCGCGGACGGGCGTGACCACACGTATCGAGGGGCCGAGCGTGCCGGTGTAGGTCTCCTCGAACGTCTCGCCGAGCAGGGCGCGCTCGGTGTGCCCGATGAAGCTCCTGCCGATCTGGGAGGGGTCGGGATGGGTCCAGCGGACCCCGTCCGGATCCATGATCGTGACGAAGGCGATCCCGGTGTCCGCGCGGACCCGCTCCGCGTACGGCTGGAGTACGGCGGACGGGTCCGGGGTACGGATCGCCTCCCGCACCGACGGCGATCCGGCCATGGCGAGCGCGGCCGCCCGCACCTGGCGGGCCGCGGTCTCCTCGGCCTGGGACCGGCCGGACGCGTACGCGAAGAAGGCACACCCGGCCACGACCGCGGCCACGAGCAGGGCCTGCATCGCGAACAGCTGGCCGGCCAGGCTGCGGGGGCGGGTACGGGGCAGGCGCATGCCCCCCAGTCTGCCTGGCGGCGCCCGGCGGCCCAAGGTGGCCGATAAGCGTCTGTGAACGTTATGAACGCAAGGGTGACGGCCGTCACAGGGAAGTGAATAGTCACCGGGGCCCCCAGGGACGGGGAGCCGCCGCATACCCGAGGAGACCCCCGTGGCAGAGAAGGCCGCACGACGGGACCGCACCCACTATCTCTACCTGGCCGTGATCGCCGCCGTGGTGCTCGGCATCACGGTGGGCCTGGTGGTTCCCGACTTCGCCGTGGAGCTGAAGCCGATCGGCACAGGCTTCGTCAACCTCATCAAGATGATGATCTCGCCGATCATCTTCTGCACGATCGTGCTCGGGGTCGGCTCCGTGCGGAAGGCCGCCAAGGTCGGCGCCGTCGGTGGTCTGGCCCTCGGCTACTTCCTGGTGATGTCGACCGTCGCCCTGGCGATCGGCCTGGTCGTCGGCAACCTCCTGGAGCCCGGTTCGAGCCTCCACCTCACCGAGGCGGCCCGCGCCGCGGGTGAGAAGCAGGCGTCGGGGGCCAGCGAGTCCACCGTCGACTTCCTGCTCGGCATCATCCCCACCACCATGGTGTCCTCCTTCACCGAGGGCGAGGTCCTCCAGACCCTGCTCATCGCCCTGCTCGCGGGCTTCGCGCTCCAGGCCATGGGCTCGGCCGGAGAACCGGTCATCCGGGGCATCGGCCACATCCAGCGCCTCGTCTTCCGCATCCTGGCCATGATCATGTGGGCCGCCCCGGTCGGCGCGTTCGGCGCGATGGCGGCGGTGGTCGGCGAGACCGGCGTCGACGCGCTGAAGTCCCTCGCGATCATCATGATCGGCTTCTACGTCACCTGCGCGCTCTTCGTCTTCCTGATCCTGGGCGCGATCCTGCGCCTGGTGGCCGGGGTCAACATCCTCTCCCTGCTGAAGTACCTGGGCCGTGAGTTTCTGCTGATCCTCTCGACCTCCTCGTCCGAGTCGGCCCTGCCGCGGCTGATCGCGAAGATGGAGCACATGGGCGTCAGCAAGCCCGTCGTCGGCATCACCGTGCCGACCGGCTACTCCTTCAACCTCGACGGCACCGCGATCTACCTCACGATGGCCTCGCTCTTCATCGCCAACGCCACGGGCGACCCGCTGAGCATCGGGGAGCAGATCTCGCTGCTGGTCTTCATGGTGATCGCCTCCAAGGGCGCGGCGGGCGTCACCGGCGCCGGTCTCGCCACCCTCGCGGGCGGGCTCCAGTCGCACCGTCCCGAGCTGGTCGACGGTGTCGGCCTGATCGTCGGCATCGACCGCTTCATGAGCGAGGCCCGCGCCCTGACGAACTTCGCGGGCAACGCGGTCGCCACGGTGCTGGTCGGCACCTGGACCAAGGAGATCGACCGGGAGCGGGTGGACCAGGTCCTGTCCGGCGCCCTCCCGTTCGACGAGAAGACGATGACGGACGACGCCCACGGCGGCGAGCCGCACGTCCCGGACGCCCGGGACGGCGAGGAGGAGCAGCCCTCCCTCGTCAAGGCGTAGCCCCCGGGCACGTGAACGCGGCCGGTACGGGACTCCCGTACCGGCCGCGGCCGTCTGTCCGGGCGGGGCCACCGCCGTCTGACGTCCTACGGGCGGTGCGCCGGTCAGCCGTACGGGATGTGGACGACCGACTGGTTGCCGACGCCCACGGTGCCCGGCCCGTTGCCGATGGCGTTCCAGATCTCCACCTTCACCGTGCCGTCGGCCAGATCGCCGTGGCTCCCGGTGGAGGCCTTGAGACCCTTGGCCTGGGTGTAGTGCTCGTACCCGTTGACGGGGTCGGTGGCGAAGTAGTTGTACGTCTCCGTCCGGTCCCAGGTCCCGTCGCTCGTACGGTCGTAACTCACCCGCACCTGCTGCCCGTTCGCGATGGTGGTGCCCGAGTCGGCGAACACGTCGAACTGGGTCGAGCCGCCGTCGTACGCCCGGGTGACGCCCGTCGCCGTGAAGGTCTGCGGGCTGTGCGGGGTGCCGTCGTAGTTGCCGCCGCCGGCCGAGGCGACCGTCACCGAGGAAGCGGCGGACTGGGCTGCGCCGAGACCGCCGGCGCTGCGCAGGGCGAGGGTGGAGGAGCCGGTCGGCGGATCGGTGGGCGGGTCGGTGGTACCGCCGCCGCCCTTGGTCCAGACGCCCACGTAGTCGACCAGCATGGGCCGCCCCGGCACCGTCTCGGCGGTCGGGGTGGAGCCGCCGAGGGCGTTCGGGAAGGCGCCGCCGATCGCGAGGTTCAGCAGGAGGAAGTACCCGGCGTGGTCCGTCATGTCCGTCCAGGTCGCGGCGGGCAGCTGGTTCTGGGTGACGCTGTGGAAGAGCTGGCCGTCGACGTACCAGCGCAGGGCGTTGGGCGTGACGGCGCGGTCCCACTCGAACCGGTAGGTGTGGAAGGCGGACTGGCAGCTCGCGCCGGGGCAGGTACGGCTGTTGCCGAGGCCGGTGGTCTCGTTGCACGGGCCGCCCGGGTTGACGCCGCAGTGCAGCACGCCCCAGACGGAGTTGATGCCGTTGACGTTCTCCATGATGTCGAACTCGCCGATGCCCGGCCAGTTCCAGTAGTTGCCGCGGTAGGGCGAGCCGAGTGCCCAGAAGGCCGGCCAGTAGCCGAGCGCGGCGTTGCCGGTCACGTTCGGCATCTGGACGCGGCCCTCGATGCGCAGGGTGCCGCCCGCCGGGGCCTTGAAGTCGGCCCGCTTGGTCTCGATGCGGCCGGAGGTCCAGTTGCCCGCGCTGTCGCGGAGCGGGGTGATCCGGAGGTTGCCGCTGCCGTCGAGGCTGACGTTGTCGGGGCTGGCGGTGTAGTTCTGGATCTCGCCGGTGCCCCAGTTGCCCGGTCCTCCGGGATAGCCGTGCCCCGTGTCGATCTGCCAGTTCGCGGAGGACGGCAGGGCGCGGTTCGCGCCGTTGAAGTCGTCGCTCCACTGCAGGTTCCAGCCGGGCGCCGTCGGTACGTCACCGCGGGCGGACCCGGAACCGGCCACGGTGAGCGCCGCGGCGAGGGCGAGGACCAGGGCGGTGAGGGCGGCGAGGAACGTCGTACGTCTGTGGGGGATGGTGCGGCTCGTACGCAAGGGAACCTCCGGTGGGGACGGTGCCGGGAAGGTTGTGCCTGAGAGCGCTCTCAGACTTGTTTAGATGCGTCCGGGGCGACCGTCAATGGCCCTGGCGCCTCTGCTTCCCGAAGGAGTCGAGCACTTGCCTTGACGCCGACGTCAAGGATTACGGTCGCGGTATGCGAATCGGGGAGCTGGCCGGACGCGCCGGGACGACGACACGGACCCTGCGGTACTACGAGTCACGGGGCCTGCTGCCGGCACGCCGCGCGGAGAACGGCTACCGCACGTACGACGAGAGCGACCTGCGGCTGATCCAGCAGATCCGGACCCTCCAGGACTTCGGGTTCGACCTGGAGGAGACCCGCCCCTTCGTCGACTGCCTGCGCGCCGGCCACCCGGCGGGCGACGCCTGTCCCGCCTCGCTGGCCGTCTACCGGCGCAAGCTCGGCGAACTGGACGCGCTGATCGACCAGTTGCGGGGCGTCCGGGCCGACGTGGGCGCCCAGCTGGCCCGCGCCGAGCTGGAGGCCTCGGCCGAGGTGCCGGGCGGCCCCGAACCACGATGTGAACTGAACTGGGAGGACGACGAATGATCCACGCAGAAGGTGTCGCGGAGGTCACCGACACGACGTTCGACGCGGAGGTCCTGGGAGCAGGACTGCCGGTCCTGGTCGAATTCACGGCCGACTGGTGCGGCCCGTGCCGCCAGCTCGCCCCCGTGCTCAGCTCGATCGCCCGGGAGGAGGCCGGACGCCTCAAGGTCGTCCAGATCGACGTGGACCACAACCCGGACATCACGAGCCGCTACGCGGTGCTGTCCATGCCGACCCTGATGGTGTTCCAGGACGGCGAACCGGTGAAGTCGATGGTGGGCGCCCGCCCCAGGCGCCGCCTGCTCCAGGAACTGGAGGACTGGCTGCCGGCGGCGGTCTGAGTTCCGGGCGCGCCCGGGCACCGGGGCCGGCCGGAAGACCTGGCGGCACGGCGGGCGCGGCACGGTGCCGCACTCCGGACACCGTGAACACCCGGCACCTCAGGGATTGGTGAGCGTGGGGTCGCCGAGCGCGGCCACCGAGTCGCTGACCAGGTCGCAGGTCGAGTAGACCGGAGTGATCTCCACGTGCAGCCGCAGGACACCGGACACGTCGAGCTTCACCTTCCTCGAAGCGCCGAGGGTGAGCGTGCTTGTCGTCAGGACCCTGTCGTCCCCCCGGACGGTCAGCCGCATGCGTGTGTCGTCGGAGGTGTCCTCGATTCCCGCGGTGAAGGCGAGTGAGGACCACTCACGGCCCAGGTGGTAGGTGGCTTTCCCTTCGTGACAGGTGGTCCGGTAGGTCACGGCCTCGGTGAACTTCTCCGTGTTGATGACGGCGCCCTCGCCCTGGAAGTTCCTGCCGCCCGTCACCGGCTCCATGACCGTCATGACCAGGCGCTCCGGTTCCTCCGCCGCAGGTGCGCTCTCCCCGGCGTCCGGCTCGGCGTCCGGCTCGGCCGACGGTGTGCCGGAGGCGCCGGACGGGGACGTGGTGGGTGTGGGCAGGGGCGTGGACGTGGGCGTGGCTGCCGGAGGGCGGCTGTTCGCCCTGTCCTGGTCGTCGCCGAAGAAGGGCACCGCCCAGAAGGTCCCGGCCGCCACCACCGGTACCGCGACCGCGGCTCCCAGCAGAGCCCTGCGCCGTGAGGGTCCGGCCCGCCGGCCGTCCTGTCCCGCCCGGACCGCGGCAGCGGCCGGAGCCGGTGCTGGTGCTGGTGCCGAGGCCGGCTGTGTCGGAGGGTGGGGCGGGAGCGGCGGGCCGGACGGGCGTGCCAGGGCCGGTGCCGTCGCAGGCTGTGGCGATGCGGACGTCGTGGTGAGGACTCCGCGCCGCAGCCGGTCGACCCAGGTCACCAGCGAGTCCGGTCGACGCTGCGGGTCAGGGTCGCACACCGCCTGGAGCGCGCCGACCTGCGCCGCGGGCAGCTCCGCGATCCACGGCAGTTGTGCGAGGCGGTTCCGCAACTGCTCACAACTGCTCGGTGGGTCCTCGCCACTGAGCAGGAAGTAGGCGAGGGCCCCGAAGGCGTAGCGGTCGGCTGCCGCCGACCGCAGGCCCTCGTACACCTCCGGTGCCGCGAAACCGGGTGTGAACCACACTTCGGCGGTCCGGCGGTCGGGCGCGACCTTGCTGAGCCCGAAGTCGACCAGGGTCGCCTGCCCGTCGTCGTCCACCATCACGTTGCCGGGGGACAGGTCGCCGTGGACGACCACGCGCCCGGACGGCGTCGCCCGCCCGGAGTGCAACCAGTCCAGCACCTCGGCCAGTTGCACCAGCGTACGCAGCGCCTCTCGTCGCTCGGTCGCCGTGCCCAGGGTTCGCTCGGCCCGCCACTCCCGCAGGTCGAGGCCCTTCACGTGGTTCATGACGAGGCAGAGCGCCCGGGCCGGCGTGTCCTCGGCCTCCCCGCGCGGATGCGGCGGCGCCCCCTCGAAGTGCTCCCGCACCCCGACGATCCCGGGTCGGTGGAGGAAACGCAGTAGTTCCGCCTGCTCGCTCCAATCGGCGCTGGCTCCGGCGAACCGCTCCTCGGTCATGGTCCTGCGCGTGTCCAGCACCTTGACCACCACGGGCTCGGCGCCACCGGAGAGTTCCAGATCCGCGAGGTACAGCACGGCCTCTCCGCCACGCCCGATCGACCTGCGTAACCGGTACCTGTCCGGTGCCGACGGCGGTCCCACGTGCAGACTGTTGTCCCGCGTCAAAACTGCTCCCCCGCTCGCCCGTCACGGTCGGCAGACCGCTCCCCCCAGTTTCCCTGTCCGCGTCGGCACCCTCCACCTCTCACCGCGAAAAGTTCGACTCGGGGCCCGCGGCACCCTCGAAGGCCTTCGCGGCCGGCCGCCCGGTGTCTCACCCGACCGCAGCCGGTTCCCCGGCCTGTGCGACCCAGCAGGCCACCTCGGACTCCGCCGCCCCCGGGAGCCCCAGCAGGACCGGCTCGTCGGTCCGGCAGCGGTCGACGGCGAGCGGGCAGCGGGGGTGGAAGCGGCAGCCGGGCGGGGGGCTGCCCGGGTCCGGGACCTCTCCGGTCAGTGCCCGAGGGCGGGAGCCGGTGCCGTCCGGTACGGGCACGGCGGCCAGCAGGGCCGAGGTGCTGAGCGGGGCAGCCCACCACTTCTACTGGCAGGGCAGCTGGTACGAGATCGGCGCCGAGTTCGTCGAGGCGCTCAAGCGCGACATCACGGAAGTGCTGCACCGGCCGCACAAGGTGACCCTGCCGGTCTGGCCCAAGGGCAAGGACGAGGGCTGGTTCAACGAGGAGGCGGACCGGCAGCCGGGCTATGACCTCTTCGACAAGAAGACGGTCCGCACGAAGACGTTCCGCGGCGGCGGCCTCGAGATCTGCGACCTCCTGGGCCCCGAAGGTCAGCTGATCATGGTCAAGAAGGCCGACTCCGGGAGCTCCGGGCTGAGCCACCTGTTCGCCCAGGCCCGCACGGCGATCGAGGCGCTGCGCTACGACGTCGAGGTACGGGAACAGTTCCTCGCCCGCGTTGCCGAGCTGCGCCCGGATTTGCGGCCCGAGGACATCCTGGCCACGCCGACCGTGGTCCTGGCCATCCGCCTGAAGTACGGCGTCCCCATCACCGCGGAGTCGTTGTTCGCGTTCTCGCAGGTGTCCTTGCTGCAGACCGACGTGGCGCTGCAGGGGATGGGCGCCAAGGTCGAGGTGGTCCCGATCTATGCCTGACCGATGCGCTGTCGCGGCACCGGCCGTACGTCCGGCGTGACCGAACCGGCGCTGGCGGAGGCGCAGTCCGCAGGCGAAGATCCCCGCCACTCCGAAGCCGCTGGAGTGGCGGGGATCTGGCCGGGCGCCTGGAGTAGGTCAGAGGCCGGAGGAGTCCCGGGTCTTCACGTCGGCCACGAACGAAGCGAACGCGCAGGCGGCGAAATGCAGAACTGGGCCACTCGGGTCCTTGGAGTCACGCACGGGAACGATGCCGTGCGGGGCGACGAGGTTGGCGGCGACCTCGATGCAGTCACCGCCGTTGTTGCTGTACGAGGACTTGAACCAACGGGGGGATTCGGTCGTCACGGGGTGCCCTTTCGCAACTGGCTGATCATGGCTACGGACGCTGCTTGCGACAGCGCCTCGGCCTGTAGTTGATGGTAGGCCGTCAGCATGGGCATGACGGAAGTGCTCTCTCGGTCCAGGTGCCCCTGAGCCTGCGACTCGGCATAGCAGATCACGGACCGATCCGGCAGCGTCAGGAGGTTGACGGGCAGGTCGAACGTGCGTCGCTCGCCAATCTCGAACGGTGCCACCTGAAGCAGCGTGTTCGGCTGCCCGGCGAACTCGACCAGATGTTCCAACTGGGCGGCCATGACGTCGGCTCCGCCGATGGGCCGGCGGATGCAGCTCTCGTCCATGGTCACGAACATCATGGGTGGCCGGGGTCGAGCCAGCGCCGCCTGTCGCTCCGCCAGGAACGAGACACGTTCATCCGCTTGTGCGGGCGTGATGGCACCCCGCCGTACGGCGCTGTCCGCCAACACTCGGGCGTACTCCGGCGTCTGCAACAGGCCGGGAATGATCCCAATGTTGTAGAGCCGGATCTCTACAGCTCGGCCTTCGTGCCCGACGTACTGCGGGAAGCCCTCCAGTAGCGAGCCGTGCCGGATCTCGCGCCACTCGCGCTCGAACGAATCGGCGGAATCGGTAATGCCGAAGACGAGATCGGCTTTGCGTGAGAAGGGGAGAGTTGGCGGCTTCCGGCTAGTTTCCACAGCGGAAATATGCTGACCGGAATATGCCAGGCTTTCAGCCAACTCTTCCTGGCTCCAGCCTCTACTCTCTCGTAACCTGCGCATCCGGGCACCAAAGGCTGCTCGGGGGCTGCTCTCAGGGTTCAATTCCTTGCGGTTGACCATTCCGCCGTCCAATCCTTCCTTCGTTCCCGCTCAGTTGAAGGAATCCTGACCCTACGTCACGCTGGGTGAGCCCGGTAGCGGTACGGCTACGGAGAGGAGCGGACCTTGCCCCGGAAGTAGCACACTTCCAAGTCACCCAGTCCCCAGCAACGCCGCAGTGACGCCGACGAGCCGGCCACACGGATCGACGCGGGTGCGTTCTGGCGACTGGTTCCGGACTGGGTGCCACGCACCGGATACGCCATACCGAGCACGAGTGTGCTCAGAGAGGTTGAGGCCGGACTTCGGAAGCGGGTTCGAACGGTGAGCGGTCCCCCGGCTGTATCCGTGCTTCACACGCCCGCCCTTGAGCCCGTGCCTGTGGACGGGTGCGACGTGTGCGGAGCGCTGTCGCGGCAGCGAGCGTCAGCGTACGCGGCAGGGAATTTGGTCACGGTCCGGAGCTGCAACGAAGAGATGGCGAACCACCCGCATCGAAGGGTCGAACGGGCTTGAGGGTGAAGAACTCTGCTCCAAAGTGGACGCGGGGCGTGGAATCCGCAGTGCTTTCGCCGTACCGGAAGTGATGGAGCGGCAACTGGTGGCAGTCGGCAGGATTCATTGGCAACGGCAGAAGGGGGGGAAATGAGCGCGAAGACGCGGCCCGATGAAATGGGCGAGTGGGCGCCGGGCACTGTCGGAGAAGACGTCATGACCGTGCACAGGCTCATCGGACCGCTTGATGACCCCGGGCGGACGCGTGAGTTGAAGTCGGTATGCGGTGAGGGCAAGGCCGTTGACGAGAAGGACATCTGGGCTCGTGCTGTGAACTGCCCGCTTTGCCTTGCCGCCCCGTGACTACCGTCCCGGGAGCCGCCCGGTCCTGGGCAGTCCGGAGCGGGCGGCGGCCAGTGGGCGGCCGGCCGGTGCCGGCGGCACGGACGACGCGCCGGACTGCGGGTGATACGGCTCGGGTCTGTCTCGTCACGAGGGATGGACCCACCGATGTACGGCTGTCCGGCTTGCATCGCCGAGCTGGACCGCATGGTCAGGGAGTACTTCCGAGTGAAGGACGACCCGACCCCCTGACCCCCCGCCTCCCCGGCCTCGGTTCGAGCTCAGGGAGGCAGGGCCACACCCCCGCCCTCGGCAGGGCGGGTTGCAGGTGAACGATTCGAAGAACCCACGAGAGGACACTCCTATGAACCCGTTCTGGACGCTTGAGGCCGATGGAGGCAACCCGCAGGACGACAGCGACTCCGGCAACAAGCACGGCGGAGGCGGCTCTGACGAAGGCGGTAACAGCAGCGACGGACAGACCCCGGCGGACGGGCGCTGATCGTGTCCGAGGAGAGGATGTCGGAGGCCGGTCCTGACGGGCTGGCCTCCGGGCTCATGAAAAAAGGCGCGCTGACGTCGGACTGGCTGCCGGCCTTCAAGGCGGTGTCCCGTCACGTCTTCGTTCCGGATGTCATCTGGCCGGGAAGAGCGGGAATGAACCGTCAGGACGACCGGGTGATCCGGTCGGAGACTCCGGAGTCGTGGTGGGAGGCCGTCTGGACGGACGCGCCGATCACGACACAGTGGGACGACGGGAAATACACGGGCCCTGGGCGGGGCCGTACGCCGTCCTGCTCCAACTCGAACCCCACGATGGTGTTCTCCATGCTTGCGGCGCTGGACGTCGAGGCAGGTCACCGGGTGCTGGAGATCGGCACGGGTACGGGCTGGAACGCAGCTCTGCTGTGCCACCGGCTCGGAGACATGAACGTCGTCACGGTCGAGGTGGACGCGCAGATCGCAGCCACGGCCCGCGCCCGGCTCATGGCTGCGGACTTCCACCCGAAGGTCATCGTCGGCGATGGCACGCGCGGCTACGGCCAGGATGCGCCGTACGACCGGATCATCGCCACGTGCTCGGTCGGGAGCATTCCGGGCCAGTGGACGGGCCAGGCCAAACCGGGGTCGGTGATCGTGGCCCCCTGGGGCCCCTTGTACGGAGGTGAGGCGTTGGCCAAGCTCACGGTCACGGAGGCCGGAACTCTGACCGGCCGGTTCGTCGGCTCGTCGGCCTTCATGAGGCTCCGCGAGCAGAGGAAGTCCCTGCCGCCCACGAGCGACTTCGTCGACGAGGCCCTCTGGCCGGCCGGGGGTGTGGAGTCCAGGACGACGCTGTCACCTGATGACGTCGGCGGGTGGATCCACATGTTCGCGATCGGTGTGCAGGTCCCGGACATGTTCTGCCGTGTATCGGACGTGGAGGAGGACTCCTACCGGCTGTGGCTGTTCGACAGGGGACGGACGAGTTGGGCGTCGGCCGATTACGTGCGCGGGGAGGCCGCCTTCCGTGTCGTGCAGTCGGGGCGTCGCGATCTGTGGCATGAACTGGAGACCGCGTGGCTGTGGTGGGACCGGCAGGGTCGCCCAGGCTTCGACCGGTTCGGCCTCACCGTTGATCATCGCGGCCACGTGGTGTGGCTCGACGCGCCGGGCAACCCGGTGCCCCTCCGGTCTTCGGGATCCCGTGTGCGGAAGCCGTGGTGAGGCAGGGGACGCGACCCCGGCCTGTGGAGCAAGCGTGCGGACCGGGCGCCGAGGTGACCACCGTGGAACAGCGGTGGGAGCCGGCCCAGACTGTGACCGTGCATTGCTACGAGGCGCCTGCGTGACCTGGCGTGGCAGGCCGTGACGTCCCCCGCACTGCTGGGCGGCGAGACGTCACGGTGACGCAGATGACGGTGGATCGTCCGGGTGCCGCAAGCCTTGCCGGTGCACCCCGGCCGCGTGGTGCGCATCCTTCCTGGCCGCCTTTCGGTGGACTTGTCATCTCGGTGTGGAGTGGCCGCCAGTGTTCTTCCCGGATGCGCTCGCTGGGCAGCGCAGGACAAGCGGCGCATTACACGCTGTTGGTGGTCGCGCACTCCGCGATAGCCTGGCGCCGACCAGGACGTCATCCGGTCCGGTGACGTGTGAGGGGGGACTGTGGAGCGGCGCGATGTACGAGGGCACTACGAAGGACTCGCCGCCGCCTACGACGATCACTGGGTCTACGGGCCGAGCTACGTTCCCTGGATGGCGGCTCGCATCGCCGAAGGGCTACGGCTTACGGCCGCTGACCGCATCGCCGACATCGGTTGTGGCACAGGGCTTTTCGCGCGAGAGGTGACGAAGGCTGTCCGGCCCACCCACCCTGTCCTCTGCGCGGACCCGTCGGAAGCGATGCTGCGCCAGATCGGCACGCCACCCCCGCCAGGCCTGATGCCGGTCCTTGCCTCGGCGGAAAACATCGCTGATGGCGACGTCGAGCTGCCGCAGGGCCAGCTCGACGCGATGTGGTTGAAGGAGTCGGTCCACCATCTCCCGGACCCGGCGCGGACACTGCGAGGACTGGCTGCTCGGCTGGCGCCCGGTGGGCGCCTGCTGGTGGTGATGCTCCCGGCCTCGATCCGGTATCCGCTGTTCAACGCGGCACTCACCCGTTTCGAGGAGCTCCAGCCGGACCCGGCCGACATCGTGGGGCATCTGGAGTCCGCCGGAATGAAGGCCGAGCTCACCCACGTCGAGCACGAGCTGCGCATCGACCGGGACAGATACTTCGGCATGGTGCGCGCTCGCTACATGTCGCTGCTCTCCACGTTCAGCGACGATGAGATCGAGAAGGGCATCGAAGAGATGAGCGCAGCTCACCCCGAGCCCGTCCTTGTGTTTCCCGACCGATTCGCCTTCGTCCTGGGTGAAGCGGAGAAGCCGCGAGGTGGGGGCGAATGAGCACTGTGGTTGATGAACGACTGCGTCGGCTCCGGAGCGAACTGGACGATCATTCGCGGATCGCGGACCACCTCGGACTCGACCTCGAGCGTCCCCTGCGCAGCCTCAACGACGGCTATCCCGAGAATGCAGTGGCTCTCGTCGGGAAGCTGACCGAGAAGCTCCTCAAGGAGTTATGGCGTCACCACAACATCGAGGGCGACCCCACGACCAAGGCGTTGAACGACCTGGTCAAGCGCTGCCGTCCGCACATCCGCAGCAGCACGGTGATGGACGCCCTCGACGACATCCGCCGGCTCCGCAACCGCTCCACGCACGACGGATACGACATCAGCGACGAGGACGGCCTCCTGGCAGTGCGACGCCTCGTGGATGTGCTGGTCTGGTTCACGAACACGGGAAGTACGGCGCTCCTCGGTGGAGAACCCGATGTGGCCCCAGAGGTGGCCAGACGCTGTGAGTTCCTGGCAGGCCTGTACGTCACCCTGGGCTATCGGCAGGCCAAGCGCTTCGTTCTCAGCCCCGATACCGTCTACCAGCTGTTCTGCCGCGAATCAGGCATGCGGTTCGAGTACGTGGAACTCATGCTCTCCCAGGAGGCCGACGAACTGAGCACGGTCCTCGCCACCACCGGCGGCGAGTTGCTGCGGACCCGGTTGCCCAAGCTCACCAGGTTCGTCGTTCTGGAGGACGACAACGGCAGCGCGGCCTCCGGCGCACTTCACGACCTGCTCGGACTCGACTTCCGCATCGTCCGTTACGACGGCTTCGTCGAGACACTCATCAACCTCGATACACATATCGGGGCCATCTCGTCCTCGGTCGGGCACGTAGAGCCCCACGTCGCGGTCAGTGCAGCCGTACTGTCCACCGACCCGCACACCGGTGAATCCCGGATGGCGGAGTCCGAGGATGCGGCGGAGCTACTCACCCGCCTCGCTCGGGGCAGCGCCAACGTGCTCGTTACCGGCCGCTCCGGAAGCGGGAAAAGCACCCTTCTGCGCTCCCTGGCGTCCAACCCCGGAACCCGGCGGTTCCGCTTCTACTTCGATCTCGGGCTCAAACCCAAGGACGAGCCGTTCTCTGAGTACGCCGGGAGGCTCCTGGCGCCGTCCATGGAGTCGGACCGCTCCTGTGCCTACGACCTCTTCCTCTACCTGATCCGCTCAGGCACCGCGCTCTGTATTCTCGACGCGGTTGACGAAGGTGTAGAGGAATCAAGCCCTGCCGGCTTCCTGCGGCTCTTCGCGGACCTCGCGGCTGTGCTCTCTGCCGAGTCCGCCGTGGTCATGAGCTCGCGGGTGTCCTTTCTGGCCGACTCGCCACAGGTACGCCAGCTGTTGGACAGCAGAGCAGGCCGTTCCGAGCAGCTCGTCGAGCAGATGTACGCCAATGGAGTCGACCCGGCGAGGGTCCCGCACTTCCACCTCGTACGCCTCGCCGAACCTGATGCGACACCGTTGGAGAAGCGACTCACAGCGTCACTGGCGCTTCCTCCCGGTCAGCCCCTCGCCGACATCCTTGGTGCGCACATCGCGCAGACACTGGCCGCCCATGGCCGAACAGGCATCGAAGAGCGCATGACCGCTTCGTTCGGGCACGCATTTCTGACCGACCAGACCGTCTTTTCCCTTCTCGACCTGCACCGGGCGTTGGGGATGAGCGCGTTCACCGGCGGGCGGCTCGCCTTCGACGCCTGTGTGTTCCTTCCTCTGCTACGCCAGGCGGGCTCCGACCAGGTCGCCTTCGTGCACACTGCCTACCAGGCGCTACTGGCTGCGCGGTATCTGGCTGAGGCCGAACACCGGGACACGGCGGCGGATGTACCGGGCGGCGCATTCATCACCGAGCAGGTACGGGCGTTCCTCGCGGGCCTGCCCGGGAGCCCGGCGACCGACGACTGCGTCCTGCCCGCCGGTACCTATCTCGTCGGCCCCGCGGAACGGCTCCTTCTGCGCCGAGTACCGCGATCCGTACGCTTTGATCGTGACGCCGTGACCGTGGCGCGCTACCGCCGCTTCCTCGAAGCGCTCAACAGCGACGGCACCTCTCCATGGGATCATCCCGACCAGCCGGCCAATGTCACGCACCACCCGTGGACCGACCGGTTGCGCGAGGCCGGCTACTACACGGACGCACGCTTCGATGCGTACCCGGCTGTCTGCGTCAACTGGTGGAGTGCCTACGCCTTCGCTGCATTCGAGGGCAAGAGGTTGCCTACGTCCTTGGAATGGGAAGCCGCGGCGCGCGGTACGGACGGGCGGCTGTTCCCGTGGGGCGATGCCCCGGACGCCGCCTTGGTCAACTGTGCGGACTCATGGGTCGGGCACTCCGTTGTCACCTACCAAGCCTGGTACGAGGATTTTGCGGGCGACGCTGTACGCAGGGCATGGGTGACCCCGGCGACCGAACGGCCCGGTAACCGTTCTCCGTTCGGCGTTGTGGACATGGTGGGCAACTGCTGGGAGTGGACGTCCACCAGTCTGGGGGATCCCGGTGAGGCCGTCATCTGCGGTGGCAGCTACGACAATCCGATGCGCGCGGTACAGGTGAGCAGCAAGGGGATCTACCGAAAGCGCGGTGGGAGCAACGCGGTGGGTTTCCGATGCGTGGAAGATGTCACAGCCACCGAGGAGACGACGGTATGAGCGGCGAGCCTCGCCACGGAACGATCGTCGACCGGCGGTCGAGCGGTGGGGGAGTGAACGGCAGCCTCGGGTCCTACATCGTCCAGGATGACGAGGATCAGCGGTACTACGGCTTCGACTACCGGCAGATCGTGACCGAGGGGTTCCGGACCATCCGTACGGGAGAACCTGTCCGCTTCTACGTCTCGAATGCCAGCCCCGACCGAGCCGAGTTCGTCATCCGACTCGACCAGCCCGACCCGTCCGAGTACTACGGATGACCGCGCCGCTTCCCCTTGAAACCGTCACAGGTGCTCGCCAGGAGCTGACGGTTGTCGTGCCCGTGCGCCTGCTGCGAACTCCGGAATGGGACCAGGGGCCGTTTCCGTTCGAACTGGGCAGCCGCCGCACCGACGCGGAGACGAGGGCGACGTACTTCGCCCCCGCCTCCGCGCGCGTCCTGTACGGCGCACCGGGCAGGCCGCGCCGCTGGTACCGGCCGACATCGGTCGTACATGACGGCGTGCACCTCATCGGCATGGAGCTTCTCCGCACGGCCACCGCCCGCAACCCTGATCACGCCCTTGCAGTGCTGCACTTCACGGTTGCCAGGCCTCTCCTGCCTGTGGTGCGTGCGATAGCCGGGCGGGCTGCCGCCGATGGTGACGCCGCGATGCTCTCCGGTCCGCTGGATCCTGCGGCGCTCCTTGCCGGCCTGGCCGAAGTGACCAGCGCGACGGGAACGTTCGCCATCTCCCGCCCCTATACCGTCGCTTTCCTTACCCCCGAGGCCGGTCACGGTCCTGCACTCCGCGCAGGCTATGAAGGGGAACTTCCGGACACTGCCGATCGCTGGCTGTGGCAGCTGGCGTCGCGGTCGACCCCGGCCGACTTTCCACTCGCCCCGGAGACCGCCGCCGTGGAGCTCGGTAACGCCGTACGCATCTCGGCGGACTGGAGCGCCCTGGTGTTACGGCAGGGAGCTGCCTTCCTCGGCCACCGAGCCGATACGGGGGACGGGGACTTCTACGCCTTCGGGGCCCTGCACTCGCGCACCGTCTACCTGGACGCGCTGCTGCTCGGGTCGCTGCAGCGTGACCATATCGACGAACTCACCGACGAACTCTCGGATGTCTTCGATGCCAGGCGGCTGGCACGGAGAGTCGCCACGTTGGAGCGCAGCATCGCGACCTTCCGAAGTACCTACTGGCGCCAGCACCTGACTGCCCACGGCCCGGCCAACGAGCTGCTGCTCGCCTTCCAGAACCAACATCGGCTGCCCGACCGTTTCGGGGAGATCCTGGCGGAGGCCGCTGACTACAGCCGGTTGGTGCAGACGCAGGAGAGCCAGCAGATCAGCGGCGCACTGGGAGCGCTCACGGTCCTGGGCCTGCCGCTCGGAACCTCGCTCGGCGTGCTTCAGGTTGTCGGTGACGAATCCGTCAGCCACCTACTCGTCGCGCTCGGCATTTCCGTGGTCGTGACCGCCGGTGCTCTCGCGACACGTTACGGGCGGCTGGTGCTCTCATCCCTGCGCGGGGGTGTCAGGCCGTAGCCCATCCGAAGCTTGAGTCTCGGGACCCGAGTCCCTGATGCCGAGGTTCGAGCATCGGATGTGGTCCCGTCACTCGTCCGTGGGTACGTGCGAGGCTCCCGGCCCGACGCTTGAGCTTCGGGATTCGGGGGTCGGTATCCGGGTGCCGGGATTCGAGCGGTGTTCTTCATCCGGGGGTACAGAAAGGGGTTTGGGGAAACCTACCCACCCGCCCCACCCGTCACGGCCAGCAAGTATGACTAATTGTGACCGACTTGCGGCGCAGAGTCGCGGGTGCTTACGGTGCCCACAACGTAACGACCCCGGCGCGGTGTTGGACGCACCAGCCGGGGTCTCACCCCAAGATCGAAGAGGCCGATCCCGTGGCTACCCAGCACCCTAGCTCCGCTCCGTGCGCGCCTGCACCCTCGCGCTCGTACCGCCAGGCCCGCACCGGCTACGGCAAGCGCTCCGTGCATAACCAACCTCCATCTCAGGCAGGGGACTTCGCCCTTCTCCCGGAGCGTGAGCGATACGTCGCCGGTTACGTCGACCATCTCCCCGACGGCGCGGCCATGGACATCAAGTCGCTGGCCAAGGATCTTCCGCTGTACGGGCAGATGGCCATCGGAACCGCCCTGCGCGCGCTCGCGGTAGCCGGTCATCTCCGCCATGTACGTTGCCGCGTCGAAACGCTCGGCCAGAGCCGCTGGGTGACGCGTACGTACTGGTCCCGCCGCGCCCACGACAACGAGTGGTGGGCCACCTTCCTCGCAGGGGAGACGCCGGACGTGCAGGACGTGCCTGCGCCTCCGCCGCCGTGGGTGCCCGCCGAGACGGAGCCGGAGCCGTCCGCGCCCCAGGAGGAGGCGAGCGGCCCCGCCGTGCCGCAGCAGAGGTCGTCGGCCGTTCCCGGTGATGCTCCCTCGCCCGCGTATCTCGCGCTGGCCCGGATCGGCCGCCTCGAACCCCAGCTGGCCCTCTCCGCCGGGGACTGTGCCGCGCTGGAGCGGCTCGCTGCGGAGTGGTTCGCCCGGGGGGTGGACGCCGACTACCTCACCCAGGCCCTCACCTCAGGGCTCCCGTCCCCGATCGGCTCGCCGGTCGGCTTCGTACGCCGCCGCCTCACCGACAAGATCCCCCCTCGGCTGCCCGCCGCCACCGCTGGCCTGGAGGCGTCTGCCGTACGCCGCCAGCTCCTGGTCGAGTGTGCCGAATGCGGCCGCCCCGGCCCGGCCGACGGCCTCCCGGACGGCCTCTGCCGCCCCTGCCGCGCCAGCTGCCAGGAGGGAGACGGGACGTCTGGCGACACACCGGCCGAACCGCCTGTCGAGCGCGACGTCCACGCGCTGGTGAGCAACATGCGCAACCTGATGCGGACGCCCTGACGCCTCCGGGGGTACCTGTCCGTCACGTGCCTCGCGCGAGGTGATGTCCGGTCACCGTCGGCGGTGAGACGGTCGCCGGGCCCAAGGGCGGCTGGACGGGCAAGCCCTGTTCCTGCAGGCTCAAGTAGCCCGGCGGCGGGCGCGTGACGTCCGTGCGGTCTCGATGTCGGACCGAAGGGCGCTGAGGCGGACGGGATCTCGCGAGTCGTCCAGCACCACCACATGCAGCTGATCGCCGACCTGGGGTGCCGGGACCTCTTCGGACCACCAGGAGGTGTGCTTCACCTGGTCGATGAAGCCGGCGACGGCGGCCCCGGCCACCTCGACCGACGAACCGACCGAGGCCACGGCGGTGACGACGACGTCGGCCTCCTGGTCGTTCACCAACTGCGCGGAGACCGGCGGGCCGGTGGGCCGCAGAGCAGCCGAGAGGACCGCCCCCCTCGTGAGTCCGGTGATCGGCCCTCCGGAGAGCGTGACGCGGGCCGTGTGAGGAGGGTCCAGGAACGGGACCTCACGGCCGTAGCACTCGATCCTCGTGGCGGTGAGGGTGACGGCGGGCGCGGGCCCCGGGGTGGCGGTCGTCGGGGAGAGGAACAGCTGACCGGTCCGGACCACCCCGCTGAGGCACCGCACCACGCAGACGCCTCCATGATCGTCCCCGTACTCGACTTCGTAGACCTGCAGCGTGCAGCTGACTTCGAGGCTCACGACGAGGGCCGGCGTAGGCGTGCGGTTGCTGATGTGCGCATGTACGAAAGGTAATGCCTCAGCGGAAGAGGGGTGGTGTGCCCGGAGACACGGGCACACCACCCCTGTCCCGTCCCGTCAGGCCGGCCGCAGCCAGACCGTCGCCAGCGGCGGGAGCGTCAGCGTGATGCTGGTGTCGCGGCCGTGTGCCGCGACCGCCTCCGGCTTCAGCGGCTCCTCGTTGCGCACGTCGCTTCCGCCGTAGCGGGCCGCGTCCGTGTTGAGGACCTCGACCCAGGCCTCGGGTCCGTCCGGTACGCCGATGCGGTAGTCGTGGCGCACCACCGGGGAGAAGTGCGAGACCGCGATCAGCGGCGAGCCGTCCGCGTCGTAGCGGACGAACGAGAACGCGTTGTCCTCGGCCGCGCCGCCGTCGATCCAGCTGAAGCCCTCCGGCGACGTGTCCCGCTGCCACAGCGCGGGCAGCGCGTTGTACACCGCGTTGAGGTCCGTGACCAGGGTGCGTACGCCCCGGTGGTCGCCGGAGGCCTCGTAGGTCTCGTCGAGCAGCCACCAGTCCGGGCCGTGCCCCTCGGACCACTCCGCTCCCTGGGCGAACTCCTGGCCCATGAAGAGGAGTTGCTTGCCCGGGTGCGCCCACATGAAGCCGAGGTAGGCGCGGTGGTTCGCCCGCTGCTGCCACCAGTCGCCGGGCATCTTGCTGACCAGCGCCTGCTTGCCGTGCACCACCTCGTCGTGCGAGATCGGCAGCACGTAGTTCTCGCTGTACGCGTACACCATCGAGAAGGTCATCTCGTCGTGGTGGTACTTGCGGTGGACGGGCTCCTTGGACACGTAGACCAGGGAGTCGTGCATCCAGCCCATGTTCCACTTCAGGCCGAAGCCCAGGCCGCCGTGGTCCGTGGCGCGGGTGACGCCGTCCCAGGCCGTGGACTCCTCGGCCATCGTGACGACGCCGGGGTTGCGCCGGTAGACCGTCGCGTTCATCTCCTGGAGGAAGGCGACCGCGTCCAGGTTCTCCCGGCCCCCGAACTCGTTCGGCGACCACTGCCCGTCCTCGCGGGAGTAGTCGAGATAGAGCATGGAGGCGACCGCGTCGACCCGCAGGCCGTCGATGTGGAACTCCTCGCACCAGTAAGTGGCGTTGGAGACGAGGAAGTTGCGCACCTCCTTGCGGCCGTAGTCGAACTCCAGGGTTCCCCAGTCGGGGTGCGCGGCCCGGTTCGGATCGGAGTGCTCGTACAGCGGGCGCCCGTCGAACTCGGCGAGGGCCCAGTCGTCGCGGGGGAAGTGCGCAGGCACCCAGTCCATGAGGACGCCGATGCCCGCCGCGTGCAGCGCGTCGACCAGGAAGCGGAAGTCGTCCGGGGTGCCCATTCGGGAGGTCGGGGCGAAGAACCCGGTGACCTGGTAGCCCCAGGAGCCGCCGAAGGGGTGCTCCGAGACCGGCATCAGCTCCACATGGGTGAAGCCGAGCTCCCGCACGTAGGAGGGGAGCTGGGCGGCCAGCTGCCGGTAGGTGAGGCCCGGCCGCCAGGATGGGAGGTGGATCTCGTAGACGGAGAACGGGGCCTCGTGGACCGGGCGGTCGCCCCGGTGCGCCATCCAGTCCGCGTCCTGCCACGCGTGGTGCGAGGCCGTGACCACCGAGGCGGTCGCGGGCGGCACCTCGGTGTGCCGGGCCATCGGGTCGGCGCGCTGGGTGTGCGATCCGTCGGGCCGGCAGATGTCGTACTTGTACACGGCGCCCTCGCCGACGCCGGGGAGGAAGAGCTCCCACACGCCGGTGGAACCGAGGGAGCGCATGGGGAAGGCCGTGCCGTCCCAGTAGTTGAAGTCGCCCGCGACGCGGACGCCCCGCGCGTTCGGCGCCCAGACCGTGAACCGGGTGCCCGCCACACCCTGGTGCTCCATCGGCTGTGCCCCGAGCGCCTGCCAGAGCTCCTCGTGCCGGCCCTCGCCGATGAGGTGCAGGTCCAGTTCGCCGATGGCGGGCAGGAAGCGGTACGGGTCGTCCACCTCGATCGTGTTGTCGTCGTAGGCGACCTTCAGGCGGTACCCGTCCGGCACGGCGGGCAGGGCCAGGACGCCGGAGAAGAAGCCGTCGCCGTCGCTCTGAAGCTCGGCCCCGGTCCGCTTGCCCTCGACCAGCACGGTCACCGAGCGTGCGTAGGGGCGCAGCGCCCGGAAGAGGACTCCGCCCGGGACCGGGTGCGCGCCCAGGACTCCGTGCGGGTCGTGGTGGTCACCGGCGAGCAGACGGCCCCGGTCCGCGTCGTCCAGCGCGGTGGCGGGCAGCACGTTCCTGCTGCCCCCGCCGCGGCGCGGACGGGGCGGGGTGCCGGACGCCGCGGTCGCCCGCTTGGCCCGCGTGCGCTTGGCGGGAGGCGGCGGGGCGGACCCGGCGGTTGCGCCCGTTCCGGCAGGCGCGGTGACCGGAGCGGTGGCGGGCGTCGGGGCCGAGGCGGTGACCTCGGTGGTCACCGGCTTGGGCGTGGGCGGGACCTCGATGGGCTCGGACGATTCGCTGGACGGCTTGCGGGCGGTCACAGGGACTGCCTCCTCGGAAGGCTCGGGGGCTCGGGAAATGCCGGGGGACTCGGGGGACTCGGGGGACTCGCGGGGACTCGTGCACTCGGAAAGGCCGGGGCACCTGGAAGGCCGGGGACCCGGAATGGCCGGGGCCGGAAGGTTCTACGGGCTCGGGGGAGAGGCGGGAGGCGGTGGTCACGCCGGTGCGGTGGCGAGACGCTGGATGGCGGCCATCGGGACCGGCAGCCAGTCGGGGCGGTGGCGGGCCTCGTAGAGCACCTCGTACACCGCCTTGTCGGTCTCGTGGGCGCGGAGCAGCTCCGGTTCGTCGCGTGGGTCGGAGCCCGCCGCGCGGGCGTAGCCCTCGCAGTACGCGGTGCGGCAGCGGGCCGCCCACTCCGGGTTCCACGGGTGGTGCGAACGGGCCGCGTAGTCGAAGGACCGCAGCATCCCCGCGACGTCGCGCACCGTCGGCTGAGGGCTCCGGCGCTCCGGCAGCGGTCTGGCCGGCTCGCCCTCGAAGTCGATCAGCGACCAGAAGCCGTCGTCCCCGCAGAGGGTCTGACCGAGGTGCAGATCGCCGTGCACCCGCTGGGCGTCCCAGCCGCGCCCGGTCTCCCCGAGCGCGGCGACGGCGTCGAAGGCGGTCCGCAGGCCCGGTACGTACGGGAGGAGTGCCGGGACCGCCTGGGCGGCGGCCTCCAGCCGTTCCACCATCCCGGCCACCAGGTGCCTGGTCCGGTCGTGGGCCAGGGGCGGTGTCGGCAGCGCGGTGGCGAGCGCCGTGTGCACCTCGGCGGTGGCACGGCCGAGCGCGTGCGCCTCGGGCAGGAAGTCCTCCCCGGCGGCGAGGGCGGCCAGCGCGAGCTGCCAGCCGTCCCGCGCACCGCGCAGGAACGGCTGCAGCACCCCGAGAGTGAGCGGCTCCGGGCCGGTGGCCGCCTCGAACCAGGCCACCGGGGCGGGTACCCGCCCGCAGCCCTCACGGCTGAGCGCCAACGGCAGTTCGAGGTCGGGGTTGGTGCCCGGGAAGACCCTGCGGAAGATCTTCAGGATGAAGGCGTCCCCGTAGACGAGCGAGGAGTTGGACTGCTCGGTGTCCAGGACGCGCGGGGTGAGCCCCGGGGGGATGGGCTCGGCACGGTCGAAGCGGAGGGGTCCGAGTGACCCGGGGTTACGGAATCGTTCCAGCAGGAGGTCGGCGACGCGCGGGTCGTGCAGTCCCTCGTACAGCGTGCGCCCGGCCAGCGGCCCTTCGGTGACCCGGCCGATACGTGCCCCGGCGAGCCGCTGGGGCAGTGCGGTGCGTACGCCGAGCAGGAGCTGGTAGCAGTCCCCCTGGGGGTGGGCCTGCCTGCTGCCCGGCTGGTGCACGCGGACGAGCAGGTGGAGCAGCCCGGGCCCCGTGGCCGTGGCGTCCAGTGGCAGTATCTCCGTCGCCGCCACCAGCGAGAAGCCGGTGACGGGCTGCCCCTTGCCCGCGAACCACCGCTGGCGGGGCACCCACTCGTGGAGCAGAGGGGCGAGTGACGGCAGCAGAGCCGTGGTGCCCGTGGTGCTCGTCGAGTGTCTTCTTGTCGTCTTTCTCGATGTTGTGCTCTTCGCCAGGGCGACTCGAGTGGATGCAGCCTCCGACATGGCATCGCGTCCTTTCCCCGGGCACACCACAGGATGCGAAGAGTGTCCCGGATTGCGGCAATGGCTGTCCGGCTGTGCGGGACGTGTCGGGTGAGGAAAGTCCGTACGGACTTGATCAATAGGCCCGAAGGGCCCGATGGAGCACGGAAGGGCTCGATATGGGGGAGAGTGCCCCGTGCGGGGCGGCGGAAACCGCCCCGCGGGTGGCGCCTCGACGGTGAGGCGCCGTCAGCCGTCCGCCGCGGCGGTCAGCCGACCGGAGCGTCCTTCCGCAGCCGGAACCAGTAGAAACCGTGGCCCGCGAGCGTCAGCAGGTAGGGCCACTGACCGACGGCGGGGAAGCGGACCCCGCCGATCAGCTCCACCGGATGACGCCCGTCGAAGTCCCGCAGATCGAGCTCCGTCGGCTGCGCGAACCGCGAGAAGTTGTGGACGCACAGCACGAGGTCGTCCTTGTACTCGCGGGTGAACGCGATCACCGCCGGGTTCGACGACGGAAGTTCGTTGTACGAGCCGAGGCCGAACGCGGGGTTCTGCTTGCGGATCTCGATCATCCGCCGCGTCCAGTGGAGCAGCGACGACGGCGAGGCCATGGACGCCTCGACGTTGGTGACCTGGTAGCCGTAGACCGGGTCCATGATCGTGGGCAGGTAGAGCCGCCCCGGGTCGCTGGACGAGAAACCGGCGTTGCGGTCGGGTGTCCACTGCATCGGGGTGCGCACGGCGTCGCGGTCGCCCAGCCAGATGTTGTCGCCCATCCCGATCTCGTCCCCGTAGTAGAGGATCGGGGAGCCGGGAAGGGACAGCAGCAGCGCCGTGAACAGCTCGATCTGGTTGCGGTCGTTGTCCAGAAGCGGTGCCAGACGCCTGCGGATGCCGATGTTGGCCCGCATCCGCGGATCCTTGGCGTACTCCGCGTACATGTAGTCCCGCTCCTCGTCCGTCACCATCTCGAGCGTGAGCTCGTCGTGGTTGCGGAGGAAGATGCCCCACTGGCAGCCCGACGGGATCGCCGGAGTCTTCGCCAGGATCTCCGAGACCGGGTAGCGGCTCTCGCGGCGTACGGCCATGAAGATGCGGGGCATCACGGGGAAGTGGAACGCCATGTGGCACTCGTCGCCGCCGGCCGTGTAGTCGCCGAAGTAGTCGACGACGTCCTCGGGCCACTGGTTGGCCTCGGCCAGCAGGACCGTGTCCGGGTAGTTGGCGTCGATCTCCTTGCGGACCCGCTTGAGGAAGTCGTGGGTCTCGGGGAGGTTCTCGCAGTTGGTGCCCTCGCGCTGGTAGAGGTAGGGCACGGCGTCGACCCGGAAGCCGTCGATGCCGAGGTCCAGCCAGAAGCGCAGGGCCGAGATGATCTCCTCCTGCACCGCCGGGTTCTCGTAGTTGAGATCCGGCTGGTGCGAGAAGAACCGGTGCCAGTAGTACTGCTTGCGGACCGGGTCGAAGGTCCAGTTGGACGTCTCCGTGTCGACGAAGATGATCCGCGCGTCCGGGAACTGCTTGTCGTCGTCGGCCCAGACGTAGTAGTCGCCGTACGGCCCGTCGGGGTCGGTACGGGACTGCTGGAACCAGTCGTGCTGGTCGCTCGTGTGGTTCATGACGAAGTCGATGATCACGCGCATGCCGCGCTGGTGCGAGGCGTCGACGAACTCCACGAAATCGGCGAGGTCGCCGAACTCGGGCAGCACGGCGGTGTAGTCGGAGACGTCGTAACCACCGTCGCGCAGGGGCGACTTGAAGAACGGCGGCAGCCAGAGGCAGTCGACGCCCAGCCACTGCAGGTAGTCGAGCTTGGCGGTGAGGCCCTTGAGGTCCCCCACGCCGTCCCCGTTGGAGTCCTGGAAGGACCGGACGAGTACCTCGTAGAAGACGGCGCGCTTGAACCAGTCGGGATCGCGGTCCTTGGCGGGAGTGTCCTCGAACAGGTCGTGGACAGGCTCATTGACGATCATGTTGTGGGTGACCCTCCGGTCGGCGGGGACGGTCGCAGGACCGCGATGTGCGCCGGTGTCACACCCGGCTCGAGACGCACGTAGAAGGTCCTGCCCCAGTGATAGGTGTCGCCGGTGAGCTCGTCGCGCACCGGCACGCTCTCGTGCCGGTCGAGGCCGAGACGCGGCATGTCCAACGAGACCGTGGCCTCCTGGGTGTGGTGAGGGTCGAGGTTGACGACCACCAGGACGACGTCCGAACCGGAGCGCTTGCTGTAGGCGATCAGCGCCTCGTTGTCGACCGGGTGGAAGTGCACGTCGCGCAGTTGCTGGAGTGCCGGATGGCGACGGCGGATCCGGTTGAGGGAGGTGATCAGGGGAGCGAGCGAGCGGCCCTCACGTTCCGCCGACTCCCAGTCCCTGGGCCTGAGTTGGTACTTCTCGGAGTTCCGGTACTCCTCGCTCCCGGGATGCACCGGGGTGTTCTCGCACAGCTCGAAGCCCGCGTACACGCCCCAGGACGGGGACAGCGTCGCGGCCAGCACGGCCCGGGCCTCGAAGGCGGGACGGCCGCCCTCCTGGAGGTAACCCGGAAGAATGTCGGGCGTGTTCACGAAGAAGTTGGGCCGCATGTACGAGGAACTCTCGCCCGAAAGCTCGGTCACGTACTCGGTGAGTTCCTGCTTCGTGTTACGCCAGGTGAAGTAGGTGTACGACTGCTGGAAGCCGATCGAGGCCAGCGTGCGCATCATCGCGGGACGGGTGAAGGCCTCCGCCAGGAAGATCACGTCCGGGTCGGTGCGGTTGACGTCGGCGATCACCTTCTCCCAGAAGACCACCGGCTTGGTGTGCGGATTGTCGACGCGGAAGATCCGTACGCCGCGCTCCATCCAGAACCGCAGGATGCGGACCGTCTCGCGCACGATCCCGGCGAGATCCGCGTCGAACGCGATGGGATAGATGTCCTGGTACTTCTTGGGCGGGTTCTCGGCGTACGCGATCGACCCGTCGGCACGGTGGTGGAACCACTCCGGATGCTCCGTCACCCAGGGGTGGTCCGGGGAGCACTGCAGGGCGAAGTCCAGCGCGATCTCCATCCGCAGGGTGCGCGCGGTCGCTACGAAGTGGTCGAAGTCCTCCAGCGTCCCGAGGTCCGGATGGACGGCGTCGTGGCCGCCCTCGGCCGACCCGATCGCCCAGGGCACGCCCGGGTCGTCGGCTCCCGGCGACAGACTGTTGTCGGGGCCCTTGCGGTGGGTGGTGCCGATGGGGTGGATCGGTGGCAGATAGACCACGTCGAACCCCATCGCGGCGACGGCGGGAAGCCGCTCGGCGGCGGTGCGGAAGGTGCCGCTGACCGTCCTGGTGGCCGGCTGCGGGACCTCCGCCGTGACCGCGGGAGTGCTCTTCCGGGTGGAGGCGGCCGCGGTCTTCGCGGTCTTGGCCGCCCTCGGCTTCCGGGCCGGCTTCGGGGGAGCCACCGGCTCCTGCCGCGCGCCCTCGGAGCGGGGGAACAGCTCGTACCAGGAGCCGTAGAGGGCACGCCGTCGCTCCACGGTCAGCGGCATCGGCCGGGACGCGGTGACCAGTTCGCGCAGGGGGTGGCGGCCGAGGGCCTCGTCCACCTCCGCGGTCAGCGCGGCCGCCAGCCGGGAGGCCGCCGGCCGGGACGTGTCGCGCAGCGCGTCGACGGCGGCGAGCACGGCCTCCCGCCCGTCCTTCTTCGGGACCCCCTCGGCCGCGCGGGTGTACAGCTCGGCCCCCTCGTCGAGGACGAGCGCGGTGTCGATGTCCGCGGGGATCTTGATCTGCGCGTGGGTGCGCCAGGTGGTGACGGGATCGCTCCACGCCTCGACGGTGTACGTCCAGGCGCCCTCGGAACCGGGGGTGACATCGGCGCCCCAGCGGTCCGTTCCGGGGGCGAGCTCGCGCATCGGCGTCCAGGGGCCGGGCCGTCCGTTCGCGTCGCACAGGACGACGTTGGCGGCCACGGCGTCGTGGCCCTCGCGGAACACGGTGGCGCTGACCTCGAAGGTCTCGCCCGCGACGGCTTTGGCCGGCCGTCTGCCGCAGTCGACGAGCGGACGGACGTCCAGGACGGGAATGCGACCGATCATGGAATCACCTGGGGGTCGGAGCTCGGCATGCGCGGCGCGCGACGAGGGCGTGAAGGGCTGACCGCGCGCGCCGCGATGGTGGGGTTGCGTCCTTTGTAGCTGCTCGGTCGTCGGCTGGCGGGCTGTGGGCATGGCCGCTCCTGTCCGCGTTCACTCGAATGGCACTCGAATGGCAGGTGCGCGGGCGGTTCGGGCTCGGACCGGGGCACCTGGGATGTGCAGCGCGGGAGTGTTACCGGGGGAGCCTTCCCACCGCTTTCGGGCGGCCAACCCGGCGGTGTGTTAACTCCTGGATGCAACCGGTGTACGCGCTGTGGACCGCGCGCCGGTCCCCCGGCCGCCACGCGGGCACCTCCGCAGCCTTCCCTGTGGTGCGGGGTGCCACAAGTCCGCGTGTGGAGGGGAAATCAGCCATATCGCCCGTGACAGACGGGTACGTAACTGGCGCATCTGGCCCATGGGGCGACCGGGGTCGGAGGTACCGGTGCGACCCCGGTGAAAGGGGGTGACTCCGGAGGCGGCGGAGGGAGGGCGCACACCGTGCAGCGCCCGGGGCGTGGGCGGCCGGACCGCACCGGACCGGCCCCGGCGGCGACGCCCGCGCCGGTCGCGCGCCGTGGCCTCGTACGGCGGCCCACCGCTAACGTCGAGGGTGACGGAGAGGGCGCCCACCGTCGTGCGTCCCCTCGGATCCGTACGTCCCCTGTAAAGGTGGGATACGTGAAGGCCATTCGTCGATTCACCGTGCGCCCCGTCCTCCCCGAACCCCTGCGACCGCTCAGCGACCTCGCCCGTAACCTGCGCTGGTCCTGGCACACCGAGACCCAAGAGCTCTTCCGGGCGGTCGACCCGGAGGGCCCGCGGTCCGCCGACGCCGACCCCGTACGCCTGCTCGGCACCGTCCCCGCGGCACGCCTCGCCGAGCTGGCCGGGGACCAGCACTTCATGCGCCGGCTCACCGAGGTGTCCGAGGACCTGCGGGAGTACCTCGGGGGGCCGAGGTGGTACCAGAGCCGGCTCTCCCAGGGTGCGGAGCTCCCCGCAGCCATCGCCTACTTCTCACCCGAGTTCGGTGTCACCGCCGCCCTGCCCCAGTACTCGGGCGGCCTCGGCATCCTGGCCGGGGACCACCTCAAGGCCGCCAGCGACCTGGGCGTGCCGCTCATCGGGGTCGGCCTGCTCTACCGGCACGGCTACTTCCGCCAGAGCCTGTCCCGGGACGGCTGGCAGCAGGAGCACTACCCCGTCCTCGACCCCAACGAGCTGCCGCTCACCCTCCTGCGGGAGGCCGACGGCACCCCCAGCCGGGTGGTGCTCGCCCTGCCCGGCGGCCGTTCGCTGTACGCCTCGATCTGGCAGGCCCAGGTCGGCCGCGTCCCGCTGCTGCTCCTCGACTCAGACGTCGAGGAGAACGCCCCCGGCGAGCGCGACGTCACCGACCGGCTCTACGGCGGCGGAAGCGACCACCGCCTCCTGCAGGAGATGCTGCTCGGCATCGGCGGTGTGCGCGCCGTGCGCACCTACTGCCGGCTGACCGGGCACGCGGACCCCGAGGTGTTCCACACCAACGAGGGGCACGCCGGATTCCTCGGCCTGGAGAGGATCAGGGAACTCTCCGAGACGGGACTGGACTTCGACGCCGCCCTGGAGGTCGTGCGGGCCGGCGCCGTGTTCACCACCCACACCCCGGTGCCCGCCGGGATAGACCGTTTCGACCGCCAGCTCGTGGCCCGTCACTTCGGTGACGACGGGGAGCTGCCTGGCGTCGGGGCCGAGAAGATCCTGCGCCTCGGGATGGAGACCTACGAAGGCGGCGAGCCCGGCCTCTTCAACATGGCGGTGATGGGGCTGCGGCTCGCCCAGCGGGCCAACGGGGTCTCCACCCTGCACGGAGCCGTGAGCCGGGAGATGTTCTCCGGGCTGTGGCCGGGATTCGACCCCTCCGAGGTGCCCATCACCTCGGTGACCAACGGGGTGCACGCCCCGACCTGGGTCGCACCCGAGGTCCTGCGCCTCGGGGACGGCGCGACGGACAGCACCGGGGACGGGCCGGCCGGGCACCTGGACGCCGTCCCCGACCGTGAGATCTGGGACCTCCGCAGAGGGCTGAGGGAGCAGCTCGTCACCGAGGTGCGCGGGCGCCTCCACGCCTCCTGGCGCGGGCGGGGCGCGGGCACCGCCGAGCTCGGCTGGATCGACGGCGTGCTCGACCCGGATGTCCTGACCATCGGCTTCGCCCGCCGGGTGCCCTCGTACAAGCGGCTGACGCTCATGCTGCACGACCGCGACCGGCTCCGGGAACTGCTGCTCCACCCGACGCACCCGATCCAGATCGTCGTCGCCGGCAAGGCCCACCCCGCCGACGACGGCGGCAAACGGCTCATCCAGGAGCTCGTGCGGTTCGCCGACGATCCCCGGGTGCGCCACCGCATCGTCTTCCTGCCGGACTACGGCATGGGCATGGCGCAGAAGCTCTACCCGGGCTGCGACGTCTGGCTCAACAACCCGCTGCGCCCCCTGGAGGCCTGCGGCACCAGCGGGATGAAGGCCGCGCTCAACGGCTGCCTCAACCTCTCCGTCCGCGACGGCTGGTGGGACGAGTGGTTCGATCCCGACTTCGGCTGGGCGATCCCCACCGCCGACGGGTCCGCCACCGACGAGGAACGGCGCGACGAGCTGGAGGCCAACGCCCTGTACGCGCTCATCGAGGACCGGGTCGCCCCCCGCTTCTACGACCGCAACGCCGAGGGCCTGCCCGAGCGGTGGATCGAGATGGTCCGCAGCACCCTGGCCACCCTCGGCCCCAAGGTCCTCGCGGGCCGCATGGTGCGTGAGTACGTCGAAAGGCTCTACGCACCCGCGGCTCTGTCCCGCAGGGCGCTGAAGCCCGCGGCGGCCCGCGACCTCGCCGCGTGGAAGACCAGGGTCCGCGCGGCCTGGCCGCAGGTGACCGTCGATCACGTGGAGGCCACCGCCGACACGGCCGTCGGCGGAACCGCCGAACTGGGGTCCACCCTCGCGCTCCGCGTCCGGATCGCCCTGGGCGGTCTGGACCCGGAGGACGTGGAGGTGCAGGTGGTCGCCGGGCGGGTCGACTCCGGGGACGCGATCGCGGAGGCAAGGACCTTCCCGCTGAAGCCGGCCGGCGGCCACGACCTGGAGGACCGCTGGCTGTACGAGGGGCCGCTCGCCCTCGACCGCACGGGCCCCTACGGCTACACCGTGCGCGTCCTGCCCGCCCATCCGCTGCTCGCCTCGGGCGCGGAACCCGGCCTCGTCGCCGTGCCGAACGCGTCGACGGGTGACGGCGGCGGGGTGCTGCTGCGCTGACGTTCCGGTGGGCACGGTGGGCCCGGCGCGTGTCCCGCGCCGGGCCCACTGCCGTGTCTGATTCCGTACCGGTCGTCCGGCAGGGGTGTTTTCGCCGCGATCTCGCTAACATGACAGCCCTGCCGGTGCTGCCCAGCAGCCACCGACGTGACGAGCGAGGCGTTCCCCCGGACGCGAGTGGAGGTCAGCACGGTGAACGGCGGCGGAGGCCGAGCGAGACGCCTGACCCGTCGGCTGGCCGTGCAGAACGCCGGCCCACGTCTGCTGCACCCACGCCGGGCGGAACCCGCCGGGCCCCGGGGGGACCGCTTCACCACCGCCGCCCGGATGCGCTGGCTCAACGAGGCGAGCACCCGGATCGGCACATCGCTGGACCTGGAGCGCACGGCCGAGGAACTGGCCGCGTTCAGCGTCCCCAGACTGGCCGACGCCGCCGCCGTCGACCTGCTGGAGTCCGTGCTCCACGGCGAGGAGGGCGAGCGCGTCACCGGCACCGCGGTGCCCGTCACCCGGGCCATGGCGGTCCGGGCCATCGACGCGCTCGCGGAGCTCGAACCCGCCCCGGTGGGCGAGGTGGTGAACCGGCTGGAGCGCCGCGAGACGCTGCTGACCACCGAGTGCCTGCGCAACGGCAGGCCCGTACTGGTCGGCCGGATGACAGCGCGCGACTACGCGCGCGTCGCGCCGACGGACAGCGCGGAGGCGGCGATGCGCCGGCAGGGCGTGCACAGTTACATGGCGGTGCCGCTGATCGCCCGCGGTGTCCTGCTGGGTTCCGCGGACTTCGTGCGCGCCGGTGACAGCCCGCCCTTCAACCGCGCCGACCTGGATCTGGCGGGTCAGCTCGCCTCCATGGCCGCCGTGTTCATGGACAACGCCCGGCTCTACGGGCGCGAGCGGGAGCACGTCGTCTCGCTCCAGCGTTCCCTGCTCCCGCGTGCCACACCGCACACCCCCGGCCTCCGGGTGCACGCCCACTACGCGCCTGCCGTCGACGCCCACGGCGTCGGCGGGGACTGGTACGACGTGGTGGCGCTCCCCAGCGGGCGTACGGCGCTGGTCGTCGGCGACGTCACCGGCCACGGTCTGCCGGCCGCCGCCACGATGGGCCGGCTGCGGACCGTCGCCCGCACGCTCATGATGCTGGACATCGCGCCCGACCGGCTCCTCGCCCGGCTCGACCTGGCCACCCGTGACCTGGAGGACGACCAGGTCGCCACCTGTCTGTGCGCCGTGTACGACCCTGCGGACTCCAGCTACACGATCGCCAGCGCGGGCCATCCGCCGCCCCTGCTGGTGGATGCCGGGGGCACGGCCCGCTATCTCGACGTGCCGGTCGGGGCGCCGCTGGGCGCCGGGGTGATCCCGTACGACCCGCTGCGGGTGCGTGGCCCGGTGGGCGGACGGCTCGTCCTCTACACCGACGGCCTGATCAAGACACGCACCGACGACGTGGACGTGCAACTGGAAGGGCTGCGCGCGACCGTGGCCGCCATGGCGCCCGAACAGCTGGACAGCGGAGGCCCGCTCACCTTGCCGCGGCGGGACGACGGCCGGTTCGACGAGGCGGTGCTGCTGGTCGCGGGTGGCCACGAGCTGGGCCCCGGTGTGCGGTTGCGCGAGTGGGACCTGCCCACCGAGGGCAACCCCGCGTCCACCGCCCGCAAGCTGGTCACCGAACAGCTCGCCCGGTGGGAGCTGGGCGAACTCGCCGACGTGACGGAGCTGGTGGTCAGCGAACTGGTGGGCAACGCCCTGCGCTACGGCGGCGGCCCCGGCAGGCTCCGGCTGCTGCTCGACGAGCGCCTCCAGGTGGAACTCGCCGACACCGGGCCGGATCTGCCGCAGATCCAGCACGCCGACGTCAGTGACGAGGGCGGCCGGGGGCTCCAGCTCATCAACCTGCTGTGCCGCAGGTGGGGTTCGTGCCGCACGGCGAACGGCAAGATCGTCTGGGCCGAGCAGAACGTACCGGGCCGGGACGGGGACCTCCCTCTCTGACGCGGACCTCCGACGCGCGGACCGGCCCCGGGAAGCATGCTTCCCGGGGCCGGTTCCTCAGCGTCGGTGCGCGGTGCGGGCCGGTGCCCGCTCAGCGGTCCCGGTTGCTCAGAAGGTGAGCTTGACGCTGTTGAAGGTGCCGGTGTCGCCCGAGTAGGCGTCCTGGACCTTCAGGTTCCACGTGCCGTTGGCCACCTCGGAGGAGGCGTTGACCGTGTAGGTCTCCACCACGTTGTCCGCGGAGTCGCTCGACGAGGAGTTCTTCAGCCGGTAGGCCGTCCCGTCCGGGGCGACCAGGTCGAGGACGAGGTCACCGCGGTAGGTGTGGGTGATGTTCACCGCCACCGACAGGGCGCTGGGCGCGTTGCCGGTGACACCGCTGACGACGACCGGGAAGTTGGTGGTGCTCCGGTCGGCGATGGCCTTGACGGTGGTGTTCTGGAAGACCTTGCCGCCCGGGTCGGTGCCGCCGCCGGGGCGGGAGCCCACGGCGATGGCGGCCCAGGCGTTGGCGACGCCGGCGTACTCGGCGCTCGAGGTGCCGTACAGCTCACCGGCCACGGCGAGGGTGCCGGTGCGGGCCGCCGCGTAGTTGGTGGTGGAGGTGAACTTCGTGGTGAGCGCCTTGAACCAGATCTGCAGCGCCTTGTCCCGGCCGATGCCGGTCACCGGGAGGCCGTCTGACGTCGGGGAGTCGTAGGAGACCCCGTTGACCGTCTTGGCCCCGCTGCCCTCCGACAGGAGGTAGAAGAAGTGGTTGGCCGGGCCCGAGGAGTAGTGGACGTCGATCGAGCCGAGGCCCGAGTACCACGAGTCCTTGGACGCGCCGTCCTTGCTCGGCTTGTCCATGTAACGGAGCGGGGTGCCGTCGCCGTTGATGTCGATCTTCTCGCCGACGAGGTAGTCGCCCGGGTCGGTGGTGGTGTTGGAGTAGAACTCCACACCCGCCGCGAAGATGTCCGAGGTGGCCTCGTTGAGGCCGCCCGACTCACCGCTGTAGTTGAGACCGGCGGTGTTGGAGGTGACGCCGTGCGTCATCTCGTGCGCCGCCACGTCCAGCGAGGTGAGCGGAGCGAGGTTGCCGCTGCCGTCGCCGTAGGTCATGCAGAAGCAGCTGTCGGACCAGAAGGCGTTGACGTAGCTGTTGCCGTAGTGGACGCGGGAGTACGCGCCCACGCCGTCACCCTTGATGCCGGTGCGGCCCATGACGTTCTTGTAGAAGTCCCAGGTCTCCGCGGCGCCGTAGTGGGCGTCGGCGGCGGCGGTCTCGGTGTTGGAGGCGCTGCCGTTGCCCCAGACGTCGTCGGTCCCGGAGAACAGGGTCCCGGTGCCGGACGTACCGCGGTTCAGGTTGTACGTCTTGTGGTTGCCGCGCGCGGAGTCCGTCAGGTTGTACGAGCTGCCGGAGCCGGAGGTGCCCAGCGTCACCGTGCCGCTGTACTGGGTGTTGCCGGTGCCGGTCTCGATGGCCTGCCACTCGAAGAGCTTGGCGCCGGAGGAGGCGTCCGTGATCACGTGCAGCTCGTTCGGGGTGCCGTCGTGCTGGAGTCCGCCGACCACCGTCTCGTAGGCGAGCTGCGGGGTGCCGTTCGCCGCCCAGACGACCTTGCGCGGGGCCTTGCTCGCCTCGGTGCTCTTCGAGCCGTCGGCCTTGGCCGCGGTGAGCGCCTGCTTCTCGGCGGTGGCGGGCGCGACGTCCGCCGTCGTGCCGACAGCCTTCAGCTGGGCCCCGGTCGCCTTCGACGCCTTGGTGACGCCCTGCGTCGTCCCGGACTTCGACGCGGCCACGACCAGGTCGCCGCCGAGGACGGGGAGACCGTCGAGCGTGCGCTCGTAGCGGGTGTGGGTGGTGCCGTCGACGTCCTTGACGACATCGCGGACCACCAGCTTCTCCGTGGCGCCGAGCCCGAGCTCCTCGGCGGTGGCCGCCTTGGTGGCGTTGGCCTCCTTGAGCAGTTCCGCGCGCTGGGCGGGGGAGAGCTTCGCGGGGAGCGCGCCGGGATCGGCGCCCTTCACCGCGGCGGCGGGGGCCGCGGTCGCGCTTTCGGGCGCGGCCGATGCGGCTCCGCCCTGCATTCCGACGGCGAGAAGGGCTGCGGCGGCTATCAGAGCGCCTGTCGCGGTGGCACGACGGCTGTGCGTGGGTCTCACGCGGACTCCTTCTGCGAGGGGGGCTACGACCGACTGGGTGAGTGGGCCGGCAGAGCAGGCGGTGCGTGGAACGGGGGAAGAGTGCCAGCCTGAGCCTGCGCGTGTCAGGACCGCGTCAACACATTGGCCGGAAGTCGTCCGTTGCCGGAAATGCCGTGTTCGTTAACCGGACGTTTCGCCGTGTGTCTTCCGGGCGCGGTGGCGGGGGCGCGGAGAGCCCGCGAAGCCTTACGTCCCAGGGTGAGTTGAGATTCCGTTCGAATGGGCGGTGTTCGAACGGGAATGCGCGGACGGGGTGTTGCCCACGTGCTGAGACGGCGCCGAACTGTGGCCAGTTCCGCGCCGTCCGGTGCGGGCCGGATCCGTAGGGATGTGTGCGGCTTCGTGAGCTCCGGACGCTGCCGACTCCACGGCCGACGTACGCCGCATCGCGGCCGGCGCCTCTCCGCCTGCTCCTCCTCGGTCGTTCCGTCCCTGAAGCGCGGGATGTCGACGACCGCTGCCGCCCCTCTCATGGGCGGTGTCAGCCTTGAACCTCTCAGTTCAATGAAGTGTTCTCATCGGTCCATTTGGGCTGGCGGTACGCTGCGGAGGTGACAGCAGCGACCACTCCGTCCGGGAGGACCGCGCCCCGGGGGCGTATCGACAAGCGGCAGGCGATCCTCGATGCGGCCTTCACCGTCTTCGCGCGGCGGGGGTACGCGAACGCATGTGTGCGGGAGATCGCCGAAGAGGCGGGTGTCGCCAAGCCGACCGTCTACAACCACCTCAGGGACAAGGAAGATCTGTTCCGGCACGCGATCGAGACCGTGGCCGACACGGTGATGGCGGAGAATCTCGCCGTCGTCGAGCGGCTGCGTGACCCGGGTGACGATCTCCGGTACGCCCTGGAGGGCATGGCGTACCGGATGCTCCAGGTCTGCTGCGGCGAACGCGCCCGCGCACTGCGGTGGCTGACGTACGCCCAGGTCGCGGGCTTTCCCGATCTGATCGAGGTCGTCCAGGAGCGTACCCAGGGCAGGCCCGGCGAGGCGCTGGCCGACAGGCTCGCACGCCTGTCGCTGGCCGGCCGGCTGCGCCCCTGCGACCCGGACCTGGCCGCGGAGCAGCTCCTGGCCCTCCTCACCGGCCCGATGGAGGCGCGCTCCCGGCTCGGTGCCCGCGCGGTCCCCGCCGCCGCGATGCGCGCGGTGGCGGAAGCCGCGGTCGACACCTTCCTGCGGGCCTACGGGCCGGCCGGCTCCGAGGCCGTCTGACCTCCGGTCCCTGTGTGCCGGGCCCGCCCCGGCTCAGGCGCCGTGGAGCCGGTCGACGAGGATGTCGATGACCAGCGGTGTGCGGGGGCCGAAGCTCAGGAGCACTCCGTCCTCCAGGTCCACGACCCTGCGGTCCATGCCGGCCGGTGTCTGTGCGATGCCCGGGATCTCCACGAGCCCTTCGATCCCGCCGACGGAGTCCAGCCCCTTGGTCATCATCAGGATGACGTCCGGCCCGGCCGCGACCAGTCCCTCGCTGGTGATCGGGGTGAAGGGCTTGTCCAGCCCCGACCCGACACCCGCGTCCACCGCACCGGCGGCCTCGATCAGGGAGTCCGCCCCGGACCCCTTGCCGCCGAGGAGGTAGACGGCGGCGCTGCCGCGCATGTAGAGGAAGGCCACCCGGGGGCGGCTTCCCTCGGGGACGGAGGCCCGGGCGTCCGCGATCTCCTTCCGCATGCGGGTGTTGAGCGCCTCGCCCGCGGAGGGGACGCCCAGAGCCTCGGCGACGCGGGTGGTCCGGGTGGTGACGTCCTGGAGCCGGGTCGCCGGGTCGAGCACCACGACGGGGACGCCCGCGTCGCGGATCTGGCCGATGGCCTCGCTGGGTCCGGTGTCGGTGTCGGCGAGCACCACCGTGGGGTGGAGGGAGAGCACGCTCTCGGCGCCTACGTCGTGCGCCCTGGTGACCAGGGGGAGATCTTTCGCCTCCTCGAAGGTGGCGGTGACATCGCGCCCCACGACCCGGTCGCCGAGGCCGAGGGTGAAGACGATCTCGGCGATGCCCCCGTTGAGCGGCAGGATGCGTGAGGTGTCCTCGACCGTGACCTTCCGTCCGTCGGAGGAGTCCACGGTGACCGGCAACTCCGGCGCGGGCGGATCGCCTTCGAGCGGCACGACGGTGTTCTCCGCGAGCCGCTGGGCCGCGACCGCCGCCCGCTCGCCCGCCGGTACCGGTGCGGTGCCGGCCGACGCCGAACCACCGGCTCCGCCTCCGCAGGCACTCGTCAGCAGGGCGATCGCCACACCCAGGACCGCGGGTCCGTGACGTCGCGAAAGGGGCCGTCGGGCTCGTGGGGGTCTCCCGGGTACGCGCATGACTCGAACGCTCCTCTCCTGGCGCCCGGCACCGTCCCCCGCGCACCGCGTCTGGCACTTCCGTGCCAAGTAGCTTAGGTTAGGCTTCCCTTGGTTACCTAGGGTGGGGGTGTGGGCATTGAGTGGGTCGAACGGTGTGCGCCGGGGGCGTGGCGCGCGATGGGCCGCCGTCGTGGCGGGTTCCCTCGCGCTGACGCTGCCCATGGCGCCGTCAGCGGTGGCGGCGGACGCGTCCGCCACGGGGCCCGAGGGGCAGAAGCTCACGGTCTCCAAGGCGACGGGGCTCGACGGAGCCGGTGAGACCGTGACGGTCACCGGCTCCGGGTACAACGTGGAGAAGGGCGTCTACGTGGCCTTCTGCGTGGACAACGGGGCCGGGAAGACACCCACCCCGTGCGTCGGCGGGGTGGACATGTCCGGGGAGTCCGGAGCCTCCGTCTGGGTGTCCTCGAACCCGCCCTCGTACGGGGAGGGGCTCGCCGAGCCCTACAAGGGAAGCGGGCACGAGGGGTCGTTCAGCGTGCGGCTCAAGGTGCGGGCCAAGGATGCCAACACCGACTGCGCCAAGTCCGGTGTGACGTGTGCCGTCATCACCCGCAACGACCACACGCGCGGTGGTGACCAGAGCCAGACCGTCCGGATCCCCGTGACCTTCGGCGGTGCGGCGGCGTCGGACGGTGCGACCGCCTCGGCCGCTCCGGGCGCGACGTCCGGTTCCGGTTCGGCGGGGGCGGGTACGTCCGGGTCCGGCGCCACCGGAGGGGCGGACGCCGGTTCCGGTTCCGGCGACGGCGCGGAGACCCCGAAGGGTCCGCTCGCCAGCACCGGTTCCGGAGTGGCGCTGCCCCTCGGCCTGACCGCGGCGGGCCTGGTCGTGGCCGGTGCGGGGGCCTGGTCCGTGGCGCGGAGGCGCCGGCGGGCCGGGGCGGAAGCGGCACAGGCCTGACGGGCGCAGGCCCGACCGACACAGCGTCGTATCCGGAGGAGAACGTGAAGATGGTGACCGAGAGACCAGGTGCCGTGCGATCAGGCGCGGCCGTGCTGGCGGGCGGTGTCCTGCTGGCTCTGCTCTGGCCGGGGACCGCGGTGGCCGGCCAGGACCCGCTGCCGGACGAGGTGTCCGGCGGCTATGTGAGCTGGGCGACGGGGTCCCACGGTGTGGAACTGGAGGCGGAGAAGCCCGCCGTGCGCGGGGCCGGAGGGCTCACGTGGTTCCCGGCCGGGAGCGGCGGCGCCGACCTCGGGTCCGGGGACGCGGACGTCACCCTGGCCGGTACGGCACGGCTCACCGGCGCCGGGGGCCCGGCCGCCGGTGAGCTCGGTCTCGGCGGCCTGCGGCTGCGGCTGGAGGGCGGCGAGGGCGCGCTGTACGTCCGCGACGGACAGGCCGGTGCGGAAGGGGCCGTGGCCCTGGCCGATCTGCATACGGACGGCGCGGAACCCGTCGTACGGTCCGGAGGGCTGACCTGGGCCGGGCTGCGGGCCTCGCTCACGGCTGACGGGGCGCGGCTGCTGGCCGGCTGGAGCGGGCGCCCGTTCGCCGAGGGGGACGCCATCGGCGAACTCGATGTGACGCTCGGTACCGGCGGCGGACCCACGCCCGTGCCCGGAGTCGACGGTGGGCCCGCGCCGGGGAGCGCCGAGAGCCCCGACGGTGGGTCACCGGGTGCGCCGCCCGCACAGGAGCCCGACCCGGTGCCGGCCGAGGGGGCGGTGCCGCAGGAGCCGCCGTCCGCGGTCCCGGCGGCGCTCGTCGAGCACCCGGAAGTGGCGCCGGGGACCGAACAGCGCGTCACGGGTGAGGGGTTCGAGCCCGGCGAGGTGGTCCTCGTCGCCATCGACGAGGACACCCGCTACCAGGCGGTGGCCGACGCCTCGGGACAGGTCTTCCGGACCTTCCCGGTGTACGTCACCGCGACCGCGGGCGCGCACACGGCGGAGCTGTACTCGGTGACGGGGGACCGTCGCGCCTCGGCCGGTTTCCGCGTGCGGAACGAGGGCTGAAGCCACCCGCACCGGGCGCCCCGGACGTGTGGAGAGGGAGCGGGCCGCGGGTGCGGCCCGCTCCCCGGCATGCGCCCGTACGACGTCAACTCGGCCTCCGACAAGGGGGCATGGCGATTCTTTGCCGGCCATTGACAGTTGCCCGGAGTGTGTACTTAGGTTTGCCTTACCTAAGTGAGAACGGGTGGGTGGGCCTGCCGGCCACCCCGTCCGCCGGTGGGAAGAAGACCGCCCCCGACGGCCGTTCGAGCTCCCGACAGTTCAGACCTGACACCTAGAAGGGTGCTCTGCCGCCATGAGAGCTGTTCCGTCCGCCCGTACCGCCGCCCGCGCCGGACTCGCCGTCCTCGCCTCCGCCGCCCTGACCCTGGGCCTGGCCTCGTCCGCCTCCGCCGCCACCTCGACCCGCACGGTCACCGACGGCACCACCACCTACAACCTGTCGCTGGCCGCCCCGGACAGCGCCTCCGCCTCCGGCCAGGTCGTCACGGTCACCGGCTCCGGTTACAACACGGGCCAGGGCGTCTACGTCGGCCTGTGCGCGGTCGACGGGGCGCAGGGTGCGAACAAGCCCACCCCCTGTCTCGGCGGACAGGACGAGAGCGGCGCGACCGGCGCCTCGCACTGGGTCAACGACACCTTCGGCGGCCTCTTCGCCAACAGCTCCAAGTTCGCTGCGGGCGGCAGCTTCAGCGTGCAGATCTTCGTCAAGGCCACCCTCGACGACGGCCGTGTCTGCGGCGAGGACGTCGACTGCGCCGTGGTGACCCGCGCCGACCACCTCGACAGCGGTGACCGCAAGTACGACGTCCACGTCCCGATCGACTTCCAGTAATCACCTGCCGGGCCGGGCTCCGTACGACGGGGCCCGGCTTCCGGCGTACCGGGGTGCCGGGCGCATCCGGCAAGTGAGGAACTCTTCATGGCAGACGACACGTCCGCCCGGCGAAGGCCGGACCGCGCGGGCGGACCCCGCCCCGGGCGCCCGGCGGCACTCCTGGCCGCGGCCGCGCTCGTGGCCGCCTGCGTCACGGTGGGATCGGCGGCGCAGGCCGCGGACTCACCGAGGACGGGGCTCGGCAAGAACGGGCAGCGGCTCACGGTGTCCGCGTCCGCGCACCTCGACCCGGACGGCGACACCGTCCGCGTCACCGGCGAGGGGTACGACGCGACCAAGGGCATCTACATCGCCTTCTGCAAGGACAACGGGGACAACCGCATCCCCTCGCCGTGCCTCGGCGGTGCCGACATGACGGGCGGCGGCGGATCGTCGCAGTGGATCGTCCCCGAGGGCGACGTCTACGAGGGCGAACTGGCCAAGGCGTACGGCGAGGGCGGAAGCTTCGACGTCGAGATCGAGGTCGAGCAGCGGGGCAACGGCCTCGACTGCACCCAGGTCACCTGCGCCGTGGTCACCCGCGTCGACCACCGGGGCTCCGGCGACCGTTCCCAGGACGTCCGTGTCCCCGTGGTCTTCGAGGGCCAGGACACCGGTGGTGGCGACGACGGCGGGGACGGGGTCGACGTGCCCGCGGGCACCGTCAGCTACCGGCAGACCGCCGAGTTCACGGGCGCCGGCAAGCCCTTGGACCTCCTGCTGCACCCCGACTCGGGGAAGCTGTACGTCGGCGCCGACAACATCGCCGACACCTCGGACGTGAACGAACAGGGCCTGTACGTCCTGGACGCGTCGGACGGCACGGTCCGCAGCACGGTCAGCCAGGCGCCCGGCTCCAACGGCTCCCTGGCCGGCCGCAGGGTCACCCAGATCGTCGCACCGCTCGCCCGGGACGGCGTCGTCTTCCACTACCCGCTGCGGGGCATCGGCACCGCCCAGGACGGTGACGAGACCGCGAAGGGCGTCTGGCTCACCGGCTCCAGCGTCACGGCCACGGGACCGGGCACCGAGGCCGCCACCGTCCTGGTCCAGCAGGGCGCGCTCCTCTCCGAGGTCGAGACGTCGACCGGCACGGTCCGGCGCACGCTCACCCTCGGCGGAGGCTCGCGGCTCGGGGTGGACGCCGCCCGCGGCGCCGCCTGGTCGGGCTGGGCCGGCGGACCGCTGAGCCGGGTGGACACAGGCTCCTTCGCCGTGACCGCGACCGCCCAGCTCCCCTCCGAGAACCTCTGGTTCGTCGCCCCCGACCCCGCCACGGGCAACGTCTGGGCGGGCAGCGGGAACACGGTCCTGGTCTTCGGCCCGGACGCCGAACCGCTCGCCACGATCGAGGGCCCCGACCGGGCCACGGACGTCGCCTTCGACACCGCCACCGGCCGTGCGTTCGTCGTCTGGCAGGACAGCGGGGACACCAGCAACGGCGGTGACAACGACAGCTCGCTCGGGATCTACGACACGACGACGTACGAGGAGGCCGCCGAGCCGGCGCCGTTGCCGGGCAGCCCCGGACAGACCGGCCAGGCGAGCGTGGCCGTCGCCCCGGGCGGCAGCACCGTCTACGTCGCCAACCCGGCCGCGAGCACGATCAGCAAGCTCGAACGCCGGATGTCCCCGAAGATCACCCAGGCGCCCACGGACCAGTCGGTCGCGCAGGGCGCCGAGGCCGTGCTCGTGGCCGCGGCCGAGGGCGCCCCGGCCCCCGAGGTCCGCTGGCAGGTCAGCACGGACGGGGACCAGACCTGGAAGGACATCGTGGGGGCGACGGCGGGCAGGTACGCGTTCACCGCGAGGGCGGCGCACGACGGTTACCGCTACCGGGCCGAGTTCACCAACCCGGCGGGCACCACCCGCACCACCCCGGTCACCCTGACGGTCACCGGGTCCGGAGGCACGCCCGGCGGGGGTGACGGAGGTGAGAGCCCCGCGGAACCGGAACCGTCCGGATCGAGGACGGTCACCGGCCCCGGGGGACAGAAGCTCACCGTCACCCCGGTGAACCACCTCGCCACCGTCGGGCAGAAGCTGAAGGTGACCGGCTCCGGCTACGACGAGGAGAAGGGCGTCTACGTCGCCCTGTGCGTCGACAACGGCGAGGGGGAACTGCCCAGCCCGTGCGTCGGCGGCGTCGACATGTCCGGCGACTCGCACACCTCGGCCTGGATCTCGTCCAACCCGCCCGACTACGGGAAGGACCTGGCGATCCCCTACACGGCGGGCGGCTCCTTCGGCGTCGAGCTCACCGTCGACGCGAAGGACGAGTTCACCGACTGCTTCGTCTCCACCTGCGTCCTGGTCACCCGGGCCGACCACACGCTGTCCGGCGACCGTTCCCAGGACGTGAAGGTCCCGGTCGCCTTCGCCGGCCAGGAACCGGTGGACACGGACGACGGGTCCGGCGGCACGGACGGGGGTGCGACAGGCGGGGCGGACGGCGGCACGGACGGCGGTTCGACCGGAGGTTCGGACGGCGGCTCCACCGGCGGCACCTCCGGCGGTTCCTCCGGTACGTCCGCCTCGGGGTCCGTCTCCGGCGGTTCGGGCACGGCGTCCTCCTCGGGAGGAAGCCTCGCCTCGACCGGCCTCGACGTCGTGGCGCTCGGGGCGGTGGCCGCGCTGCTGGCGGCCGCGGGGTGGTTCGCACACCGCAGGGCGGGCGCCCGTCGGCGCACCGCGGACCCGGCGGCCTGACCGCGCCGCGACCACGACGGAGAGGGCTTCCCGCAGTGAGCGGGAAGCCCTCTCCGTCTCTGTCCGCGGCCCCCGTGAGAGGCGCCACCCTCAGGCCAGGCTCTCCCGCCACGCCTTGTGCAGCCCGGCGAACCTGCCGGTGCCGGCGATGAGTTCGGCCGGGGTGCCGTCCTCCACGATCCGCCCCTGTTCCATCACGAGCACCCGGTCCGCGATCTCCACGGTCGACAGACGGTGTGCGATCACCACCGCCGTACGCCCGTGCAGCACGGTGTCCATCGCCCGCTGCACCGCCCGCTCGCCGGGCACGTCCAGTGAGCTGGTGGCCTCGTCGAGGATGAGTACCGCGGGGTCCGCTAGCAGGGCCCGTGCGAACGCGACGAGTTGCCGCTGCCCGGCGGAGATCCGGCCACCGCGCTTGCGGACGTCCGTGTCGTACCCGTCCGGCAGGGAGCTGATGAAGTCGTGCGCCCCGATCGCCTTCGCCGCGTGCTCGATCTCCTCGGGTGTCGCCTCCGGGCGGCCGATCGCGATGTTCTCGGAGATCGTCCCCGAGAACAGGAACGCCTCCTGGGTCACCATCACCACGCCCCGGCGCAGTTCGGGCGTCGCCAGATCGCGCAGGTCGGTGCCGTCCAGCAGGACCCGGCCCTCCGTCGGGTCGTAGAAGCGTGCCAGCAACTTGGCCAGCGTCGACTTGCCCGCACCCGTCGAGCCGACCACGGCCACGGTCTGGCCCGCCGGGATCGTCAGGCCGAAGCGGGGCAGGACCTCGCCTCCCGTGCGGTAGGCGAACCGCACCCCGTCGAACGAGACCTCGCGGCCCGGGTGCTCACCGGCGAGGGACGGCAGGACCTTCGGCTCGGCGGGTTCGGGGACCGCGGGTGTCTGCGCCAGCAGGCCCGCGATCTTCTCCAGCGAAGCGGCGGCCGACTGGTAGGAGTTGAGGAACATCGCTAGCCGGTCGATCGGGTCGTACAGCCGCCGCAGATACAGCACCGCGGCGGCCAGCACACCGAGCGCCAGCGTGCCGGACGCCACCCGGTAGGCGCCCCAGAGCACCATCGCGGCCACCGCGGTGTTCGCGACCAGCCGGGAACCGACGACGTAACGGGCCATCTCCAGCAGGGCGTCGCCGTTCCGCCGCTCGTGGTCGTGGTTGGACACGGCGAAGTCCTTCTCGTTGGCCCGCTCCCTGCGGAAGGCCTGCACGGGACGGATGCCGTTCATCGTCTCGGCGAACTTCACGATGACCGCGGCGATCGCCGTCGAGCGCGCCGTGTACGCCTTGGCCGCCCGCTGCCGGTACCCCCGCACCAGCAGATACAGGGGAAGGAAGGAGGCCACGGCGATGGCGCCGATGCCGAGGTCCAGCCAGAGCAGCACCAGGGCGATCGACACGAACGACAGGATCACCCCGACGAGTTCCTGCAGCCCCTCGCTCAGCAGTTCGCGCAGGGACTCCACGTCCGTGGTCGAGCGGGAGATCAGCCGGCCCGAGGTGTAGCGCTCGTGGAAGTCCACGCTCAGCGCCTGCGCGTGACGGAAGATCCGTCCCCGCAGATCGAGCAGCACGTCCTGGTTGATCCGGGCGGCCGCCCGGATGAAGGCGTACTGGAGGACCCCCGCGCCCATCGAGCACACGGCGTACCCGATGCCCACGGCCGCGAGCGGACCGTAGTCGTGGTCCCGGAACGCGGGCACCCCGCTGTCGATGGCGTACGCGACCAGCAGCGGTCCCGCCTGCACGGCGGCCTGCTGGAGGAGCAGCAGGAGGGAGGTCACTGCCACCCTGGCGCGCAGGGGCGCCAGCAGGGAGAACAGCAGATCACGGGTGGCACCCCGGGGAGCGGGCAGCGTGTCGGCGCCGAACGGGTCCCCCTCGTCCTGTGCCGGGCCGGAGCCCTTCCCGGGCAGGTCCTCGTCGGCGACGGCGGGGCCGTCGGCAGTCGTACTGGTCATCGGGTGCTGCCCTCCTCGGCGACAGGAACACCGGTGTCGTGGGTGCCCGACATCAGCCAGGCGTACTCGGGGCTGGTGCGCAGGAGCTCCTGATGGGTGCCGACGGCGCTGATCCGGCCGTCGGACAGCAGGGCCACCCGGTCCGCCAGCATCACCGTCGACGGCCGGTGGGCGACGACCAGGGCCGTCGTCCCCTCCAGCACGCGCCGCAACGCCGCCTCCACCAGTGCCTCGGTGTGCACGTCCAGGGCGGAGAGCGGGTCGTCGAGCACCAGGAACCGCGGGCCCCCGACGACCGCGCGGGCCAGCGCGAGGCGCTGCCGCTGGCCGCCGGAGAGGCTCAGCCCCTGCTCACCGACCTGGGTTTCGACGCCCTGCGGCAGCTGGTGCACGAAGTCGGCCTGCGCGACGGCCAGGGCCTGGCGCAGCTCCTGTTCGCTCGCCCCCTCCGCGCCCATCAGCACGTTCTCCCCGACGGTCGCCGAGAAGAGGGTGGGTTCCTCGAAGGCCACCGAGACCAGCTCGCGCAGCCGCGGCCTGGCCATGGTGGCGATGTCCTCGCCGTCCAGCAGGATCCGGCCGCCCGTGACGTCGTGCAGCCGTGGCACGAGAGCCGTCAGCGTCGTCTTGCCGGAACCCGTGGCGCCCACCAGCGCCATCGTCTCGCCGGGCCGGATCCGCAGGTCGATCCGGCCGAGGACGGGCGGTGACCCGGGCCCGGCGTCGGGGTACCCGAACTCCACGCCCTCGAAGACGATGCCCTGGTCCGGTGTCCCGCCCGCCTCGGCGGGCGCCTCCGGCTCCGGCTCCTCCTCGACGTCCATGACCTCGAAGAACCGGTCGGCGGCCGTCGCCGCCTCCTGGCTCATCGCGAGCAGGAAGCCGATCGAGTCGACCGGCCAGCGCAGTGCCAGCGCCGTCGACAGGAACGCCACGAGCGTGCCCGCCGACAGGGTGCCGTCCGCGACCTCGATCGTGCCGAGCACCAGTGCGGCGCCGATCGCCAGCTCCGGGATGGCGGTGACGAGTGCCCAGATCCCCGCGAGCAGCCGGGCCTTGCCCAGTTCCGTGGCGCGCAGCCGCTGCGCGAGCGCCCGGAAGGCGAGCGCCTGGCTGCGGTTGCGGCCGAACCCCTTGACGATGCGGATGCCCAGCACGCTCTCCTCGACGACCGTGGTCAGATCGCCGACCTGGTCCTGGGCCTTGCGCGCCACCAGCGAGTACTTCGTCTCGAAGAGCGAGCACAGGACCATCAGCGGGACGGCGGGTGCGAGCAGCACCAGCCCCAGCGACCACTCCTGCGCGAACAGGATGACGAAACCGACCAGGATCGTCGTGCCGTTGACCAGCAGGAACGTCAGCGGGAAGGCCAGGAACATCCGCAGCAGCATCAGATCCGTGGTGCCGCGTGAGAGCAGCTGACCCGAGGGCCAGCGGTCGTGGAACGCCACCGGCAGCCGCTGCAGATGGCGGTAGAGGTCGGCGCGCATCGACGCCTCCACCCCCGCGAGCGGCCGGGCCACCAGCCATCGGCGCAGACCGAACAGCCCGGCCTCGGCGATCCCCAGCAACAGCAGCCAGAGCGCCCCCAGCCACACTCCGCCCGGATCGCGGTCCGCCACGGGGCCGTCGACCATCCACTTCAGTACCAGCGGGATCACCAGAGCGAGGCTGGACGCGAGAACCGCCACGAGGGCGGCCCCGATCCAGCGCGCGCGCACCGGCCTGACATAGGGCCACAGACGCAGGAGGGAGCGCACGGCGGACCGGTCCGTGGGCTCTGCAGGTTTTTCGGGCATCAGGACCGAGCCTATGGTTCACCACTGACATCTCTCATGTGGTTTTCCGGTCGGCCACCTCGGGTCGTAGAGCCCTGTCAACCGATCGGATGATGCCGGTCCGAGCGGGTCGGCGGATACCGGCGCCCGCCCCGCGACGGAATCCTCGGGGCATGGCAATCATCGAAGTACGCGGGGTGCGCAAGGCGTACGGCGGCCGCCCCGTGGTCGACGGGGTGAGCTTCACCGTCGACGAGGGGGAGATCTTCGGGATCCTCGGCCCCAACGGAGCCGGCAAGACCACCACCGTCGAATGCGTCGAAGGGCTGCGGATCCCCGACGCGGGCACCGTCCGGGTCGCCGGACTCGACCCCGTCGCCGACCGCCAGGAGTTCACGCACCTGCTCGGTGCCCAGCTCCAGGAGACCGAGCTCCAGCCCAAGCTGACCGTGCGCGAGGCGCTGGAGCTCTACAGCGCCTTCTACCGGCACCCCGCCGACCGGCACGCGCTCGCCGGCCGGCTCGGACTGGACGGTCACCTCGACCGCCGCTTCGCCCAGCTGTCCGGCGGCCAGAAGCAGCGCCTCTTCATCGCGCTCGCGCTGATCGGCAATCCGAGGGTGGTCGTGCTGGACGAACTCACCACCGGTCTCGACCCCCGGGCCCGCCGCGACACCTGGCAGCTCATCGAGGAGATCCGGGACGGCGGGGTGACCGTCCTGCTGGTCACCCACTTCATGGAGGAGGCCCAGCGGCTCTGCGACCGGATCGCGGTGATCGACAAGGGCCGGATCGTCGCCGTCGACACCCCCGGCGGGCTGATCGGTGCGGCCGCGGGCCCGACGGTCATCTCCTTCACGCCCTCGGAGCCGCTCGCGTACGCCGAACTCCGGGCCCTGCCCGGCGCCGTCTCCGCCGAGGTCACCGGGCCCGGCGGCCGGGTGGTCGTCCAGGGCACCGACGAGACCGCCAACGCCGTGATCACACTCCTCGCCCGCCGCCACATCACCGCCCGGCAGCTGCGCGTCACCGAGGCCGGCCTCGACGACGTCTTCCTCGACCTCACGGAGCAGGCCTCATGACCACGACCACCCCGCCTGCGCGTCCGGCCCCGCTCGCCGCCGTCCTCAGGGCGGAGACCCGGCTCTTCCTGCGTGAACCCGGCAGCCTGTTCTGGATCCTCGTCTTCCCCACGGCCCTGATGACGATCCTCGGTCTGATCCCGTCCTTCCGGGAGGCCGACGACGCACTCGGCGGGCGCAGCGTCATCGACCTGTACGTGCCGGTGGCCGTCCTGCTGGCCATGATCATGGCCGGGCTCCAGGCCATGCCGCCCGTCCTCACCGGGTACCGCGAACGCGGCATCCTGCGCAGGATGTCGGCCACGCCGGTGCGTCCGTCGGCCCTGCTCGCCGCGCAGATCGTGCTGCACGGCGCGGCGGCGCTGGGGTCCGCGGCACTCGTCGTCGCGGTCGGCAGGGCCGCCTTCGGCGTCCGGCTGCCGGGACAGGCCGCCGGCTACCTGCTGGCTCTCCTCCTCGCGGTGGCCTGCGTCCTCGCCCTCGGCGCGACCATCTGCGCGCTGTCCCGGACGTCCAAGGCCGCCACCGCCGTGGGGTCGGTGGCGTACCTCGTGATGATGTTCACCGCCGGCGTCTGGGTGCCCGTCCAGACCATGCCGGACCTGCTCCGCCGGATCGTCGAGTTCACCCCCTTCGGCGCGGCCTCCCAGGCCCTGGACCAGGCCGCCTCGGGAAACTGGCCCGGTTGGGCGCACCTCGGGGTCATGCTGGTGTGGACCGCGGCGCTCGGTGCGGTGTCGACCAGGCTCTTCCGCTGGGAGTGACCCGGGCGCGACGAGGGAGGAGGCCGGAGCACGGTGGGAGGGGGAGCGGCGGCATGAGCAGCGGTATGACGGTGGAGCAGCGCTGGGCACAGTTCTACCGGTACGGCCCGTACACGCTGCTCGGCATCGCCGTCCTGATGGCGGCGCTGTCCTCGGGCCTCATCGGGATGTCCGGAGCGGAGATGTACGCGACCGGTGGCCTGGTCACGGTGGCCTGGGCCCTCCAGCTGTGGTGGGGCCGGACCGAGGCCGGGGTCCCGGCGAAGTCGTCCGCCGCCGGGGCCTACTACGTCCTGAGGACCCTGATCGCCTTCGCCCTGTGCTGGTTCAACCCGTTCTTCTCCATCTACGCCGTCGTGGGCTACTTCGACGTCGGGCACCTGCTCCCGAAACGCTTCGTGCGCGCCGGCCTGCTGTGCACCGCCGTCATCATGGCGGGCTCGCAGTCCGGCAGCGGGATGCCGCCCGCCTCGCCCGTCAACTGGGCGGCCTTCGGCGCGCTGTTCGTCCTCCACGCCTTCCTCACCCTCCTCTTCGGCAACCTCAGCGCCAGGGAGGAGGAGAGGACGCGCAGACAGACCGCGACCATCTCCGAGCTGGAGCTCGCCAACACCCGTCTGGAACAGGCCCTGGCCGAGAACGCCACCCTGCACGCCCAGCTGCTGCTCCAGGCCCGGGAGGCCGGGATCGCCGACGAGCGCCGCCGGCTGGCCGCCGAGATCCACGACACCATCGCCCAGGGCCTGACCGGGGTCATCGCCCAGCTCCAGGCCGTCACCTCCACCGCCGACCCGGCAGTCGCCCGTGAACACCTCGACCGTGCGGCGGGGCTCGCCCGGCACAGTCTCGGAGAGGCACGCCGGTCGGTGCGCAACCTGGTGCCCGCGGCGCTGGAGCACGACGACCTGCCGGGCGCGCTCGCCAGGACGGTGACCGGCTGGGCGGAACGCACCGGCGTACGCGCGGACTTCACCGTCACCGGAACCGTCGAGCCGCTGCACGACGAGGTCGGGGCCACCCTGCTCCGGATCGCCGAGGAGTCCCTGTCCAACGCGGCCCGGCACGCCGGCGCGAGCCGGGCGGGCGTCACGCTCTCCTACATGGGCGACGAGATCACCCTGGACGTACGTGACGACGGCTGCGGCTTCGACCCGGCAGGGGTCCCGCCGTACACCGGCAGGGGCGGCTTCGGGCTGGGAGGGATGCGGGCCAGGGCGGAACGCATCGCCGGTACGGTCACGGTGGAGACGGCCCCGGGACTGGGTACCGCGGTCTCGGCCCGGGTACCCCTGGTCCGCCTCGGATGACGGACGCTAGCGTGAGGCACGACATGACCCATGCACCGGACACCGCGCGTGTCATCACCCTCGTCCTCGTCGACGACCACCCCGTCGTACGCGACGGGCTGCGGGGCATGTTCGCCTCCGCCCCAGGCTTCGAGGTGCTCGGCGAGGCGGCGGACGGTGTGGCCGGCGTGGAGACGACGGTCCGCCTGGACCCCGACGTCGTCCTGATGGATCTGCGGATGCCGGGCGGCGGGGGTGTGGCAGCCATCGCCGAACTGACCCGGCGCGGGGCCCGTTCCAGGGTGCTGGTCCTCACCACGTACGACACCGACTCCGACACCCTGCCCGCCATCGAGGCGGGCGCGACCGGCTATCTGCTCAAGGACGCGCCGCGCGACGAACTCTTCACCGCCGTGCGCGCCGCCGCCGACGGACGGACCGTGCTGTCGCCCGCCGTCGCCTCACGTCTCGTCTCCCGGGTGCGCACCCCGGCCTCCCCCGGCCACGAGTCGCTGTCCGCGCGCGAGTGCGAGGTGCTCGGGCTCGTCGCCCGCGGGACCTCGAACCGGGAGATCGCCGCCGAGCTGTTCATCAGCGAGGCGACCGTGAAGACCCACCTCACCCATGTCTTCGCCAAACTGGGCGCGAAGGACCGCGCCGCAGCCGTGGCCGTCGCCTACGAGCGCGGCATCCTCGGCTGAGCCGTTCCCCTCACCCCGACACCCGCAGCAGCAGGACCGTCCTTCCTTCCACGGTCACGGCCGTGCCGCCCCGGTGGAGGGTGCCGGGCGCCGTGGACTGGTCCTCGCGCGAGGTGTCCAGCACCAGTTCGTAGGTCCGGGCCCAGGGCGGGCCGGGGAGCCGGAACTCGCAGGGCAGGTGGTCCGCGTGCAGGACCGCGAGGAAGCTGTCGTCGGTGACCGGCCCGCCCCGCGCGTCCCGGCCCGGGATGTCGCGCCCGGACAGATAGAGACCGAGCGTCGCCGCCGGCGCGTACCAGTCGCCCTCCGTCATCTCCGTGCCCTGCGCGGTGAACCACGCCAGGTCCCGCAGGCCGTCCGGGGCCTGTGGCGTCCCGGCGAAGAAGGCGCGGCGGCGCAGCACCGGATGGCGGTGGCGCAGGGCCAGCACCCGGGCGGTCAGCTCGGTCAGCTCCCGCCACCCGGGGTCCTCCAGGAGCGACCAGTCCAGCCAGCTGACCTCGTTGTCCTGGCAGTAGGCGTTGTTGTTCCCGCCCTGGGTGCGCCCCATCTCGTCGCCCGCCACCAGCATGGGCACCCCGGTCGACAGGAGCAGCGTGGTCAGGAGGTTGCGCAGCTGCCGGCGGCGCAGGGCGTTGACGTCCTGGTCGTCGGTCTCGCCCTCGGCGCCGCCGTTCCAGGCCCGGTTGTCGTTCGTGCCGTCACGGTTGCCCTCACCGTTGGCCTCGTTGTGCTTCTGCTCGTAGCTCACCAGGTCGCGCAGGGTGAATCCGTCGTGGGCGGTGACGAAGTTGACCGAGGCGTACGGCCGCCTGCCGCCCCAGGCGTACAGGTCGCTCGACCCGGTGAGCCGGTAGCCGATGTCGCGCACGTCGGGCAGGGCGCCGCGCCAGAAGTCGCGCACGGCGTCCCGGTAGCGGTCGTTCCACTCGGTCCACAACGGCGGGAACGCGCCGACCTGGTAGCCGCCGTTGCCGACGTCCCACGGTTCGGCGATCAGCTTGACCCGGCGCAGTACGGGGTCCTGGGCGATCACCGCGAGGAAGGGGGACAGCATGTCCACGTCGTGCATCGAGCGGGCGAGGGCCGCCGCCAGGTCGAAGCGGAAGCCGTCGACGCCCATCTCCGTCACCCAGTAGCGCAGGGAGTCCGTGATCAGCCGCAGGACCTGCGGCTGCACCACGTGCAGGGTGTTGCCGCAGCCGGTGTAGTCCGCGTAGCGGCGGGCGTCCTGCTGGAGCCGGTAGTACCCCCGGTTGTCGATGCCGCGCAGGGACAGCATCGGGCCCAGCTCTCCCGCCTCCGCCGTGTGGTTGTAGACCACGTCGAGGATGACCTCGATCCCGGCGTCGTGCAGGGCGCGCACCATCTGCTTGAACTCGCCGACCTGCTGGCCCGTCGCGCCGCTCGCGGCGTAGTCCGCGTGCGGGGCGAAGTAGCCGATCGAGTTGTAGCCCCAGTAGTTGTGCAGCCCGCGCCGCAGCAGATGGTCCTCGTGGGCGAACTGGTGGACGGGAAGCAGCTCGACGGCGGTCACCCCGAGGCGGCGGAGATGGCCGATCGCGGCGGGGTGGGCGAGACCGGCGTAGGTGCCGCGCAGCTCGGGCGGGATGTCCGGGTGGAGCTTGGTGAAGCCGCGCACGTGCAGCTCGTAGATGACCGAGTCCGCCCACGGGGTCTTGGGCCGGCGGTCCTCCGCCCAGTCGTCGTCGTCGTGCACGACGACCGCCTTGGGGACGTACGGCGCCGAGTCCCGGTCGTCCCGCACGGTGTCGGCGACGTGCTGCTCGGGCCAGTCCCTCACATGGCCGTACACCTCGGGCGGCAGGGCGAAGGAGCCGTCCACCGCGCGGGCGTACGGGTCGAGGAGCAGCTTCGCGGCGTTCCACCGGGCGCCCGTCCAGGGGTCCCAGCGCCCGTGCACCCGGTAGCCGTACCGCTGCCCCGCCCCCACGCCGGGGACGAAGCCGTGCCAGATCTCGTGGGTCAGCTCGGTCAGCGGCAGCCGGGTCTCGGTGCCACGCTCGTCGAAGAGGCAGAGCTCGACGGCCTCGGCCCCGCCCGCCCAGAGGGCGAAGTTGGTGCCCGCCACTCCGTCCGGGCCCACCCGGAAGCGCGCTCCCAGCGGCATCGGGGCACCCGGCCATACGGGTGGTCCGTCCGCTTCGTTCCCGGGGGGCGGTTCGGCCTCCGCCACCCTCCCCCTCGTGGGTGGCGTTTCCTCCTGCTCGGCTGTGCTCGACACCTCTCAGCCTCCTGCGGCTCGTAGGAGCGGCCACCCGCAGAAGGAGTGCGCGGCGTCCCGGCCGCGCCCTTCCTGGCGGTGTCCTCCACTCTGTTCTGCCCACCGGTGGCGCCGCACTCACGTTTCCCCCGGGCAGCGGCGTCGTTGGGGGGAGCGTGAACCACGTAGCGAAGAGAGCACGCGCCGGTTCGGCCGCCGTGCTGACATGGGCAGGACTGTTCACCGTGCTGGCCGTACTGACGGGCTGCACCGGTGGGACGCCGTTCTTCGGGGACGACCGCTCGCCCGGGGACGCGATCAGGATCGTCCCCGAGGACGGCGCCGAGAACGTCGGCGCGGACAGCCGGCTCCGGGTGACCGTCCCCGACGGGCGTCTGGAGCGGGTGAAGGTGACCCGGACGGAGGACGCGGAACACCAGGAGGTGCCGGGCCGGATCGCCGACGACGGCCGTTCGTGGGCCCCGCGGGAGGAGGGATACCGGCTCGGGCTGGCCGGGAAGTACAGCGTGGAGGCCGTCGCGGTGGACGGCGACGGGCACCGCTCCGCCCGCAGCACCACGTTCACCACCCTGGTCCCCGAGGACCGCTTCATCGGCTACTTCAAGCCGGAGAACCGGTCCACCGTCGGCACCGGGATGATCGTCTCCTTCGACTTCAACCGGCCCGTCACCCATCGCGCCGCGGTGGAGAAGGCCATCAGGATCACGACGGAGCCCCGGGTCGAGGTGGTCGGCCACTGGTTCGGCAAGGACCGGCTGGACTTCCGGCCCGCCTCCTACTGGGAGCCCGGCACCCGGGTCACGGTCGATGTCGGCCTGCGCGACGTGGAGGGTGCGCCGGGGGTGTACGGCAGCCAGCGGAAGAAGGTGACCTTCACGGTGGGCCGTTCGCAGACGTCCGTCGTGGACGCCCGTGAGCACACCATGGAGGTACGCCGGGACGGCGAGGTCGTCAGTACGGTGCCGATCACCGCGGGCGCCGCGAAGACGACCTCGTACAACGGGAAGATGGTGGTCTCCGAGCTGCACGAGGTGACCCGGATGAACGGTGACACGGTCGGTTTCGGCGGTGAGTACGACATCAAGGACGTGCCCCACGCCATCCGGCTGACGAAGTCCGGCACCTTCCTGCACGGCAACTACTGGGAGGACCCGGAGATCTTCGGCTCGGAGAACACCAGCCACGGCTGCATCGGGCTGCGTGACGTGAAGGGCGGCAGCTCGGACACCCCGGCCGGCTGGTTCTTCGAGCGGACGCTCGTGGGTGACGTGGTCGAGGTGGTCAACTCCACCGACCGGACCGTCGCCCCCGACAACGGCCTCGGCGGATGGAACCTCGCCTGGCCCCGGTGGAAGGCAGGCTCCGCCCTGCGCTGAACCCCCGCCCGACCTGGGAAGGTCCCGGAGGCGTGTGCTCCGGGACCACTCGGCGGGCACGCGGGACGAGTTGGGACGGAACGGTGACAGTCCGGGGGAGTTCTCCCCACGCGCGGTGTGATTATCTTGCGCCGAGCGTGCATGTACAGCGCGCGGGGGTGCGGGCCATGGCGGGGCCAGGCCGTGCGAGGGGAGACGACCACTTTGAACGGGCAGCCGATATCGGGGGCATGGGCCGGCGCGGGCGGGGAACGGCGTGGGCGCGGAGCCCACGGCCTCCTCGCACTGGTACTGGGCGCGCTGCTGTTGCTGGTGACCGCGTGCGGCGGCAGCGGAGCCGCCGCCGACAAGGACGGGAAGCAGGCGGGCGCGAAGGTCGACGACACCAGCGCCTCGCAGGCGGTGGTGACGATCGCGCCCAAGGACGGGGCCGACGACGTGGCCACCAGCGGGGCGCTGAAGGTCTCGGCGGCCCAGGGCAAGCTGAGCACGGTGAAGGTCGCCGACCCCAAGGGCAAGGAGGTCGACGGCAAGATAGCCGGGGACGGCCTGAGCTGGGTCCCGGACCGGCATCTCGCCGCCGCGACGAAGTACACCGTCCACGCGGTCGCGAAGGACGGCAAGGGCCGCGAGTCGGCGAAGGACACCACCTTCACGACGCTGGTCCCGGAGAACACCTTCATCGGTCAGTACACGCCCGAGGACGGCTCGACCGTGGGCGTGGGCATGCCGGTGTCGATCCACTTCACCCGTGGCATCACCGATCCCGGTGCCGTGGAGAAGGCGATCAGTGTGACGGCGGAGCCCGCCGTGCAGGTCGAGCCCCACTGGTTCGGCAACGACCGCCTCGACTTCCGGCCCGAGAACTACTGGGCCGCGGGCACGAAGGTGACCCTGCGCCTCGACCTCGACGGTGTCGAGGGACGGCCGGGGGTCTACGGCAAGCAGGCCAAGACCGTGAAGTTCACCATCGGCCGCAGCCAGGTCTCCACCGTCGACGCGAGCTCCCACCGGATGAAGGTCGTCCGTGACGGCAAGCAGATCAAGGACATCCCGATCTCCGCGGGTGCCCCGGCCACGACCACGTACAACGGCCAGATGGTCATCAGCGAGAAGCTCAAGGTGACCCGGATGAACGGTGACACCGTCGGCTTCGGCGGTGAGTACGACATCAAGGACGTGCCGCACGCGATGCGCCTCTCCACGTCGGGCACCTTCATCCACGGCAACTACTGGGGCGGGTCGGGCATCTTCGGCACGACCAACACCAGCCACGGCTGTGTCGGCCTGCGGGACGTGCGTGGCGGCTGGGACGGAAAGACGCCCGCCGCGTGGCTCTTCGACAACTCGCTGATCGGCGACGTCGTCGTCGTGAAGAACTCCGAGGACAAGGTGATCCAGCCGGACAACGGCCTCAACGGCTGGAACATGGACTGGTCGGAGTGGACCGCGTAGGTCCCCTCACGGCAGGTTCGGAGCGGGCCCGGTGCTGTGACCAACGGCACCGGGCCCGCCCCCGTTAGCGGCGGTTAACCTGCTCCCCATGACCGTAACCCTCGAAGTACGCGACAACGTCGGCACGATCCGGCTGGACCGCCCTCCGATGAACGCCCTGGACGTGGCCGTCCAGGACCGGCTGCGTGAGCTCGCCGAGGAGGCGGGCCGGCGCGACGACGTGCGGGCGGTGATCCTCTACGGCGGCGAGAAGGTGTTCGCCGCCGGCGCGGACATCAAGGAGATGCAGGCGATGGACCACACGGCCATGGTCGTGCGTTCCCGTGCGCTGCAGGAGTCCTTCACCGCGGTGGCCCGCATCCCCAAGCCCGTGGTCGCGGCCGTCACCGGCTACGCCCTGGGCGGTGGCTGCGAACTGGCCCTCTGCGCCGACTTCAGGATCGCCGCGGACAACGCGAAGCTCGGCCAGCCGGAGATCCTGCTGGGGCTGATCCCCGGCGCCGGCGGCACCCAGCGGCTGGCCCGGCTGGTCGGTCCGTCGAAGGCCAAGGACCTGATCTTCACGGGCCGTCAGGTCAAGGCCGAGGAGGCCCTGGCGATGGGGCTCGTGGACCGCGTGGTGCCCGCCGCCGAGGTGTACGAGGCGGCGCACGCCTGGGCGGCCCGGCTGGCCCGGGGGCCCGCGCTGGCGCTGCGGGCGGCCAAGGAGTCCGTGGACGCGGGGCTGGAGACGGACATCGACACCGGCCTCACGATCGAGCGGAACTGGTTCGCGGGCCTGTTCGCCACCGAGGACCGCGAGCGGGGCATGCGCAGCTTCGTGGAGGAGGGCCCCGGCAAGGCCGAATTCCTCTGACCGAGGGTGAGTTGCGTACACAGGCACGCGCGTTCATCCGTGCGGGCGGATCAGCCGGACCTTAAGAAAGCCTTAAGGCCCGGCGCCCGCCCCGGCTGTGCAATTACCCGGCCGTTCTCCGTCGTCGCAGGTGAGCGTGGCTGAACGGGCCTCCATTCTGCCTCTGGCATATGCCAGAGAACCCGCCCGGAATGACTGGTTCCGGGGAGGGGATTCTGTCGGAACGGTCACGGAGCGCGTTCTGTGCGGCCATGATGGGGGGCATGGCGGGCCTGGAGGGTGTGGAACAGCCGCGACCGCGCAGCAGCGCTGCAGCGGCACGCTTGACGTCGGTCGCCGAGGACGAACAGGCGTACAGGGCGCTGGAGTTGTTCGGTAATCCGACGGAGGGGGAAGTCCGGCTGCCCTCCCGTCCGGAGTCCGCGGCGACGGCGCGGCGCATCACTTCGTGCGTGATGCTGCGACAGTGGCAGCTCCCCCCGCAGACCGCCGAATACGGAGTGCTCCTGGTCTCCGAACTCGTCGGCAACGCGGTGCGGCACACCGGGGCGCGGATATTCGGTCTGCGGATGCTGCGCCGCCGTGGCTGGGTCCGGATCGAGGTGCGCGATCCCTCGCGCGGGCTGCCGTGCCTGATGCCCGTCCGCGAGATGGACGTCAGCGGGCGAGGTCTCTTCCTGGTCGACAAGCTCTCCGACCGGTGGGGTGTGGACCTCTTACCCCGCGGCAAGACCACCTGGTTCGAGATGCGCACCACCGACCGCTGACACGCAGAAGCCCCCGGTCGGCCTGGGTGTGGCTCGGCGGGGGCTTCTGAGGGGGCCGTGGAATGGGGGGTGTGTCCACGGCCGCGCGGGGGACCTGGCTCGGGTCGGAGGAGGTCGTGTCACCGACTATGGCAGACGGGCGACCTCGGAGCCAAAGTGGCAAAAGGGATATTTAGCTCAAAAACCCCCAGAAGGCTTATGGATCGCAGGTGTGTTGGGTCACTCGCCTGGCATTCTTTGCACATTCTTCAGATGTGCCGGGTGATTCATCGATCACCTGTCGGAAGCAACCCTGCCCGGAAACGCCCGGATTTCACCCGTACCGCCTTACTGTGTCTCGGGTCTCGGGGAACAGCACCCGAACCGACCCGCGAGGTGGACGGCCATGGACGGTCGCAGGACACCGGTGCCCCGCCGCGGCGCCCTGCGCACGGCGGCCGGAGCACTCCTGGCGGGCGCGGCCGCCGCGGGCTGCGCACGCGACGCGTCCCCGCGGCCACCCTCGGAGGCGCGGAGCGCAGACAGCTCACCGGACGGCTCCGGCGCCCACAAGGCCCACGGCGCCGTGGCCCCGGCAGCCGTTCCCCGCCGCTTCCCCGGGCAGCCCGTCCAGATCGAGCACGGCCCCCGCGGCCGGCCCCGAGTGGCCCTCACCTTCCACGGCCAGGGCGACCCCACCCTGGCCCACGCCGTCCTGGGCGAGGCCGAGCGGGCCGGCGCCAGGCTCACCGTGCTGGCCGTCGGCAGCTGGCTCGACCAGAACCCCGGTATGGCCCGCCGGATCCTGGACGGAGGCCATGACCTCGGCAACCACACCCAGAGCCACCTCGACATCAACACCATGGACGAGGAGCGGGCCTACGAGGAGATCACCGGCTGTGCCCGGCGCCTGCGCCGGCTGACCGGTTCCATCGGTACCTGGTTCAGGCCCTCGCGTGCCCGGTACGCCACCCCGCTCGTCCAGGACCTCGCCCGGCGGGCCGGGTATCCGCACGTCCTGTCCTACGACGTGGACTCCCTCGACTTCACCTCGCCCGGGGTCGCCGCCGTCACCCGCAAGGTCGCCGGTGAGCTGCGCAACGGCTCCGTGGTGAGCCTGCACTTCGGCTACCGCGACACCATTGCCGCGCTGCCCCTCCTCCTCACCGAAATCGACCGGCGCCGACTGCGCGCGGTGACCACCACGGAGCTGTTGACCTGATGCCTCCCTCCCCGCGCGCCCTGACCGCCGCCGCCCTGCTCGTCGCCGCGCTCGCGGCCTGCGCCGCTCCCGCGGACCGTGCGAGGCCCGAGCCCTCGCGCACCGAGGCCGCCGCCCCGCCCGACCGTCCGGAATCCCCGCCCGGCCTGCCCGGAATGCCTCCCGTGCTCGACCCGAAGGACGTCTACGCCGCCGACCGGCCCGGAAAGCTCTCCGCGGCCGTCAAGGGTTTCCCGTCACGCGTCTACGTCCCCAACACCAACTCCGACACGGTGTCGGTGATCGACCCGGCGACGTACAAGGTCATCGAGACCATCCCCGTCGGCGACCAGCCGCAGCACGTCGTGCCCTCCTGGGACCTGAAGACGCTCTGGGTCAACAACGACCTCGGCGACAGCCTCACCGCGATCGACCCCGCCACCGGGAAGGCCGGCCGGACGCTCGACGTCTCCGACCCGTACAACCTCTACTTCACCCCGAACGGCAAGTACGCCGTCGTCATGGCCTCGATGGACCGTGAGCTGGTCTTCCGCGACCCGCGGACCATGAAGGTCGCCAAGACGGTGCCGGTGGACTGCGCCGGCGTCAACCACGCCGACTTCTCCGCGGACGGCCGGTACTTCATCGTCTCCTGCGAGTTCTCCGGTGAACTCCTCAAGGTCGACACCGAGAAGATGAAGATCGTGGGACAGCAGAGACTGCCGAAGCAGGGGGCGATGCCCCAGGACGTCAAGCTCTCACCGGACGGCGGCACCTTCTACATCGCCGACATGATGGCGCACGGCATGTGGGTGCTCGACGGCGAGAAGTTCACGACACCGAAGCTGCTCCCCACGGGCAAGGGTGCCCACGGCCTCTACGTGAGCCGGGACTCCGAGCAGATGTACGTCACCAACCGGGGCGAGGGATCCGTCTCCGTCTTCGACTTCGCCAAGGACGAGCTGACCGCGAAGTGGCACCTCCCCGACGGTGGGAGCCCCGACATGGGCGGTGTCTCCGCCGACGGCAAGGTGCTCTGGCTCTCCGGACGCTACGACGCCGAGGTGTACGCGATCGACACCGCCACCGGCAGGCAGCTGGCCAGGATCCCCGTCGGCAGCGGTCCGCACGGGCTGGCCGTCTACCCGCAGCCCGGACGCTACTCGCTCGGTCACACCGGCGTCTTCCGCTGACGGGCGCGGGGCCGCCCGCGCCCGTCGCCCGCCGGATCCGCCACCTGTGCAGCCGGATAATCTGACCCCGTCAACAACGCTTAACGAAGGGGCGGAACAGTGGCGGACATCGAGTCGGCACGCACGGCATTCGAGCGCTTCGACCAGAACGGCGACGGCAGCATCACGGCCGCCGAGTACAAGAGCGCCATGGCGCAGCTCGGTGACCCGTACGTCACCGAGACGGTCGCCCAGGCCGTCATCAACGCCCACGACGCCAACGGCGACGGCGAGCTCACGTTCGACGAGTTCTGGGCCTCGCAGAACAAGGCCTGAACCGCACCGGGCCGGCGGTGCCGGCCCGGCGCGGCGGGCGGGCCCGCTGCTCCCCGAGCCGCACCGCGTCGGACGCCTTCCGCTTCAGGGCGAGCGGAACGGGACCTGGTCACGACCGGCCGGAGCGCGGGGCACCGAGGCCGGGGACCGGCGCTCAGGACTCCGGGGCGGCTGGGTAGGCGGCCTCGAAGGAGGCCCGGAACAGGGCCTGGACCTCCTCGCTGCCCAGACCCTCGTCACGTGCCTGGTGCAGCCATTCGTTCAACGCCGTACGCAGCGGCCAGTCGGCGCCGCCGGATCCGGGCTCGGCGAGCGTGCGGGTGATGAAGGTCCCCGCTCCCTGGCGCACCTCGGCCAGACCCGCGCGCTCCAGCTCCCGGTACGCCTTGAGCGTCGTGTTCGGGTTGACCTTGGTGGCGGCGGCGACCTGTGCGGCCGTGGGCAGCTTGTCGCCCTCCTCCAACGCGCCCATCCGCAGGGCCTGTTCGACCTGGCGGACGATCTGGAGATAGGTTGCCACCCCGCTACGCCGGTCGATGCGGAACACGACCACGGGCATCACCTTCCGCTCGATGAGTGACATTTTACGTAGAGGACGGGCCCGGCCCTACAGGGGACGCCGGGACGTCCACCACAGGGCGAAGGCGGTCAGCGCGGCGGTGCCGGCCAGCAGGACGCCGGCGCCGGTCCACTGCATGGCGGACATCTGGCCGTAGTCGAGGTACTGGAAGACGTTGTCGACGATGCCCAGCTCCTCGATGCAGGCGTTCGTGGCCTTCTCGGTCGCCTCGGCGCAGGAGCCCCATCCGTACAGCTGGCCGTCGGCGCTGCCGACCCAGCGGTCCACTTCGTACGCGTCGTCCAGGCCCGCGGGCATGTCGCCGTCCAGCGGGTACGTGATCGTGCGCGGTGTGCCCAGGCGGTCCCGGAACATACCCCAGGCGGTCTGCGCGACCACGGCGAAGCCGAAGGTGACGACCATGGAGGGCAGGACCCGGCGCAGCAGGATGCCGATCGTGAATCCGGCCGCGGTGAGGAACAGGGCGAGCGCGGGCAGGACGGGACCGGTGGTGTCGAAGACCGCGGCGTCCATCCAGTTGTCGCCGAGGACCGAACGGTAGGGCCGCCACCACCAGGTGAAGACCGCGGAGAGCACCGAGCAGGCCACCAGGGTGATCAGGAGGCACCAGCCGAGCTTCGCGAGGACCCAGCGGCGGCGCGTCACGGACTGCGTGGTGACGAGCTGTGCGGTGCCCTGCTCCTGGTCGGCGGCGATCAGCGGCGCGCCGAGGAACACGGCGAGCACGCCAGGCAGCAGGGCCAGCAGGGAGGTGAGGCTCCCGTAGGCCTCGCCCACCACGGGCAGTGGCACGGACTTCTCGGGCCAGCCCCCGGCGTCGAGCACGTCGATCAGCCGGGCGCGCTGGTAGACGATCCAGAGCGAGCCGAGGACGGTCAGGGCCAGGACGCAGCACAACGTGGTCCGGTGCTGACGCAGGACCAGCCAGGTCAGTCCGCGCAGCAGCCTCGGACGGGCGGTGCGTGCGGTCGGTGTGCCGGTCAGGGTGGTGGTCATGCGGTCCTGGTCCCCTCGTTCTCGATCCGCGCGCCGGGTGTGTACAGCGGGGGTGCGTCCGGCGAGCGCAGGTGCGCCAGCAGCACTTCCTCCAGGCTGGGCTCGGCGACCTGCCAGTCACCGGGGAGCGGGCCGTCGGTCCGCACCATCGCCCGGAACTGGCGGCCCTGGACGCGCTTCTCGATCACGGTGTGACGGGCGAGAGCGGCGGGCAGGTCCCCGTCCTCGGCCAGCCCGGTCACCAGGAGGTGCGCCGGGACGAGCGCGTCCGCGTCGCCCGCCATCCGGATCCGGCCGTCGGCGACCACCAGCAGGTAGTCGCACATGTCCTCCAGCTCGGCCAGGATGTGGGAGGACATCACCACCGTGGTGCCGCGTTCGACGGCCTCGGCCATCAGCAGGGTGCCGATCTCGTCGCGGGCCAGCGGGTCGAGGTCCGCCATCGGCTCGTCGAGCAGGAGCAGGTCCGGCCGCTTCCCGAAGGCCAGCGCGAGCGCGACCCGGGTGCGCTGCCCGCCGGAGAGCGTCCCGACCGCCGCGTTCATCGGCACGTCGCCCGAGCGCACGATCCGCTCCGCGGCGGCCGCGTCCCAGCCGGGGTTCAGCTCACCGCCGATCCGCAGCGTCTCCGCCACGGAGAACCGCTTGTACATCGGCTTGTCCTGCCCGAGGAAGGCGAACCTCGGCATCACCTCGGGATCACCCACCGGCACCCCGAACACCCGCAGCTCGCCCTGCGTCGCCATCACCTGACGGGACGCCAGGCCCAGCAGGGTGCTTTTCCCCGCGCCGTTGGGCCCGACCAGACCGCAGATCCGCCCGGCCGGGATCCGGAAGGAACAGTCACGCAGCGCCCAGCCGCGCCGGTAGCGCCTGCCCAGTCCGCGGGCCTCCAGGGCCCAGTTGCCCGGGCTGCCGCCCGGATTGCTCGTCTCTGCCACGCGCCTCGCCCCAAATCCACTAGTCAATTAATGGAATGATGGTTATCGCGGGGCATGGCTGTCAAGCGCGAGACCTCCTGGAGGCTCGCGCCCGGCGTGGGGGGAGTGGCCGGTCAGCCGGCGTGGAGCGGCCCGCCGGGGTACCGCGCCCCGGCCGGGCCCCGCGATTCCGGACGAACGGCGCTAGCCGGCCCGGTCCGCGGCGGGCCTGCCGTGCCAGTCCAGGCACATCACCAGGGAATCGTCCGCGGCCGGGCCGGAGCCTCGATGGCCCAGCAGTTCCTGCAGCATCGCCCGGGGCACCTGTGGTGCGGGCAGCAGACGTGTGCTGGTGATCGATCCGGCCAGCGCGCGAAGGCTGTACTTCTCGCCGCCGGGTGACAGCGCGTCGTAGACGCCGTCGCTGATGAAGAGCAGGCGGTCCCCGGGTTCCACGGTGAAGTGCTGGGGGACGTAGTCGGTGTCCTCGAACATGCCCAGGGGTATCTGCGCCTCCAGCTCGATCGCCTCCACCACCCCCGCGCGCACCCGCCACACACGGGGTGAACCGGCGTCGATGATCTCCACGTCACCGGTCGGCAGGTGGAACCGGAGCAGCAGGGTCGACGTGAACCGGCTCCCCCCGTACTGCCCGTAGATCGCCTGGTCGGCGAGGTACGCCTGATCGCTGAGGCTCAGACCGGCGCGGCGGGCGTTGCGCAGGGCGTTGACCGCGAGATTGGTCAGCAGCGCGGCGTCGATCCCCTCGCCCATGCCGTTGCTGACGGTCAGGTACAGGTCGTCGGCCGAGGCCGACCAGTCGAAGCTGTCGCCGAAGATGGCGTACGCGGGTTCCAGCTGGGCGCCGAGGCTGTACTCGGGCCGGGTGCAGGAGCGTCCCGGCAGCAACTGCCACTGCATCTCGGCGGCCAGGGTCAGCCGCTCGGCCCGGCGTGCCTGAAGGAAGAGATCGGTGTCCCGCTCCGCGACGACCACTTCGTGCGCCAGGCCGTCCGCGCACTGCTGAAGCTCCTCCAGAACGTCCTTCGCCAGTCCGTCCTCGCCGACCCGCAAGGTGACGCTCAGGACTCCCAGCCGGTCCCCCCGGACACTGAGCGGCACGTGCGCCGTCACGGTGGACGCCGCGTCGTCGTACACGCAATGCGGTTCCTGGGCGCCGAACGCACGGCCTGGAGCACTGTCGTACACCGACACCGGGGTGCGTGTGTGCGGCAGTATGCCGACGGGTTGCAGCTTCGTCATCGCGTAGTCGACCATCAGCAACTCCACCGCCTCGGCGTGATGGCGGTGCTCGAGCACGGAACGGAGCACGTCGAAGATCTCATGAGGCGCGGCCTCGCGCAGAGAACGTTCGATCGCACCGGGTCTGTCCATGGGTAACGGTCCCTCTCCCCTTCACATATCTTCGTCTGAGCGACCACGCACCACGACCACTCACCCACGACCGGCCGGAACGGGCGCGCAGGCCCACTCGGGAGTGTCACATGCACAAGGCCCCCACCACCGCTCATCAGCACGCCTCCGACGTCGTGCCCGGGATCGGAGAGGTCCTGGAACTCCTGGAAGTCGCCTGGGAACGCAGCCGGGACGCTCTCGGCACCGCGCCGCTCTCCGCTGCCCAGACTCGTGTGATGTACATCATCGAACGGGAACCCGGCATCATCCTGAGCGCGCTGGGCCGCCATCTCTCCGCGGCCGCCCCGTCCGTGACCCGCCTCTGCGACCGCCTGCAGGCCGCGGGCTTCCTCCGCAGGTTCCCCCACCCCCACAACCGCCGCGAGGTCCAGGTGGAACTCACCGAGTCCGGCCTCACACACCTGCGTGCCATCAGGCACCGCCGGGAGCAGGCGCTGCGCCAGGCGGTCGACCGCATGCCCCACGACGACCAGCTCGCACTCGCCACAGGGCTCCGTGCGCTGTGCGACGCGGCCGGTGACCCCCTCGGCGCTCCTCTGCGCCGGGAGACCGCCTGAGCCTCTCCCGTCCGCCGTGGGGTCAGGGCAGGCCGTGGCCCCGGCGGAGGTCGTGAGCACCCGGGCCCGGGTACGTCACCTCAGCACTCGATGATGTTCACCGCGAGCCCGCCGCGGGCGGTCTCCTTGTACTTCACGCTCATGTCCGCGCCCGTGTCCTTCATGGTCTTGATGACCTTGTCCAGGGAGACCTTGTGGCTGCCGTCGCCGCGCAGCGCCATCCTGGCCGCCGTGACGGCCTTGACCGCCGCCATCCCGTTGCGCTCGATGCAGGGGATCTGGACGAGGCCGCCGACCGGGTCGCAGGTCAGGCCCAGGTTGTGCTCCATGCCGATCTCGGCGGCGTTCTCCACCTGCTCCGGGGAGCCGCCCAGGACCTCGGCGAGGGCGCCCGCGGCCATCGAGCAGGCGGAGCCGACCTCGCCCTGGCAGCCGACCTCGGCGCCCGAGATGGAGGCGTTCTCCTTGAACAGCATGCCGATGGCGCCGGCGGCCAGCAGGAAGCGGACGACCCCGTCGTCCTTCTCGGCCTCGGTGCAGCCGCCCGCCGCGAAGTTCATCCAGTAGTGCAGGACGGCGGGGATGATGCCCGCGGCACCGTTGGTGGGGGCGGTGACGACGCGGCCCCCGGCGGCGTTCTCCTCGTTGACGGCCATCGCGTAGAGGGTGATCCACTCCATCGCGTGCGTCTGGGGGTCGCCCTCGGCGCGCAGCTGCCTGGCCGAGTTCGCGGCCCGGCGGCGGACCTTCAGACCGCCGGGCAGGATGCCCTCGCGGGACATACCGCGCGCGATGCAGGCCTGCATGACGCGCCAGATCTCCAGCAGACCGGCCCGGATCTCGTCCTCGGTCCGCCATGCCTTCTCGTTCTCCAGCATCAGGGAGGAGATGGACAGGCCGGTCTCCCGGGCGAGCCGCAGCAGCTCGTCGCCGGTGCGGAAGGGGTGCTTGAGGACCGTGTCGTCCGGGATGATCGGGTCCTCGCCGGCCACGGCGTCCTCGTCGACGACGAAGCCGCCGCCCACCGAGTAGTACGTCTTCTCCAGGAGCGGGGCGCCCTCGCGGTCGTAGGCGAGGACGGTCATCCCGTTGGCGTGGTACGGCAGCGCCTTGCGCCGGTGCAGGACCAGCTGCTCGTCGGCGTCGAACGGTATGTCGTGCACGCCCAGGAGGCTGATGCGGCCCGAGGCGCGGATCTCCTCGACGCGGGCGTCGGCGCCCTCGACGTCGACCGTGCGGGGTGACTCGCCCTCCAGGCCGAGCAGGACGGCCTTGGGCGTGCCGTGTCCGTGGCCCGTCGCGCCGAGCGAGCCGTACAGCTCGGCGCGGACCGACGCGGTGTGGACCAGCAGGCCCTCGTTCTTGAGGCGGCGGGCGAACATGCGGGCCGCGCGCATCGGGCCGACCGTGTGGGAACTGGACGGGCCGATGCCGACCGAGAAGAGGTCGAAGACCGAGAGGGCCACGGGGGTACTCCTAAGGCGTTGGTGGACGTCGTTGTCCGCCCGGGTGGTGCGGGACGGGCCGGGTGGGCCCGGGAACGCGGGGCAAAGGGGTGGGGGCACCGCGCACACTGTGTTCAGTGTGCGCGGTGCCCCCACCCTGTGTGCAAACTGCGGGTGACTACTTGAGGCCGGGGTAGAGCGGGAACTTCTCGGCCAGCGCGGTCACACGGGCCTTGAGGGCGTCCGCGTCGTACGCGGGCTTCAGCGCGGCCGCGATGATCTCGGCGACCTCGGAGAAGTCCTCGGCCTGGAAGCCGCGGGTGGCCAGCGCCGGCGTGCCGATGCGCAGGCCGGAGGTGATCATCGGGGGCCGCGGGTCGTTCGGAATGGCGTTCCGGTTGACCGTGATGCCCAGCTCGTGGAGCCGGTCCTCGGCCTGCTGACCGTCCAGCTCGGAGTTGCGCAGGTCGACCAGGACCAGGTGGACGTCCGTACCGCCGGAGAGCACGGAGACGCCCACCTCGGTGACGTCCGGCTGCACCAGGCGCTCGGCCAGGATGCGGGCACCGTCCAGGGTGCGCTGCTGGCGCTCCTTGAACTCCTCGCCCGCCGCGACCTTGAAGGAGACCGCCTTGGCCGCGATCACGTGCTCCAGCGGGCCGCCCTGCTGACCGGGGAAGACCGCCGAGTTGATCTTCTTGGCGAGCTCCTGCGTCGACAGGATCACGCCACCGCGCGGACCGCCGAGGGTCTTGTGCGTGGTGGTCGTGACGACGTGGGCGTGCGGCACCGGGTTGGGGTGCAGACCGGCGGCGACCAGGCCCGCGAAGTGCGCCATGTCGACCATCAGGTACGCGCCGACCTCGTCCGCGATACGGCGGAAGGCGGCGAAGTCCAGCTGGCGGGGGTAGGCCGACCAGCCGGCCACGATGAGCTTCGGCTTCGACTCCTTGGCGAGGCGCTCGACCTCGGCCATGTCCACGACGCCGGTGTCGTCGACGTGGTACGGGACCACGTTGTAGAGCTTGCCGGAGAAGTTGATCTTCATGCCGTGGGTCAGGTGACCGCCGTGGGCCAGGTTCAGACCCATGATCGTGTCGCCCGGCTTCAGCAGCGCGAACATCGCGGCGGCGTTGGCCTGCGCACCCGAGTGCGGCTGGACGTTCGCGGCCTCGGCGCCGAAGAGCGCCTTGATGCGGTCGATCGCGATCTGCTCGACCACGTCGACGTGCTCGCAGCCACCGTAGTAGCGGCGGCCGGGGTAGCCCTCGGCGTACTTGTTGGTGAGGACGGAGCCCTGCGCCTCCATGACCGCGACCGGAGCGAAGTTCTCCGAGGCGATCATCTCGAGGGTGGACTGCTGGCGGTGGAGCTCGGCGTCGACGGCGGCGGCGACGTCCGGGTCCAGCTCGTGGAGGGAGGAGTTGAGAAGCGACATCAGTGGGTCCCTAAGGTCTCAGTTGCCGGAGAACGCGGTGTACTCGTCGGCGGAGAGAAGGTCGTCCGGCTCTTCCGCGACGCGCACCTTGAACAGCCAGCCGCCCTCGAAGGGAGCGGAGTTCACCAGCGACGGGTCGTCCACGACGTCCTGGTTCGCCGCGGTCACCTCGCCGGTCACCGGCGAGTACAGGTCGCTGACCGACTTGGTCGACTCCAGCTCACCGCAGGTCTCGCCCGCGGTCACCGTGTCGCCGACCTCAGGGAGCTGGGCGAAGACGACGTCACCGAGCGCGTTGGCCGCGAACTCGGTGATACCGACCGTGGCCACGCCGTCCTCGAGGGCCGACAGCCACTCGTGCTCCTTGCTGTACCGCAGCTGCTGGGGGTTGCTCATGACCTGAATTCTCCTGTACGCGGGGGAGTGCTGATGAACGGTGGTCTTACGGTGTGAGACACGAATGCGTCACGTGCGGCGGCGCTCCGCCTTACTTGCGGCGCTTGTAGAACGGCAGCGCCACGACCTCGTACGGCTCGTGCGTGCCCCGGATGTCGACGCCGACACCCTCGGTGCCGGGCGCGGCGTGCGCCGCGTCCACGTAGGCCATGGCGATCGGCTTGCCCAGGGTGGGCGACGGGGCGCCGGAGGTGACCTCGCCGACGACCTTCCCGCCGGCCACGACGGGGTAACCGGCGCGTGGCACCCGGCGGCCCTCGGCGATCAGGCCGACGAGCTTGCGCGGCGGGGCCGCCTCCGCGCGCTCCGCGGCGGCGGACAGCGCCTCGCGGCCGACGAAGTCGCCCTCCTTCTCGAACTTCACGACCCGGCCCAGACCCGCGTCGAAGGGCGTCAGCGCGGTGGTCAGCTCGTGCCCGTAGAGCGGCATCCCCGCCTCCAGGCGGAGCGTGTCGCGGCAGGAGAGGCCGCAGGGGATCAGGTCGTACGGCGCGCCGGCCTCCGTCAGGGCCTTCCACAGCTGCTCGGCGTGCTCGGGGGCCACGAAGAGCTCGAAGCCGTCCTCGCCCGTGTAGCCCGTACGGGCGATGAGGGCGGGGACCCCGGCGACCGTTCCGGGGAGCCCGGCGTAGTACTTCAGTCCGTCCAGGTCGGCGTCCGTGACCGACTTGAGTACGGCGGGTGAGTCGGGGCCCTGGACCGCGAGCAGCGCGTACGCGTCGCGGTCGTCCCGCACCTCGGCGTCGAAGCCGCCGACGCGCGCGGTGAGCGTGTCCAGGACGAGCTGGGCGTTGCCCGCGTTGGCGACGACCATGAACTCGGTGTCTGCCAGGCGGTACACGATCAGGTCGTCCAGGATCCCGCCGTCCTGCGCGACGATCATCGTGTAGCGGGCCCTGCCCTCGCCCACGGTCGCGATGTTGCCGACCAGCGCGTAGCTCAGGAAGGCCGCCGCCTGCGGACCGGTGACGGTGATCTCGCCCATGTGGGACAGGTCGAACAGGCCGGCCCTGGTGCGTACGGCGTTGTGCTCGTCGCGCTCGCTGGCGTACCGCAGCGGCATGTCCCAGCCGGCGAAGTCGGTCATGGTCGCGCCCAGGGACCGATGCAGGGCGTCGAGGGCGGTGAGACGGGGGGCAGTGCTCATGGACATGGCTCCAGGGCATGACGACAGGGGGTGGTTCCCTCCCCATCTGTCATCGGAACCTGAGAGGTTCGCCGAGAGCCCCTGAAAGGGTCCTGACGGGGGCGGCCCCGTCAGGGTCGGCTTGCACCTTGGGTGGGGCCGCGCAGCGGCCCGCTTTTCAGATCTGCCTCATCCACGCGGTACGGGGCCTGAGAGATTCAAGGGAGGAACTTGCTCCTTCGGCGCCCGGCGCACACGGTGACCGGGACTCTCCCGCGCGGATTCAAACGGCCGGTATGCAGTTGGCGGGGTCATCATCGCACGCATTGCGGGAGAGTGGGGCGTCCCGGTCCGCACGGGTGCCGGTCCCGACACGTGCGGCCGGAAGCGGTTGTGCCGCATTACCTTTTCTTTACACTTCTTGGGCAGGTCCGTGGGTGACTCGGCAGGGGGAATGGCGATGACGTTGCAGCGCTACGCGACCACCGCAGGGGCGGCGAGCGGTGCGATGCCCCAGCAGTCCGGCGTGCCCGCACGGGAGCTGGTGGACGGGCACGCGCCGGTGGTCCGTGATCTGCGGGGCCGGGGCCGGGGCCCCCTGGGGCCGTTCGGCCTGGACTTCGCGCCGGGGGACGTGGTGGTGGTCTCGGGGCTGCCCGGCAGCGGGAAGTCCACGCTGATCCGGCGCACGGCCCGGCAGCACGCGATCGACTCCCAGGACACCAGGGACCGCTGGGAGACCGTCCTGCCCGCCTTACTCCCGTACGCGCTCTACCGTCCCCTGGTGCGCGCCGCGCACTACGCGGGGCTGTTGCGGACCCTGCGGGCGGGCGGGCCGGTCGTCGTGCACGACTGCGGCACGCAGGCCTGGGTGCGGCGCTGGCTGGCACGCGAGGCCCGGCGCCGTGGCAGCGCCCTCCATCTCGTCCTGCTCGACGTCACCCCCCTGGTCGCCAGACAGGGGCAGCGGGAGCGCGGCCGCGGGGTGTCCGGCTATGCCTTCGCCCGGCACCGCCGCGCGGTCGGCCGGCTGCTGCGCGACACGGAGAACGGACTGCTGCCACCGGGGTGCGCCTCGGCGGTGCTGCTCGACCGGGAGACGGCGGCGGCGATCGGTGTGATCGCGTTTCCGGAGCCGCAGCCTCCGCAGGCGTAGTCCCGGACCTGTCCTGAAGCGGCGAGGGCATGGCGGCGGCGGTCACCGTTCGCATACGCACAGTTCGCGCCCCTCCGGTGGGCTGTCCGGAATCTGGACGGTCCGGCGGGTCCGGTCATGGCTCCGGCCTGCGGCACTGCACTCGCGGTCCAAGCCGGTCTAAGGTTTCAGCCGCACAGCATGGCGAGAAAGGGACACAGACACCGTGGACATTCCGGCTCAGGGCCAGGCCCCGTCGTATCCGTCGCAGGGTTGGCCGGCCAACGAGCTCGAAGAAACGCTCAGCGCCTCTCTCGGCGTGCCCGGGGCAGGCGGACGGCTGGTCGAGGTCCTCGGCCGCAGCCATGTCTGGGTACCGCTGCCGAACGGCGGGGGACCGGACAGCATCGGCCTCGACCTGCCGACGGTCGACATCGAAGGCGGCGCGTACGTCCCCGTGTTCAGCTCCGAGGCGCAGTTCCTCCAGTGCGTCGGCACCCATCTCTCCTTCACCGTCGCGCCCGCACGCGAGTTCGCCCGTGGGCTGCCTCCGCAGCTCGGCCTGGCGGTCAACCCGGGCGGTTCCGTCGGCGTACCCCTGCCGCCGTCCGCCGTCGCCGAGCTCTGCCGGGCAGGGCGCACCCCGCTGGACGGTCCCGCGAGCGGCGGCCGGGTGCGGCTGTACGAGCCGGACTGGAAGGAGGACCCCGTCGACTTCCTCTCCGCGGTGTCCGCCGAATTCCAGGGGACCGGAGTGGTGAGCACCGCGCGCCGGGTACTGGCCAGCGTCGAGGGCGACAGCCCCGCCCTCTTCGTCGGCGTCGAGTTCGCCGTACGGGAAGCCGCGGAGCAGGGTGTTCCGCTGGACGCCCTGGGGCGCGCGCTGGGCCGGGTCCAGGTGCCCTGGCCGGTCAACCTCGTCCTGCTCGACGTGGCTCAGGATCCGGTCGGCGACTGGATGCTGGAGAAGGTCCGCCCGTTCTACCGGCGCGACGGGTACTGAGAGCAGGGGCTCGGCCACCCCGTGGCGTCGAGCCGGTGTCGGGGGCGGCGCATAAGCTGGTTGGATGACGAGGTCGCCCCGTGTGCCCGGGAGCGGCACCACAACACCGTGAAGCACGACAGCGGTTCGAAGAGGGGCGGGACCCGGAGTGAGTGCGTCAGGCATGGGGGCGGCAGAGCCGAGAGTGGGGGAGGGGCCGGGCGCTCGGGGAGAGGTCGAGCACCTGCTTCGTCAGATGGCCCCCGGGCGCCTCGACTCGTACGAGGCGCTGTTGCGGTCCCTGGCGGACGGCCAGGTCTGGATGCTGCTCTGGCACGGCACGGCGGGTTCCCCCGATGCGCAGTACGGCAACATGGAGGTCGAGGGCCTGGGGTACGCCCCGTGCGTGACCTCGGCCCAGGAGCTCTCGGCCAGTGGCTGGAACCGGGCCCACGAGGTGACCACCGGACGTGACATCGCCCGTTCCCTCTTCCCCGACCGCTGGGGCATCTGGCTCAACCCGCATGCCCCCGGCGGCGGCGTGGGCATCCCCTGGCTGGACCTGCGCCGCATCGCCACCGGCCTCGACCGGATGCCCGCGGGGCCGCTGCGGCTCACCGAACCCGCCGTCGAGATCCCGCAGTTCTACGCCCTGCTGTCGCAGAACGCCCACCGCACCCCCGCCGTCCGCGCCCTGCGCCGCGCCTGGGTGCAGCCCGCGCTCGGCGTCCCGTACCTCGCGATCGGGCTCGACCTCTACGACACCGGCCGGCCGTCCGTCGACGCGGTCCGCGCGATGATGCAGCAGTCGATCGGCGTCGTCCCCGACGGGCTGCCCGTCTCGACCGTCTCCCTGTCCGACGAGTACGACCCCGTCGCGATGTGGCTGAACGCCAACGCCCGGCCTTTCTACGACCGCGAGGCGCACGTCCAGGCGCCCCCGGCGCCCGGATACGGCTACCCGCCTGCCACCGGCGCCGCCCCGCACGCCTACTGAGCACGGCAGGCCGGACCGCCGAGGGCAATTGGTGGCTGGTTCGGCGCAGTTGGGTGCCATGTCCGTTATTGCGGATTAGTGACCGAGAGGTCCGCTCACGAAGCACGGCTGTCCGGATAACGGAAGCCCCTTGGCAGCATCACGTTTATGCAAACATTCCCCGTCAGGTCTGGCGGGTGATCGCAAAGTGGTTGAAGACTCCTCGCAGCAGGTGGTCCATGCCCGGCGCACCCCTCTTTCAAACAGGGTCTGTTCGGCCGCACATCACCACTTGTGTCACATTTCGTAAGAGCCGCTACAGCGGCGGTTCACAGGCCGGCCACCGTCGGCCGAGAGGGGTCTCCAACGCAATGACGGCACCGATCGAGACCACCCGGGCGGACGCGCAGCCCGAGACGGTGCTGGAAGGCGCCGGACGTAAGGAGATCGAGGGCCGTTCGCTCGGCCGCATCGCCTGGACGCGCTTCAAGCGGGACAAGGCCGCGATGGCCGGTGGCATCGTTGTCGTGCTGCTGATCCTCACCGCGATGCTGTCCAAGCCGCTGCAGTCGCTTCTCGGACTCGACCCCAACGCGTTCAACCAGAGCCTGGTCGACCCGGTCATGCTGGCCCCCAAGGGTGCCCTCGGCGGCATCAGTTGGGACCACCCCCTCGGAGTCGAGCCGCAGACCGGACGCGACATCCTGGCGCGCATCCTCGAAGGCTCCTGGGTCTCCCTCGTGGTCGCCGTCGGTTCCACGCTGCTCTCCGTCGTCATCGGCGTCGTCATGGGCGTCGTGGCCGGGTTCTACGGCGGCTGGGTGGACGGCTTCATCAGCCGGCTGATGGACACCTTCCTCGCCTTCCCGCTGCTCCTCTTCGCGATCTCCATCTCCGCCTCCTTGCAGGGCAACGCCTTCGGGCTGGAAGGGCTCACGCTGCGGATCGCGGTCCTGATCTTCGTGATCGGCTTCTTCAGCTGGCCCTACATCGGCCGCATCGTCCGTGCGCAGACCCTGTCGCTGCGCGAGCGCGAGTTCGTCGAGGCCGCCAGGTCGCTGGGCGCACGCGGCCCGTTCATCCTCTTCCGCGAGCTCCTGCCGAACCTGATCGCGCCGATCCTCGTGTACGCGACGCTGCTGATCCCCACGAACATCCTCTTCGAGGCATCCCTGTCCTTCCTCGGTGTCGGTATCGCCCCGCCGCAGGCTTCCTGGGGCGGCATGCTCACGCAGGCGGTCGACCTCTACGAGGTGGACCCGATGTTCATGGTCATCCCCGGTATGGCGATCTTCATCACCGTGCTGGCCTTCAATCTGCTGGGGGACGGGCTGCGTGACGCACTCGACCCTCGTGGCAAGTAATCGCGGCATCGCCGCACCGGACTAGCGAGGGGGCTTTCCTCAGCATGCAGAACAGAAAGACAGCAGCGGCCATAGCCGTGGCCGTAGCGGTTTCGCTCGGCGCATCGGCCTGCAGCGGCAGCGACTCGGGCGGTGACAGCAACGGCGGTGGGGGCAACGCCAAGGCGGACGCCGGTCTGACGAGCATCGTCAACGCGACCGACAAGAAGGGGGGAACGGTCACTCTGGAGCACGCGAGTGGCCCGGACTCCCTCGACCCCGGCAACACGTACTACGGCTGGGTGCAGAACTTCTCCCGCCTGTACGGCCGTTCCCTGGTGACCTTCAAGCCGGCCGCCGGCAAGGAGAGCCTGGAGGTCGTCCCCGACCTCGCGACCAGCCTCGGCAAGGCCAGCGCCGACGCCAAGACCTGGACGTACACGCTCCGCAAGGGCGTGAAGTACGAGGACGGCACCGAGGTCACCTCGAAGGACGTCAAGTACGCCGTCGAGCGCTCCAACTTCGCGCCGGAGGCCCTGTCCAACGGTCCGACGTACTTCAAGGCCTACCTCGAGGGCGGCGACAAGTACAAGGGCCCGTACAAGGACAAGTCGGCCGAGGGCCTCAAGTCCATCGAGACGCCGGACGACTACACGATCGTCTTCAAGCTCAACAAGCCGTTCGCGGACATGGACTACCTCGCCGCCTTCTCGCAGACCGCTCCGGTCCCGCAGAAGGCCGACACGGGCGCCAGCTACGTCCAGAAGATGGTCTCCTCGGGTCCGTACAAGTTCTCGGCGTACGACGAGAGCAAGGGCGCGACCCTGGTCCGCAACCCGGAGTGGGACCCGAAGTCGGACCCGATCCGCAAGGCGCTCGCGGACAAGGTCGAGCTCAAGTTCAACGTCAACGCGACGACGATCGACGACCACCTGCTCAACGACGCCATCACCGTGGGCGCCGAGGGCACGGGTCTGCAGTCCAAGACCCAGCCCAAGGTCCTGGTCAAGGCCTCGGAGAAGGCCAAGACGGACAACCCGTACGCCGGCGCCCTGCAGTACCTGGCGCTGAACGTCAACGTGAAGCCGTTCGACAACGCCGACTGCCGCAAGGCCGTCCAGTACGCCGTCGACAAGCAGAGCATGGTCGACTCGATCGGCGGCTCGGTCAAGGGCGACCCGGCCACCACGGTCATCCCCCCGACCGTCGCCGGGTACAAGAAGTTCGACCTGTACCCGTCCGAGGGCAACAAGGGCGACGTCGCCAAGGCCAAGGAGCACCTGGCCAAGTGCGGTCAGCCCAAGGGCTTCAAGACCACGCTGACGGCGCGCTCCGACCGTCCTGACGAGATCACCGCCGCCACGCAGCTCCAGGGCAGCCTGAAGGCGATCGGCGTCACCGCCGAGATCAAGCAGTTCCCCGCGGACAAGTACTTCACGGACTTCGCCGGTGTCCCGGACTGGGTCCACAAGAACAACGCGGGCATGATGATGATGGCCTGGGGCGCCGACTGGCCGACCGGCTTCGGCTTCCTCGACCAGATCGTGAACGGATCGGCCATCAAGCCGTCCGGTGGCACGAACCTGATGGAGCTCGACGACAAGGCGATCAACGAGCTCCTCGTCAAGGGCATCGGCACCGTCGACACCACGGCGCGCAACGCCACGTGGGGCGAGGTCGACCAGAAGGTCATGGAGAACGCCTCGGTCGTTCCGCTCTTCTACCGCAAGAACCTGCTCTACCGCCCGGACTCGGCGGCGAACGTCACGGTCACGGACGCGTACCTCGGCATGTACGACTACGTGCTGATGACGTCCACCAAGTAACACCTGTTCATCGACAGCATCCCCTGAAAGGCAGGTGAAGGCGCCGGGCCGGCGGGCGTACCCCGTCCGCCCGCCCGGCGCCGCACGGCTGTGGCTGCGTACATCATTCGACGCGTATTCGCCGCGGTGTTGCTGCTGCTGGTGGTCAGCGCAGTCACATTCGCGATCTTCTTCCTGGTACCCCGCCTCGGCGGACAGACCCTCGACTCGATGGCCGCCCAGTACGTCGGGAAGAGCCCCGACCCCGACGTCATCGCCGCGGTCAAGAAGAACCTGGGGCTCGACCAGCCCCTCTACCTGCAGTACTGGAACTTCGTGAAGGGCATCGTCGTCGGCGCCGACTACCAGTTCGGTCCCGACCCGGTCACCTGCAACGCCCCCTGCTTCGGCTACTCCTTCAAGACCCACACCGAGATCTGGCCGCAGCTCGTCGACCGTGTCCCGGTCACCCTGTCGCTGGCCGTCGGTGCCGCTGTCATCTGGGTCGTCTCCGGTGTCGCGATCGGCGTCGTCTCCGCCCTCAAGCGGGGCTCGTTCTTCGACCGGCTCTCCATGGGCGTCGCCCTCGCCGGTGTCTCGCTGCCGATGTTCTTCACCGGCCTCGTCGTGCTGGCGCTGTTCGGCAACGGGGAGTACGTGCCGTTCGCCGACAGTCCCCTGGAGTGGGCGGGCAGCCTGGTCCTGCCCTGGTGCACACTCGCCCTGCTGTACTCCGCGCTCTACGCCCGGCTCACCCGGGCGGGGATGCTGGAGACGATGGGCGAGGACTACATCAGAACCGCGCGGGCCAAGGGCCTCAAGGAACGCAAGGTGGTCGTCAAGCACGGCCTGCGCTCCGCGCTCACCCCGCTCGTCACCATCTTCGGCATGGACTTCGCGCTGCTGCTCGGCGGCGCGGTCATCACCGAGCGGGTCTTCTCCTTCCAGGGGCTGGGTGCCTTCGCCATCCAGGGCGTCACCACCGCCGACCTGCCCAAGGTGATGGGCGTGACCCTGGTCGCGGCCTTCTTCATCGTCATCTGCAACCTGCTGGTGGACCTCGTGTACGCCGCGATCGACCCCCGGGTGAGGCTCTCATGAGCGACGCAATCAAGAAGGACTCCCCGGCGGCGGACACCGTTCCGGCGCAGAGGTCCGGCGACGACAAGGAATTCCTGTCCGTACGCAACCTCAGCGTCCACTTCGACACCGACGACGGCCTGGTCAAGTCCGTCGACGGCGTCAGCTTCGACCTGAAGGCCGGCCAGACCCTCGGCATCGTCGGCGAGTCCGGCTCCGGCAAGTCCGTGACCTCCCTGGGGATCATGGGGCTCCACACCTCGGAGCGTGCCCGGATCGGCGGTGAGATCTGGCTCGACGGCGAGGAGCTCATCGGCGCCGGCCCCGAGCGGGTGCGCGCGCTCCGCGGCCAGAAGATGGCCATGATCTTCCAGGACCCGCTGTCCGCCCTGCACCCGTACTACAGCATCGGCGCGCAGATCGTCGAGGCCCACCGGGTCCACAACAAGGTCGACAAGAAGACCGCGAAGAAGCGCGCGATCGAGATGCTCGACCGTGTGGGCATCCCCGAGCCGCACCGGCGCTACGAGGACTACCCGCACCAGTTCTCCGGCGGTATGCGCCAGCGCGCGATGATCGCCATGGCCCTGGTCAACAACCCGCAGCTGCTCATCGCGGACGAGCCGACGACCGCCCTCGACGTCACCGTCCAGGCGCAGATCCTCGACCTGATCCGCGACCTGCAGAAGGAGTTCGGCTCCGCGGTCGTCATGATCACCCATGACCTCGGTGTCGTCGCCGAGATCGCGGACAACCTGCTCGTGATGTACGCGGGACGCTGCATCGAGCGCGGCAGCGCCGAGAAGGTGTTCTACGAGCCCCAGCACCCCTACACCTGGGGCCTGCTGGGCTCGATGCCCCGCATCGACCGCGAGCAGACCGACCGGCTCATCCCGGTCAAGGGCTCCCCGCCCAGCCTCATCAACGTCCCGTCGGGCTGTGCGTTCCACCCGCGGTGCCCGTACGCCGACGTCCCGCCGGACAACATCACCCGCACCGAGCGTCCGGAGCTGCAGCAGGTCAGCGACGGGCACTACTCCGCGTGCCACATGTCGCGTGAGCAGCGCGACCGTATCTGGACCGAAGAGATTGCGCCGAAGCTGTGACTGATCCGAACAAGAAGACTTCCGTGTCTTCCGAGGCCGGGCCCGACGGGTCCGAGCCGCTCCTCAAGGTCGACGGCCTCGTCAAGCACTTCCCGATCACCAAGGGTGTGCTGAAGCGCAAGGTCGGCGCGGTCCAGGCCGTGGACGGTCTCACCTTCGACGTGCGCCCCGGGGAGACCCTGGGCGTCGTCGGTGAGTCGGGCTGCGGCAAGTCGACCATGGGCCGGCTGGTGACCCGACTGCTGGAGCCGACCGGCGGCAAGGTCGAGTTCCAGGGGCGCGACATCACCCACATGTCGGCCGGGCGGCTGCGCCCGATGCGCCGCGACATCCAGATGATCTTCCAGGACCCGTACGGCTCGCTGAACCCGCGCCACACGGTCGGCGGCATCGTCGGAACCCCCTTCCGGCTCCAGGGCGTCAAGCCCGAGGGCGGTGTGAAGGCGGAGGTCCAGCGGCTGCTGGAGCTCGTGGGGCTCAACCCCGAGCACTACAACCGCTACCCGCACGAGTTCTCCGGCGGCCAGCGCCAGCGCATCGGCATCGCGCGTGCGCTCGCACTGAAGCCGAAGCTGGTCGTCGCGGACGAGCCGGTCTCGGCGCTGGACGTGTCGATCCAGGCGCAGGTGGTGAACCTGCTGGACGACCTCCAGGACGAGCTCGGGCTCACGTACATGATCATCGCGCACGACCTCTCGGTCATCCGCCATGTCTCGGACCGGATCGCGGTCATGTACCTCGGCAAGATCGTCGAACTCGCGGACCGCACCTCGCTCTACGAGGCGCCGATGCACCCTTACACCACGGCGCTCATGTCGGCCGTCCCGGTCCCCGACCCGCGCCGGCGCGGAGCCAAGAGCGACCGCATCCTGCTCAAGGGCGACGTGCCGTCGCCGATCTCGCCTCCGAGCGGCTGCCGCTTCCACACCCGGTGCTGGAAGGCGACGCAGGTCTGCAAGACCACCGAGCCGCCGCTGCTCCAGCTGAAGACCGGGCACCAGGTGGCGTGCCACCACCCGGAGAACGGCGAGGACCAGGCGCCGGGGGACGCGCCGCTCGTCGCGGACGTCATCACCGTGAAGTCGGCGGGCACGGCTGAGCCGGCAGCGGCTGCGGCTGCGAAGCCGGAGGTGGCTGCGAAGACCGAAGCGGCTGCGAAGCCGGAAGAGGAGAAGGCCGGAGGGGCTGCGAAGCCGGAAGAGGAGAAGGCCGGAGGGGCGGAGAAGCCCGCCGAGCCCGCCGAGCCCGCCGCGCCGGACGGACCGGACAAGGCCGCCGAGCCCGCCTCCGTGCCCGACGCCAAGGACGATGCCGTCCCGTCCACCGACGCGAAGGGCGAGCCGAAGGAGTAGTACGGGCACAATTGCCCGGTGCTCAACGAACTCTTCACCCCCTCCGTCCAGCATGCGCTCGACATCGTCGGAATCTTCGTCTTCGCGATCTCGGGCGCCCTGCTCGCCGTCCGCAAGAACTTCGATGTCTTCGGCATCGCGGTCCTCGCCGAGGTGACAGCGCTGGGCGGGGGGATCTTCCGTGACGTCATGATCGGGGCCATCCCCCCGGCGGCCTTCACGGATCTCGGCTACTTCCTGACCCCGCTGATCGCCGCCGGCCTGGTGTTCTTCCTGCATCCGCACGTCGAACGCATCCAGGTCGGCGTCAACGTCTTCGACGCTGCGGGCCTCGGTCTCTTCTGCGTGGCCGGCACGGTCAAGGCGTACGAGTACGGCCTCGGCCTCACCTCGTCCGCCGCCCTCGGACTGGCCACCGCGGTCGGCGGCGGTGTGCTGCGCGACGTCCTGGCCAACGAGGTGCCCTCGCTGCTGCGCTGGGACCGTGACCTGTACGCCGTCCCCGCGATCGTCGGCGCCGTGATGGTGGTCCTCTGCATCCGGTTCGAGACGCTCAACGCCTACACCAGCGGCGCCGCCGCGCTTGCCGCGTTCGTCCTGCGGCTGCTGGCCATGCGCTTCCACTGGAGGGCGCCGAGGGCTTGGAACCGGCGCTCGGCCAGGGCCGAGGAGAACGCGACCGTCATCTGACGGCAACAAAAAGCTACCGCTCAGTAATACGATCGGTGTACCGTGCATGCCATGGCACAGGCAGCAGCGCAGGAGTCGCGCGCGGTACAGGCGACCATCGGTGACAGCGAGTTCGACCGCGACACCGCCGTCACGCTCCGGGAGGAGGGCGTCTACGACGCCGAGCTCTCCGCGGGCTGGACGATCATCCACGCGGTCAACGGCGGCTACCTGCTCGCCCTGCTCGGCCGCGCACTCGGCGAGGCACTGCCGCACTCCGACCCCTTCTCGGTCTCCGCGCACTACCTCACCGCCTCGGTCCCCGGCCCCGCCGTGATCCGTACCCAGGTGGTCCGCAGCGGGCGCACGCTCTCCACCGGCGAGGCCTCGCTCTTCCAGTTCGCCGAGGACGGCACGGAGATCGAGCGCATCCGGGTGCTGGCCACCTACGGCGATCTGGACGGGCTGAGCGACGACGTCCGTACATCGGCCGAGCCCCCGGCGATCCCGCCCCTGGAGCGGTGCCTCGGAACGAGCGACGGGGCATCGGTGATCCCCGGCAGCTCCGCCATCACCGAGCGGCTGGACATCAGGCTCGACCCGGCGACGGTCGGCTGGGCCGTCGGCGCACCGTCGGGCAGGGGCGAGATGCGGGGCTGGTTCGGACTGGCGGACGGCCGTGACGCCGATCCGCTCTCGCTGCTCCTCACCGTGGACGCCCTGCCGCCCACCTCCTTCGAACTGGGGCTGAAGGGCTGGACGCCCACCGTCGAGCTCACCGCCCACATCCGCTGCAGGCCGGCCCCGGGACCGCTGCGTGTCTCCATCACCACCCGTAATCTCGCGGGCGGCTTCCTGGAGGAGGACGCGGACGTGTGGGACAGTGCCGGCCGCCTCGTCGCGCAGTCCCGCCAGCTGGCCCGCGCACCCCGGGGCTGACCCCGCGCCATGATGGTGCGGTGAAATCCGACCGGCTGCTCTCCGTCCTCCTGCTGCTCCAGACCCGCGGCACGGTTCCGGCCGGCGAGCTGGCCGAGCGCCTCGAAGTCTCCGTACGCACCATCTACCGGGACGTCGAGGCGCTGTCGGCGGCCGGTGTGCCCGTGTACGCGGAGCGGGGGCGCAACGGTGGCATCGCGCTGCTGCCGGGCTTCCGTACCGATGTCACAGGGCTGACCGCCGACGAGGCGCGCGCCCTGTTCGTGCTCGCCGCGCAGGGGGCACACGCCGCCCTCGGACTGGACGCCGCCCTCGCGTCCGCCCTGCGCAAGGTGATGGCGGCCCTCCCCGCCCCGCACCGGCCCGCCGCCGAACAGACCAGCCGCCGCATCCTGGTGGACCCGGTCCGCTGGATGAGCGGACCGCACGCCGCCGTCGACGTGGGCGAACTGCACGACGCGGTCTTCGCCGACAGGCGGCTCCTGCTGCACTACCGGCACAGCGGCACGACGACCCCGCGTGTCCGCACCGTCGATCCCTACGGCCTCGTCGTGAAGGCGGGTGTCTGGTATCTGATCGCCGACCTGGAGGGCGCTCCCCGCCTCTTCCGTGCCGACCGGGTGGAGCGGGCCGTGCTCACCGAGGAGCCCGTGGTCCGCAGGGCCGGGGTGGAGCCCGTCGACGTCTGGGAGGAACTGCGCCGGCAGGTCGAGGAGCGGCCGGGGGACGTGCGGCTCCGGGTGCGCGTGCACCGTTCCCGGCTGGACCTGTTCGTACGCCTCCACGCGGGGGTGCTGACCGGCAGGCCGGAGCCCCAGGGCGAATCGGCGGGGGAGTGGCTGCTGGCCGAGCTCGCCGTGCCGGAGCTCGCGTGGGCGCGGTCCCTGCTCTCCTTCGGCCCGAACCTCGAAGTGCTGTCGCCCCCGGAAGCGCGCCGCGTGATCGCCGAGGCCGCGGCGGCCGTCACACGGCTGTACGCAGGAAACGGCTGAGAGCGGCGGTGAGTTCGGCCGGCGCGTCCTCCTGGACGAGGTGCCCCGCCCCCTCGATCAGCCGAAGTTCGGCGCCGGGGACGAGCCCGGCCAGCTCATGGCCGCGGGCGACCGGGATCCAGGTGTCCTCCGTGCCCCAGCAGATCAGTACGGGCAGATCCAGCTCTCCGTAGCGGTGCTGGATCTCGTCGGTGAAGCGCTGGTCGTTCTGGGCGATCTGCCGGTAGAACGCGGGCTGCCCGGCCTCGGTGCACCAGGGGGCGACCAGCCGGTCCAGCACCGTGGGGTGCAGCCCCTGATGGCTCGCCGAGCTCACGTACTCGGTCACCAGCGCACGGTGCAGCTCCGGCGACAGAGCGCCGAAGACCTCGGCCTCTCCGCCGAGCAGCCGGTAGGCGGGCGAACCCCACGGGGCCAGCGCCACCGGATCGACCAGGGCCAGACGCCCGTAGCGGGCACCGTGCAGGAGGTGGGCGCGGAGGGAGACGCAGCCGCCGAAGTCATGGGCGACCACGGCGGGCCGGCCGAGCCCCCAGTGGCCGAGGAGCTCGGTGAGCACCCGGGCCTGGGCACCCAGCGACACGTCCTGGCCGGGGTACTGCGCGGAGGCGCCGTACCCCGGGAGATCCCACACGTGGACGCGGTGGTCCTGGGCGAGCCCCCGCGCGATGCCCCGCCAGACGTACGAGGAGAAGGGCGTGCCGTGGACCAGGACGACGGGTGGGGCCTGTTCCGGGCCGAGGGCGGTCCAGCGCACCTCGCCCGAGGAGCTGGTGAAGGTCCGGTCGAGTGTCCAGTCGCTCATGGGGCCGACCCTACGGCGTGTCCAGCCAGTGGGCCCGGCCCAGCGTGACCAGACGCAGCCGGCGCCGAGCCACCCGGACGACCTCCTGCTCGCCGTCCGGGCCGGCGTCCAGCAGGGCCGACGCGGTGAGCACCATGTGGTCGACGTACAGCCCACCCAGCATCAGCAGGTCCTCCCGGTCCCAGCCCGCCGACTCGGGCTCCGAGGACAGGACTTCGGCGACCTCCACGGCGAAGCCGCGCAGCTGGGCGGCGATGGCCTCGCGCACCTGCCCGACGCCGCCGTGCTGTTCGCGGGCGATGAAGCGGAAGTGGGCCGGCTGGGCGGTTACATGACCTGCTATCAGTCCGACACTGCGGTCGAGGCGCTCCTCGCTGTCCCCCGTGTCGGCGAGGATCGCGCCGATCATGCCGTGCAGGCTCCCCAGGGTCTCCTCGACAAGGGCCACGCCCAGTGCGGCGGTGCCGTCGAAGTGGCGGTAGAAGGCGGTCGGGGTCACGCCCACGGCCCGCGTCACCTCACGCAGGCCCAGGCTGCTCAGGCTCTGGTGTTCCAGCAGCTCCAGTGACGCGTCGAGCAGCGCCTGACGCGTCTTCAGTTTCTGGGCCTGACGAATGCCGATGGTGTGACTCATGCCATTCAGTAAACAACCGTTCTCCGAGCCTTGGAAGGGCCGAAGGGTTTAGACTCGTAAGTCAGTGAACAGTCGTACTCTCAAAGCTCGCAGAAAGGCCGGACATGCTCGTCCTCGTCGCCGCCCTGCTCCTGCTGGGGGTCGTCCTCGGAGCGGTCGCACACCTTCCGCTCCCCGTGGCCCTGGCCGCCGCGGCCGTGATCGGCCTCTGGCTGGCGGTCTTCGGCGTCCGTGAACGCCTCGCCCGCCGCACCCGCTGACGCGAAGGAGCCCACAGCATGGCACTCACCACCGCACGCACCGCGCCGCGCGACGCCCGCCCCGCCGACGCCTCCTCCGCTTCCTCCGCCGTCGGCAGTCGTCCGGCCGGCCGTGAGGCCGACGGGCTCGCCGTCGCCTCGTTCGTCCTCGGGCTGCTCGGTCTCCTGGTGATGAACATCCTGCTCGGGCCGGTCGCCATCGTGATGGCGGTCATCGCGCTCGCCCGCCGCACCGCCCGCCGTGGCCGCGCCCTGCTCGGCCTGGCCCTCGGTGTCGCCGACCTGGTGGTCCTGGCCGTCCTGGTCACGAGCAACGGCACCGTCTCCTGGGGCCTCGCGGGCTGACCCCGCCCCTTCCGGCGCGACGAGCCGCGACACTGCCGCGGACTGACCTGCCCCGGCGCGACGGCCGCGACCCCTCCCGGTTCGATCCCCGCCCTCGGTTTGGTCCTACGCGCGGACCGACCGCCAGATCTGCTCGGGCAGGAGGCGCGCCGCCTGGTCGAGATCGACGTCGTCGATGCCCGACAGCGACCTACGGGCGACCGCGACGACGGGGCCCAGCACCAGCGACTCGATCAACGGCAGGGGGAGCGGGGCCAGTTCCCCGGAATCCACGCCCTGCCGGACCCAGAGAGCCACTTCGGAGACCCTTGCCTCCTGGGCGTCCCGGAATTCCCTGCCCCGTGCCATCCCCTTGCGGTCGGCGAGGGGGGAATGCAGGAGCAGGGCAGGCCCCCGGTGTTCCTGGATGAAGGTCAGGTAGGCCTCCACGGCGCCGGCGATGCCCGCACGCGCCGTGCCGGCGTTCCGCAGGGCCTTGGTCAACTCGCCCAGCAGCCGGTCCAGCCAACGGTGACTGAGCGCGCCTATCAGTCCGTCGAGGCTGCCGAAGTGGTGGTAGAGGCTGCCCAGGCTGACGCCGCTGGTCCGGATGACCGCGTTGACCGTGAGGCCCTGTTCACCCGACTCGACGAACACGCGCAGCGCGGCTTCCAGGAGCAGATCGGAAGTGACTTCGCCGCGGTGCTGCTTGGGGCTCATCGAGTGGCCGTCCCTGTGGTTCGTGAGGCGCGTCTCTTCCGCGGTGAATTTCTGGAGTGTTTTTCTAGAATATGCCTCCACTCCCAGTATCCACTGGTCAGACTTCCTCCGGTACGGAAAAGGTGTGTCACGGGGAGTCGGTGTGGGCGTGTTGGACCTGACGGGCAGTGGAGCCAGGCCGCTGGGAGCGGACGATCCACAGCAGATCGGCGGGATCCCGCTCGCAGGCCGGCTCGGCTCCGGCGGCATGGGGCGTGTGTACCTCGGCGTCCACGAGGGCCGGTACGTCGCCGTCAAACAGGTGCTGCCCTCGATCGTGGGTGAGGACCAGGACTTCGTCCGACGCTTCGGACACGAGCTGGACAACCTCGCCAAGCTGCCCGCGGAGGCCACCGCCCCGCTGATCGCCAGCGACCGCGACGCGCGACCCCCCTGGCTCGCGACCGCGTACGTCCCCGGGCTCACCCTGAGCGAGGCCCTCGCGCTGCACAAGGGCCCGCTACCCGCGGAGACCGTGTGGCTGCTGCTGCGTGAGGCCGCCAAGGGGCTGGTCCCGGTGCACGACCTCGCGATGGTGCACCGGGATCTCAAACCGTCCAACGTGATGCTGACGGTCGAGGGCGCCACGGTCATCGACTTCGGTGTGGCCCGCGCCACCGACCAGAGCCTGCTGACCAGAACCGGCATGGTGGTCGGCACCCCCGCCTACATGGCTCCCGAACAGGCCGCGACGAAACGCGACCTGACCGGCGCCGCCGACGTGTTCGCGCTGGGCTCCGTCATCGCGTACGCGGCCGGCGGCAGCCCGCCCTTCGGCGAGGAGTCCGGCCACGCCGTGCTCTACCGCATCGTGCACGAGCAGCCCGACCTCGAAGCGGTGCGGGCGCTCGACCCCGCGCTCGCCGAGGTCGTCGCCGCCTGCCTCGACAAGGACACCGGGGCCCGTCCCACAGCGTCCGAGCTGGTACGGATCGCCACCGAGCACGGGCCGTTCACAGCTCCTCCGTGGCCGGAATCCATCAGCGGGAACCTCGCGGAGAAGGCCGCCTTCGCGGCGCACGTCCAGGAGATCGAACTGCCGCCGCCCGTCTCCGTGGAAACACTGCGGCTGGGACAGAAGGCCCGCCCGAAGCCTGAGCGGAGGCGGCGTACCCGCGTCTTCTTCGCCGTCGTGCCGGTCGTCGTGGCCGTGGGCGGAGCCACGCTCGCCTTTCAGCTGCTGCCCTACACCTTCGGTGCGGACGACCACGCGGCCGGTGGGCCGTCGGCCTCGGCTCCGGCCCTGCCCGGTGTCTCCTCCTCGGCTGCGAGCCCGTCCGGCTCGGCGTCACCGGAGAAGTCGCCGGCGGACAGGGAGAAGGACAAGGAGAAGGGCGAGAGGGGCGAGGAGGCCGAGGAGGGAGACGGCACCGCGGACGACGCTTCCGCACCGGCCCCGGGAGCCGGTGACGCGGGGGGCGGTTCCCAGGACGGCTCCGGTGGTTCCGGCACGTCCGGCGACTCCAGCACCTCGGGCGGGTCCGGTACGTCCGGTGGTTCCAGCACCTCGGGCGGGTCCACCGCCTCCGGTGGGTCCAGCTCCGGAGGCACCGCACCCTCCGGGAACCACCGCTATCGCAACGGCGGGAACGGCAAGTGCCTCGTCGCCGCGTACAACGGCTACCCGACCACCGGCGACTGCGACGGGTCGGGGTCCGTCTGGGGCGTCCGGGCCGTGTCCGGAGGATCCTTCCAACTCGTCCACGAGTCGGGCAGGACGTGCCTCAGCGCGGGCGCCGGAGGGATCCTGCTGCTCTCGTGCAACGAGGACGCGTCACGCCGCTGGCGTGCGGGGTCGGGAAGCACCCTTGTGAGCGTCGGCACCGGGGGCTGCCTCGGAGCGGGTAACGGGGGCCTCGTGGCCGGCCTGTGCTCGGGCGCGGAGTCCCAGCGCTGGACGGTCCTCTGAGGAGCGCTGCCGGAGCGCTCCGGGGGCGCCCGAGGGCGGCCCGCCACGAGCAGGGGGCCGGTGGCCCGCACCGCCCTCGGCACACCCCGCGCCACGGACTCGTAGAATCGTCACCACCATGGCTTACCTCGACCACGCCGCGACCACGCCGATGCTTCCGGAGGCGATCGCGGCGATGACCGCGCACCTCGCCGTCACCGGCAACGCGTCCTCCCTGCACGCTGCCGGGCGCCGGGCCCGCCGTACCGTCGAGGAGTCCAGAGAGACCCTCGCCGAAGCGCTCGGCGCACGCCCCAGCGAGGTGGTCCTGACCTCGGGCGGAACCGAGGCCGACAACCTCGCCGTGAAGGGCCTCTACTGGTCCCGGCGCGACGCCGACCCCCGGCGCACCCGGGTCCTGGCCAGTCCCGTGGAGCACCACGCCGTCCTGGACGCCGTGGACTGGCTCGCGGAGCACGAGGGTGCCACCGTCGAATACCTCCCGGTCGACGCCCACGGACGGGTGCACCCGGAGGCGCTGCGGGAGGCGCTCGTCCGTGACCCGGACGATGTCGCGCTCATCACCGTGATGTGGGCCAACAACGAGATCGGCACCGTCATGCCGATACGAGAACTCGCCGAGGTCGCCGACGAGTTCGGTGTCCCCATGCACGCCGACGCGGTGCAGGCGTTCGGGCAGCTGGAGGTCGACTTCGCCCGTTCCGGGCTTGCCGCGATGACGGTCAGCGCGCACAAGATCGGCGGCCCGGTCGGCATCGGCGCGCTGCTGCTCGGGCGCGACCAGACACCCGTGCCCGTCCTGCACGGCGGCGGACAGGAGCGGCACGTGCGCTCCGGCACGCTCGACGTACCCGCCGTGGCCGCGTTCGCCGTGGCCGGACGGCACGCCGCCGACGGACGCGAGGACTTCGCCCGCGAGGTCGGCGCACTCCGGGACGAGCTCGCGGCCGCCGTCCTGAAGGCCGTTCCCGACGCCCTTCTCGGGGGCGACCCCGCTCCGGGCGGCCGGCTCCCCGCCAACGCCCACTTCAGCTTCCCGGGCTGCGAGGGCGACTCCCTCCTGCTGCTGCTCGACGCCCAGGGCATCGCCTGCTCCACGGGATCCGCGTGCACCGCGGGCATCGCCCAGCCCAGCCATGTGCTGCTGGCCACCGGCACCGATCCCGACCTGGCGCGCGGCACGCTGCGCTTCTCGCTCGGTCACACCTCGACCGCGCGGGACGTGGACGACCTCGCGCGGGCGATCGGCCCCGCCGTCGAGCGGGCCAGGACGGCCGGGCTCAGCTAGCCCGCGCCCCGCCGCCCGTGGACGCCGCGCGCACCAGCTTCATGTAGCGGGGCCAGTCCCAGTGCGGCCCGGGATCGGTGTGGTCCGTGCCCGGGACCTCGACGTGCCCGATGATGTGCTCGCGGTCCATCGGGATGTCGTACCGCTTGCATATCGCCGCCGTCAGCTCCGCGGAGGACGCGTACATCGCCGCCGTGAAGTCCTGCGGGCGGTCCACGAAGCCCTCGTGCTCGATACCGACGCTCCGCTCGTTGAACGAGCGGTTACCCGCGTGGTACGCCACGTCCAGCTCGCGGATCATCTGGGTCACACGGCCGTTCTGCCCGACGATGTAGTGCGTCGCCGCCTGGTGCGCAGGGTCCTGGAAGACCTTGACCGCGCTGGCGTAGCTGCCCTGGGTGACATGGACGATCACCCGGTCCACGCCGTAGTCGTCGGGGCGGTCGGCCCGCCGCCAGTTCGCCTCGGAGGCCGCGACCCACTGCGCCGGGGCGTAGTCCAGCTCCCCGTCCTTGCGCGGCTTCTCGACACCCGGCACCCGCCACCAGAGGCGCCGCACCTCCTCCGCGGCCAGAGCGGCCGTGCCCGCCGCCGCCACCGCACCGCCACCGATCAGCAGTGTGCGGCGACTGATGCCGTGACCAGGGCCTTCGCCCGGTGATCCGGCATTCCCATTGTTCCCCATGTGCTCCACAACGCTTATCCGAGAGCATTCGGTTCCCGGGGCCCCGTACTCTGGAGAAGCTATGACTGAGACCTCCCAGCGCCCCCTCCGCGTGCTCGCCGCCATGTCGGGCGGAGTCGACTCCGCCGTCGCGGCCGCCCGAGCCGCCGAGGCAGGCCACGACGTGACCGGTGTGCACCTCGCCCTCTCCGCGAACCCGCAGTCCTTCCGTACGGGCGCGCGCGGCTGTTGCACCATCGAGGACTCCCGGGACGCCCGCCGCGCGGCGGACGTCATCGGCATCCCGTTCTACGTCTGGGACCTGGCGGAACGCTTCCGTGAGGACGTCGTGGACGACTTCGTCGCGGAGTACGAGGCCGGGCGGACGCCCAACCCCTGCCTGCGCTGCAACGAGAAGATCAAGTTCGCGGCGCTGCTCGACAAGGCGCTGGCCCTCGGCTTCGACGCGGTCTGCACCGGCCACTACGCCACGGTCGTGCTGAAGGACGACGGCACCCGCGAGATGCACCGTGCCTCGGACATGGCCAAGGACCAGAGCTACGTCCTCGGTGTCCTGGACGAGAGGCAGCTCGCCCACGCGATGTTCCCGCTGGGCGACACCCTCACCACCAAGGACGAGATCCGGGCCGAGGCCGAGCGCCGCGGTCTGGCGGTCGCGAAGAAGCCCGACAGCCACGACATCTGCTTCATCGCGGACGGCGACACCCAGGGCTTCCTGGCCGGCCGGCTCGGCGGCCCGGCGGAGGGCGACATCCTCGACGAGGAGGGCGCCAAGGTCGGCACCCACGAGGGCGCGTTCGGCTTCACCATCGGCCAGCGCAAGGGCCTGCGCATCGGCCACCCGGCCCCCGACGGCAAGCCCCGCTACGTCCTGGACATCTCCCCGGTGAACAACACGGTGACGGTCGGCCCGGTGGAGGCCCTGGACGTCACCGCCCTCACCGCGATCAAGCCCCGCTGGTGCGGCACGGCCCCGTCCGGGCCCGGCACGTACACCGCTCAGCTGAGGGCCCACGGCGGCGAGACCGAGGTGACGGCCGAGCTGACCGACGGCATCCTGTCGGTCGATTTCACCGAGCCGGTCCGGGGTGTGGCACCGGGCCAGGCGGTCGTGCTGTACGACGGGACGCGGGTCGTCGGCTCGGCGACGATCGCGACGACGGTGCGCAGGGAGAGGGCGGCGGCGGGCGGCTGAGGGCCGTCCGGAGCCACCTGGTCTTCCGCGCGGGTCACGTCCGACCCCTGTACGGACGTGACCCGCGCGAAGTCATCGGGAAACCCGTCCGGCGAACACCTCCCGGGCGAAGAACTCCGCCAGCACCGGCGCGATCGCGTGCGGTGCCAGCTCGCGGGTCTGACCGGTCAGGGTGCGCTGCCTGGCGCGTGGGACCGCTGCCGCGAGGGCCAGGCTCGTCGTCCTGGCCTGCTCCGTGCTGAAGCCGCCCGTCATGACGAGGGTGCGCGCCGTGACGGACGCGAACCGTGCGACGGGCACCGCGCCGTCACCCAGCAGGGCGTCGTCGTACGCGAGGGTGTGGGCCACCGCTTCCAGGCCCGCCCACAGCGGGGCCCGGCGCATGCGGGCGACCGTCTCCTCCGGGATCCCGGTCTGTGACAGGTACAGCTCGACCGCCCCGGCCCGGTCGCCCTCCGCGAGCAGCCGGTGCAGCAGCGCCGTGCAGCGTGACTTGTACAGCAGGCCGTCCGGCCCAGGGGTGTACGGCGGCTGGTAGACCGCCAGCAGGTCCACGGGCAGCCCAGCGGCCTGCGCCTCCAGAGCCAGCGCCCCGCCCGACAGCATGCCGAACAGTGAGACGCGCCCGCCCGCCGCAGCCGCGACCGCCGCCAGGTCCTCGATCTCGCGGCGCAGCGACCACGGACCGCCGTCTCCGCTCGCCCCGCGCCCCCGCCGGTCGTACGTGACGGCCGTGAAGCGCGGGGCCAGCAGGGCGGCCAGCGGCGCCTCGTCGGCCGCGGTGCTCAGGGCCCCGCCGACCAGGATCACCGGTAGCCCGTCGCCGTGACGGCGGTACGCGATCGACGTGCCGTCACGGGAGAGAGTCTTGTCCATGTGAGGGTGGACCGCCGGGCCGCGCGGAACTCATCGCCGGTGCGAGAAAATATTTCTGACGGTCAGTCGGGCACGACGTCCGTGGCGTAGAAGCAGAAGTGGTCCCTGATCGCGGCGACCTCCTCCTTCGGCTCCGGGTAGGCCCAGACGAGGTCCGCGGCTCCGGGCAGTGACCAGTACGACGCGTCCCCCTTGAACGGACAGTGCGTACGGGTGTCCGAGGGTGACAACAGCTCCGTACGGACGTCCTCGGGCGGCAGGTAGTAACGGTCGGGACAGCCCGTCTCCCGCAGCACGAGCGGGCGGCGGCTCTCGGCGAGCACCTGCCCGTCGTGCACCGCGCGCACGTGCGTGGCGGAGGGTTCGACGGTGATGGTGTGTCCTGTGATGGAGGCCATACCGGGTTCAGCCCCGCGGAAGGCCGGTTTCTTCCCGTACCGCCTTCTTCCCGCACCGGTTTCCTCCCGCACCGGGCAGCGGTCGTACGGTGTCCGCATGAACATCTGCGTCTTCCTCTCCGCCGCCGACCTCGACGACCGCTACACCGTGCCCGCCCGCGAGTTCGCCGAACTGCTGGGCAGGGGCGGACACACCCTGGTCTGGGGCGGGTCGGAGAGCGGGCTGATGAAGGTCGTCGCCGACGGCGTCCAGGAGGCCGGCGGCCGGCTCGTCGGGGTGTCGGTGGACTTCCTGGCGGCCAAGGCGCGGACGAACGCCGACGAGATGGTGATCGCCAAGGACCTGGCCGAGCGCAAGGCGCTGCTTCTGGAGAAGTCCGACGCGATCGTGATCATGGTCGGCGGCACGGGGACGCTCGACGAGGCCACGGAGATCCTGGAACTGAAGAAGCACGGCAAGCACACCAAGCCCGTCGTCCTGCTGAACACCGCCGGTTTCTACGACGGCCTGCGCCAGCAGTTCCAGCGCATGGAGGACGAGGGCTTCCTGCCGCTGCCCCTCACCGAGCTGGTCTTCTTCGCCAAGGACGGTGTCGGCGCGCTGGCCTACCTGGAGGAGTCGGCAGGGCTGCGCTGACCGGGACGCCCCGGCCGGGCGTCCCGGGGGAAACCGGCAGGCCTGCTCCGATGCCGGCATGCCCTGGTGCGAGCATGAGGGCATGCCTACTCACCTCATCACCGGTGCCGGCTCCGGCATCGGCGCCGCCGTCGCCCGCCGTCTCCTGGAGCGCGGCGACGACCTCGTGCTGCTGGCCCGGGACGCCGGACGCGCCAAGGAACTGGCCGCCCTCCACCCCGGGGCCCGCACGCTCGTCGGCGACCTCGGCAATCCCGACCGGCTCTCCTGGGCGTTCGGCCACCAGCCGATGCCCGAGCACCTCGACTCGCTGCTGCACATCGCGGGCGTCGTCGAACTCGGCACGGTCGGCGACCTGACCCCGAAGGCCTGGCACCACCAGCTCAACGCCAACCTGGTCTCCCCGGCCGAGCTCACGCGTCTGATGCTGCCGCAGCTCCGCGTCGCGCAGGGCCACGTCGTCTTCGTGAACTCCGGGGCAGGCCTCGCGGCCCACGCCGAGTGGGGCGCGTACGCCGCCAGCAAGCACGGGCTCAAGGCACTCGCCGACTCCCTGCGCCACGAGGAGCACGGCAACGGCGTCCGGGTCACCTCCGTCTACCCGGGCCGCACCGCCAGCCCCATGCAGGCCAAGGTCCACCAGCAGGAGGGCAAGGAGTACGACGCCTCGCGCTGGATCGACCCGGAGTCCGTGGCCACCACGATCCTGCTGGCACTCGATCTGCCGCGCGACGCCGAGATCAACGACCTGACGGTCCGCCCCGGCCGCTGAGGGGCTGCCGGGCGGCCGCCGACGGCCCGCGCCGGGGCCCGTAGGCTTTCCGCGTGAGCGAGAAGAGCGGGTTCAGCGCGAGTGCAGCCACCGGGATCGGGTCCATGCCGGGGGGAGACGCCCGGGAAGCGGCCAAGACCGTCACCGGGTCCTTCGCCGACGGCCGGGGCATGCCGTACCTGGCGGAGCTGCCCGCGCGGGGCCCCGGCGCGGACATGACCGGCCGGACCGTGGGTCTGCTCGTCGAGATGTACGGCCATGTCGAGCCCAGCGGCTGGCGGATCAGCGACCGCCCCGGCCGCGACACCCGCAGGGCCCGCTCCTGGCTGGGCGAGGACCTCGACGCGCTGGAGGAGTTCACCCAGGGCTACGAAGGGCTGCTGAAGGTCCAGGCCGTCGGCCCCTGGACCCTCGCCGCCGGGCTGGAGCTGCGGGGCGGCGAGGCCATGCTGGGCGACCCGGGGGCCTGCCGTGACCTGGCCGGTTCCCTGGCCGAGGGGCTGCGCTCCCACCTCGCCGAGGTACGGCGCCGGGTTCCCGGCGCCGAGGTCGTGCTCCAGCTCGACGAACCCTCCCTGACCGCCGTGCTGAGGGGCCGGATCAGGTCGGCGAGCGGCTACCGCACCTACCGCGCCGTGGACCGCCAGGTCGTCGAGGGAACACTGCGGGACGTGCTCGCGGTGAACGGCGAGGGACTCACCGCCGTCCACTCCTGCGCGCCGGAGGTGCCGTTCGCTCTGCTGCGCCGCGCGGGGGCGGGCGCGGTGTCCTTCGACTTCTCCCTGCTCACCGAGCGTGAGGAGGAAGCGATCGGGGAGGCCGTCGAGGGCGGTACCCAGCTCTTCCTCGGCGTGGTTCCCGGCATGGACGCCGCCTCGACCGCATTGTCGGACCCGGGCGGTAGCGTCAAGGAGGTCAGGACGTTGTGGAGCAGGCTGGGGCTGAATCCGGGGACTCTCAGCGAGTCCGTCGTGATCACTCCGTCCTGCGGTCTGGCGGGGGCGTCGCCCGCGTACGCGCGCGCCGCGCTCGCCCACTGCGCCCGGGCCGCGAAGTCGCTCGCGGACAACCCTGAGTGACGGGTCGTCGAGGTCGGAAGTCAACGGGGCAACGGAGGAACAGGCGATGGCCGGCGAACAGCAGGCGCAGCAGCTGACCGGTGTGCCGGCGGAGGTGCGCGAACAGCACGCACTTCTCGCCGAGCAGATCGAGGAGCACCGCTTCCGGTACTACGTGAAGGACCAGCCGGTCGTCGACGACGCGGAGTTCGACCGGCAGATGCGCGCGCTGGAGGCCATCGAGGACGAGCACCCGGAGCTGCGCACACCGGACTCGCCGACCCAGAAGGTCGCGGGCCCCTACACCACGGAGTTCACCTCCGTCGAACACCGTGAGCGCCTGCTCTCCCTGGACAACGCATTCGACGACGGGGAGCTCGCCGCCTGGGCCGAGCGCGTGGCCAAGGACGTGGGCGGGGGCGGGTACCACTTCCTGTGCGAGCTCAAGGTGGACGGTCTCGCCGTCAACCTCACCTACGAGCACGGCAGGCTGACCCGCGCGGCGACCCGCGGCGACGGCCGGACGGGGGAGGACATCACCCCCAACGTCCGTACGATCGCGGAGATCCCGCTCCGCCTCAAGGGGGACGACATCCCCGCGCTCGTCGAGATCCGGGGTGAGGTCTTCTTCCCGATGGAGGCCTTCGAGGGGCTCAACGCCCGGCTCGTCGAGGCCGGGGACAAGCCCTTCGCCAACCCGCGCAACGCGGCGGCCGGATCGCTGCGGCAGAAGGACCCGAAGGTCACCGCCACCCGCCCGCTGCACATGGTGGTGCACGGCATCGGCGCCCGCGAGGGCTTCGACATCGACCGGCTCTCCCAGGCCTACGACCTGCTGAGGGAGTGGGGCCTGCCGACCGCCAGGCACAACAAGGTCGTGGAGTCCCTCGACGAGGTCCGTGAGTTCATCGCCTGGTTCGGCGAGAACCGCCAGTCCGTCGAGCACGAGATCGACGGCGTGGTCGTCAAGCTCGACGAGATCCCGCTGCAGGGCAGGCTGGGCTCCACCTCGCGCGCGCCGCGCTGGGCGATCGCCTGGAAGTACGCCCCGCAGGAGGTCAACACCAAGCTGGTCAACATCCGCGTCGGCGTCGGACGCACCGGCCGGGTCACGCCGTACGCCCAGGTCGAGCCGGTCGAGGTGGCGGGCTCCGAGGTCGAGTTCGCCACCCTGCACAACCAGAACGTGGTGAAGGCCAAGGGCGTCCTCATCGGTGACACGGTGGTGCTCCGCAAGGCGGGCGACGTCATCCCGGAGATCCTCGGCCCGGTCGTCGACCTGCGGGACGGCAGCGAGCATGAGTTCGTCATGCCGTCCGAGTGCCCCGAGTGCGGGACGCCGCTGCGGGCGATGAAGGAGGCAGACATCGACCTCCGCTGCCCCAACGCCCGTTCCTGCCCCGCTCAGTTGAGGGAGCGCCTGGCCTACCTGGCTGGCCGTAAGTGCCTGGACATCGACCACTTCGGCTATGTGGCCGCCGCGGCCCTGACCAGACCGCTGGAGCCCGAGGAGCCGCCGCTGCTGGACGAGGGCGACCTCTTCGGCCTGACGGTGGAACAGCTGCTGCCCATCCGGGCGTATGTCCTGGACCCGGACAGCGGGCTGCCCAAGCGTGACCCGAAGACGGGCGAGGAGAAGATCGCCACGGTCTTCGCAAACCAGCAGGGCGAGCCGAAGAAGAACGCCCTCGGCATGCTGGAGGGCATCGCGGCGGCCAGGCAGGCCCCGCTCGCCAGGATCCTCACCGGGCTCTCGATCCGGCACGTGGGGCCGGTGGCCGCCGTCGAACTGGCCCGGCAGTTCCGGTCCGTGGAGCGGATCGACGAGGCGTCCGAGGCGGAACTCGCCGCGGCGGACGGGGTGGGGCCCATCATCGCCGCCTCGGTCAAACAGTGGTTCGCCGAGGACTGGCACCGCGAGATCCTGCGCAAGTGGCGGGAGGCCGGGGTCCGGATGGAGGACGAGGGCGCGGGTGAGGACGAGGGGCCGCGGCCCCTGGAGGGCCTCACCGTCGTGGTCACCGGCACGCTGACCGCGCACACCAGGGACGGCGCCAAGGACGCGCTCCAGAGCCTGGGGGCGAAGGTCACCGGCTCGGTCTCCAGGAAGACGTCCTTCGTGGTGGTCGGCGACAACCCGGGGTCGAAGTACGACAAGGCGATGCAGCTGAAGGTGCCCGTACTCGACGAGGAGGGCTTCGCCGTGCTCCTCGGACAGGGGCCGGACGCGGCCCGGGAGGCCGCTGTCCCCGCCGAGGCGTGATCGAGGCGCGATCGAGACATGACCGGTCGCGTGGTCATGAGCCAGGGGGGAAGTATGCCGACGAGGCGGGCGGGAGGAGATCCGGAGGCCCGGTCCGGCCCCCGGCAACACCTGTTCGGCGCATATCAGACGGTCGGTGGTACCAGGACCCCATTCGGGCAAGACCTGCAGAGCGCTGCCCGTGGGGGCCCTCGTCGGCCTACTGTTGAACGCACACCTGCCGTGCCCGGCTGCGTGGTGGGATTCGGTTCGTGGTGGCATGGGGGCGGGGGCCACCGTGGGACATCGGTACCGCCGGCTGTGAGAGGGACGGAATGAAACCGACCGAGAGCGCCGCACCGGTGTCGGGGCTGCAAGGTTTCGTGGGCCTCACGTCCAAGGTGGGCGCCACCGTCGTGGCGGTCGCCGCGCTGCAGCTCGCCGTCGGCTTCTACCGGACGGTCGACGACGGCCACGCGCTCTTCCCGTCCGGCACCGCGGGCTGGTCGCTCGCCGTGCTCACCGGGATCATCGTGGGCCATCTGGTCGCCCTGGGCCGAGACCGCTGGTGGGGCGGCACAGGCTCCGGCGCGGCCCTCACCCTCGCAGTTCTGCTGCTCTACGGCTGGGTGGCCGCCGGCCTGGTCAGCCTCGTCGTCGTGGTGCTCGTCGGCACGGCCAGGCGTCACCGGTGGTGGCAGGGGCTGTTGCACGGCGCCGTGGACATACTCGGCATCGGGGCGGCCGCGCTCGTCCTGGCCGCCTTCGGCCAGGTGCCGAGCGTCGAGACACCCTGGCGGCCACTCCACTGGGGCATCGAGGCCGTGCCGGAAGTGCTCCTCGCCGCCGGTGCGTACCTGCTCGTCACCCGCGTCCTGCTCTGGTACGCCAGGGCGTCGCAGACCGGCGGACTGCCGACGATCGCCCGAACGGCACTGCTGCGCCAGGGACTCGTCGCGGTCGCCCTGCTCGGCATCGCCCCGTTGATCTGCGTGGTGGCGTCGGCCACGCCGGTGCTGCTGCCGCTCTTCGCCGTCCCGCTGATCGCCCTGGACTCCACACTCTGGATAGCCCGCGCGCGTGCCGAGGAACAACTCAGGGACCCGCTCACCGGCCTGCCCAACCGTCAGTGGCTCCTGGAGAGGACGTGGACGGCACTCGAGGAGGCCGGCGCCACGGGCGAGCGGACCGCCCTCGTCCTCATCGACCTCGACCGGTTCCGCGCCGTGAACGACACCCTCGGTCATCTCGCCGGTGACCGGCTCCTGCTCCAGATCGCGGAGCGGCTGCGGCTCGCCCTCCCGCGCGGTGCGGAGGCCGCGCGGCTCGGGGGCGACGAGTTCGCCGTGCTGCTGCCGACCGCGGACTCGATCACCAGCGCCCAGCGCATCGCCCGTCATCTGGTCGCCGAGCTCTCCTCGCCCCTCGACCTCGACGGGCTCACCCTCGTGCTGGAGGCCAGCGCGGGTGTCGCCGTCCACCCCGACCACGCGCTGGACGCCGAGGGCCTGCTCAGACGGGCGGACGTGGCGATGTACCAGGCCAAGCGGGACCGCACGGGCGTGGAGGTCTACGAGTCCAAGCGCGACAGCAACACCCCGGACCGGCTCGGTCTGCTGGGCGACCTGCGCCGCGCCCTGGACGCCCGCGAGGTGGAGCTCCACTACCAGCCCAAGGTCCGTTTCGACGGGCAGGTGGCCGGCCTCGAAGCACTGGTGCGCTGGGTGCACCCGGAGCGCGGACGGGTCCCCCCGGACGAGTTCATCGCGATCGCGGAGTCCTCCGGGCTGATGCCCCACCTCACCGAGTACGTGCTGGAGACCGCGCTGGCCCAGGTGGCGCGGTGGCGGGCGCAGGGGCTGTTCGTCCCCGTCGCCGTCAACGTCTCTCCGCGCGACGTGCACACCCCGGGCTTCGCGGGCAGTGTCGCCGCGCGGCTCGCCCGGCACGGTGTCCCGGCCGGCGCGCTGCAGCTGGAGATAACCGAGCACGTCCTGCTGGAGGACCCCCAGCGGGCCGCCGACACCCTGGCGGGACTCACCGGGCACGGCGTGAAGATGTCCCTCGACGACTTCGGTACCGGCTACTCCTCCCTCGTACACCTGCGCAAGCTGCCGGTGAGCGAGCTCAAGATCGACCGGTCGTTCGTCGCGCGGCTGGCCGTGGACAACGAGGACGCAGAGATCGTCCGCTGCACCATCGACCTGGCCCACTCGCTGGGCCTGATCGTCGTCGCCGAGGGCGTCGAGGACGACGAGACCTGGGAGCGGCTGCGGGACCTGCGCTGCGACGCGGTGCAGGGGTGGCTCGTCGCCGCGGCCATGCCGCCGCAGGAGACGACTGCCTGGCTGCGTGCCCGGGGAGAGCACGGATGGCGGAGGCCGTCGGAGCTGGAGGCCGCGGCCGCGCAGGCGGCGCCACCCGAGCCGGCGCCCAGGCCCGCGGGGCGCGCGCTCAATCCCGGCCCGGCCACGGCCTGAGCCCCTCGACGGGCCGGACCGTGAGGGGCGGGGCGGCGCTCGATGGCCGATTTGTCCTCAATCGACGGCCGGGCTCCGTCCGCCCGCCGCAGAGGTGTCCGGCGACCCCATAGGATTGGGCCAAAACCACACACCAAACCCTGAGGATCGCTGCATGCCTGGCATCACGCGCGAGGAGGTCGCCCACCTCGCCCGGCTGGCGCGTCTGGAGCTGAAGGGCGAAGAGCTCGAGCACTTCGCCGGTCAGCTCGACGACATCATCGGCGCGGTCGCCCGCGTCTCCGAGGTCGCCGACCAAGACGTACCGCCGACCTCCCACCCGCTGCCGCTGACCAACGTCATGCGCGCGGACGAGGTCCGTCCGTCGCTCACCCCCGAGCAGGCGCTCTCCGGCGCCCCGGCCCAGGAGCAGCAGCGTTTCAAGGTGCCGCAGATCCTGGGGGAGGACTAACAGCCATGACGGACATCAGCACCATCATCAAGCTCACCGCGGCCGAGATCGCCGCGAGGATCGCCTCCGGCGAGCTGACGGCCGTCGAGGTCACCGAGGCCCACCTGGCCCGGATCGACGCCATCGACGAGAAGGTCCACGCCTTCCTGCACATCGACCGCGAGGGCGCGCTCGCGCAGGCCCGCGCCGTCGACGCCAAGCGCGAGGCGGGCGAGAAGCTCGGCCCGCTGGCCGGCGTCCCGCTCGCGCTCAAGGACATCTTCACCACGCAGGACATGCCGACCACCGTCGGTTCGAAGATCCTCGAGGGCTGGGTCCCGCCGTACGACGCGACCCTCACCAAGAAGCTGAAGGCGGCCGACGTCGTCATCCTCGGCAAGACCAACATGGACGAGTTCGCCATGGGGTCCTCCACCGAGAACAGCGCGTACGGTCCGACCGGGAACCCCTGGGACCTCACCCGCATCCCGGGCGGCTCCGGCGGCGGTTCCTCCGCCGCGCTGGCCTCCTTCGAGGCGCCGCTCGCCATCGGCACGGACACCGGCGGCTCCATCCGCCAGCCCGCGGCCGTCACCGGCACCGTCGGCGTCAAGCCCACCTACGGCGGTGTCTCCCGCTACGGCATGGTCGCCTTCTCGTCCTCCCTCGACCAGGGCGGCCCCTGTGCCCGCACGGTCCTGGACGCGGCCCTGCTGCACGAGGTCATCGGCGGCCACGACCCGCTCGACTCGACGTCCATCGACGCACCGGTCCCGCCGGTCGTCGAGGCCGCGCGCAACGGCTCGGTCCAGGGCATGCGCGTCGGCGTGGTCAAGCAGTTCGCCGGCGAGGGCTACCAGGCCGGTGTCGTCCAGCGCTTCAACGAGTCCGTCGAGCTGCTGAAGTCCCTCGGCGCCACGGTCGTCGAGCTGGACTGCCCCTCGTTCGACCTCGCTCTTTCGGCGTACTACCTGATCGCGCCGTCGGAGTGCTCCTCGAACCTGGCGCGCTTCGACGCCATGCGCTACGGCCTGCGGGTCGGCGACGACGGCACGCGCTCCGCCGAGGACGTCACCGCGCTCACCCGCGAGGCCGGCTTCGGCGACGAGGTCAAGCGCCGCATCATCCTCGGTACGTACGCGCTCAGCTCCGGCTACTACGACGCGTACTACGGCTCGGCCCAGAAGGTCCGCACGCTCATCACGCAGGACTTCGAGAAGGCGTTCGAGCAGGTGGACGTGATCGTCTCGCCGACGACGCCCACCACCGCCTTCCCGATCGGCGAGCGCGCCGACGACCCGATGGCGATGTACCTCGCGGACCTGTGCACCATTCCGACCAACCTCGCCGGCAACTCCGCCATGTCGCTGCCCTGCGGCCTGGCTCCGGAGGACGGCCTGCCGGTCGGGCTGCAGATCATCGCCCCCGCCATGAAGGACGACCGGCTGTACAAGGTCGGAGCCGCCGTCGAGGCCGCCTTCGTGGAAAGGTGGGGGCACCCGCTGCTTGAGGAGGCTCCGTCGCTATGAGCGCAATGGCTAAGAAGGCCAAGAACTTCAAGAAGTCCAAGACCGGCGCGTACGTGTCCATGGGTACCACCGCCTTCGGCGCGCTCAGCGTCTACAAGCAGGTGAAGATGGCCCGCCAGGAGAACGACACCCTCCGGCTGATCGACGCCGCCGTCTCGGCCGCCGCGATCGTCACCGGTCTGGCGATCCTCTACCGCGAACTCAAGCGTCTCGGCGACGACGACGTCCTGCTGGGCTGAGAGGGAAAGTTTCACCGTGACTGTCATCGACCTGGAGTCGTACGAGGACGCCCTCGCGACGTACGACCCCGTCATGGGCCTCGAGGTCCATGTGGAGCTCGGCACCAAGACCAAGATGTTCTGCGGGTGCTCCACCGAGCTCAAGCAGGACGCGAACTCGCAGACCTGCCCGGTATGCCTCGGACTGCCGGGCGCGCTTCCGGTCGTCAACGAGATCGGCGTCGAGTCCGCCATCAAGATCGGGCTCGCGCTGAACTGCGAGATCGCCGAGTGGTGCCGCTTCGCCCGGAAGAACTACTTCTATCCGGACATGCCGAAGAACTTCCAGACCTCCCAGTACGACGAGCCGATCGCCTTCGACGGCTATCTGGACGTCCAGCTGGAGGACGGCGAGATCTTCCGCGTGCAGATCGAGCGCGCGCACATGGAGGAGGACACCGGCAAGTCGACGCACGTCGGCGGTGCCACCGGCCGCATCCACGGCGCCTCCCACTCGCTGCTGGACTACAACCGCGCCGGCATCCCGCTCATCGAGATCGTCACCAAGCCGATCGAGGGAGCCGGAGCGCGCGCCCCCGAGGTCGCCAAGGCGTACGTCGCCGAGCTCCGTGAGCTCATCAAGGCGCTCGGCGTCTCGGAGGCCCGCATGGAGATGGGCCAGATGCGCTGCGACGTCAACCTGTCGCTGCGTCCGCACGGCCGTGAGAAGTTCGGCACGCGCTCCGAGACGAAGAACGTCAACTCGCTGCGTTCCGTCGAGCGCGCCGCCCGCTTCGAGATCCAGCGCCATGCCGCGGTGCTGAACTCCGGCGGCACGATCGTGCAGGAGACCCGGCACTTCCACGAGGAGGACGGCTCCACCACGGCCGGCCGGATCAAGGACAACGCCGAGGACTACCGCTACTTCCCCGAGCCGGACCTGGTTCCGGTCGCCCCTTCCCGCGACTGGGTCGAGGAGCTCCGCAAGGAGCTTCCCGAGCTGCCCCGGCTGCGTCGCAAGCGGCTGAAGGAGGAGTGGGGTGTCAACGAGCACGACATGCAGTCCATCCTCAACGCGGGCGCGGTCGACCTGATCGTCGCCACGACCGACGCGGGCGCACCCTCCGACCAGGCCCGCAAGTGGTGGATGGGCGAGCTCGCCCGCAACGCCAACGAGACGGGCCGCAGCCTGGACGAGCTGCCGGTCACCCCGGCGCAGGTCGCCCGGGTGGCGGAACTCGTGGCCTCCGGCGACCTCAACGACAAGCTGGCGCGCCAGGTCCTCGAAGGCGTCCTCGCGGGCGAGGGCGACCCGGACACCGTCGTCGAGAAGCGCGGCCTGAAGGTCGTCTCCGACGAGGGTGCCCTCGGCACCGCCGTCGACGAGGCGATCGCGGCCAACGCGGCCATCGCCGACAAGATCCGCGGCGGCAAGGTCGCGGCGGCCGGAGCGCTCGTGGGAGCGGTCATGAAGGCCACCCGCGGTCAGGCGGACGCCGCGCGTGTGCGTGAGCTGATCCTGGAGAAGCTCGGCGTCGAGGGCTGATACCCGGCACGCCCCTGGGGGCGGTGCACCCGTTGACCGGGAGCACCGCCCCTTCGCGCTGCCCGGTGCCGGCTGCGGGTGCCGGCCTGGAGGCACTCCCGGAGACGTTCACCGTCAGGCCGTACGGCGGTCTTCCCGTCGCCACCCGGCGTGACTAGCTTCCAGGCGTAGACACGGAACCGGGAGGCTCACTTGACGACGGACATGTCACGGCGGCGGCTCTTCGCCCTCGGGGGCGGCGCACTCGGCGCCGCGGCGGCGGGATCGTTCCTGCCACCGTCGCTCCAGGCGGCGATCGCCGCGGGGCCCGCGGCCGGCCGGCCCGGTCGTGCGGGGCTGGACGCCATCGAGCATGTGGTGATCCTGATGCAGGAGAACCGTTCCTTCGATCATTACTTCGGGACCCTGCGCGGGGTGCGTGGCTTTGGCGACCGGAACGCGATCGAACTCCCCTCGGGCAGGCCGGTCTTCGAACAACCCGGACCGGCGGGTTCCGCAGTCCTTCCGTTCCCCGTGCGCGAGGCGGCACAAGCACAGAAGAAGGACCTGCAGTACATCGGTGCCCTCGACCACTCGTGGAGCGGCGGCGCCAAGGCCTGGTCCGAAGGCTGGATGGACGGCTGGGTCACCGCGAAGACCGCCGCGACCATGGCGTACTACGACCGCGGCGACATTCCCCTGCACCACGAGCTGGCCGACACCTTCACGGTCTGCGACGCCTACCACTCCTCGATCCACAGCTCCACCAGCCCGAACCGCAACCACCTGTGGAGCGGCCGGACGGGCGACGAGGCCGACGGCAGGCGGGCCGTGGGCAACGACGCGTACGACGAGGGCACCCACCCCGGATACGACTGGGGCACGTACGCCGAGCGGCTGGAGAAGGCCGGGCGGAGCTGGAAGACCTACACCGAGTGGGAGAACTTCACCGACAACCAGATCGAGTTCTTCGCCACCTTCAAGGCCGTCGCCCGCAAGGCGCTGGCCAGGACCGGCGGGCACACGTACATGGAGTCCTTCTACGCCACCGTGCGGGACGCGGCCGCGGAGGGCGAGCGGGAGCGGCTGCTCGGCCTGCTCGACGAGGGCGTCGCCGCCCTGACCCCCGCCGAGCGCAGCCTGTTCGAGCGGGGACTGCGGCGGCTCCCGACGGGCACGCTCGCCGACGAGTTCGCCCGGGACGTGGCGGCCGGGACGTTGCCCGAGGTCTCCTACCTGGTCCCCTCCGCGGTGGACTCCGAGCACCCCAGCGTCTCCTCGCCGGTGCACAGCGCGACGATCGTCTACAAGGTCCTGGACGCGCTCGGCAGGAACCCCGACGTATGGCGTCGCACCGTCGTCCTCATCAACTACGACGAGAACGACGGCTTCTTCGACCACGTGCCGCCGCCGGTCGCCCCTGCCGAGGTGACCGAGGAGCACTGGGAGGGCAGGCCCACCGGGCTGGGGATACGGGTGCCCCTGCTGGTCGTCTCCCCCTGGTCGGTCGGCGGATACGTCTGCTCGGAGGTCTTCGACCACACCTCCGTGATCCGCCTCCTGGAGCGCTGGACGGGGATCGCGGAACCCAACATCGGCGCCTGGCGGCGCCAGGTCACCGGTGACCTCACCTCGGCCTTCGACTTCACCCGCGCCCGGCGGCAGCCGGAGACGGAACTCCCGGCCGCGATACCGCCGTTCGGTGGCCGCTGGCAGCCCAGGCCGCCGGCCGTCCAGCACATGCCCGTCCAGGAGCAGGGCACCCGCCCGGCCCGGCCCCTGCCGTACCAGACCGACGCCCGGGCGACGCTCGTGGACGGCGGACTGCGGGTGGACCTCAGCAACACCGGCCGGTCCTCGGCACACTTCGCCCTCTACCCCTACGCCCAGGAGTTCCCCGCCCCGCAGCACCGGGACGTCATGGGCGCGGCACGGTGGACGGTGCCGCTGAGCGGCGAGGGATACCGCTTCACGGTCACCGGGCCGAACGGCTTCCGGCGGGAGTTCGAAGGAGCGGCCGACGGCGCCGCCGAGGTTTCCTCCCGCGTCGACGCCCACGAGCGGGACCTGCACCTCACGTTGCGCAACAACGGCAGGCGGACGCTGACCTTCACCGTCCGGCCCCTCGGATACGTCGACGAGGACGACCTGCGGGACTGGAGCCGGACCGTCAAGGTCAAGCCGGGACGCAGCCGCACGGTCGCGCACTCGGCGGCCGACGCCCACGGCTGGTACGACCTCGTGGTGACGGCGGACGAGGCGGGATCCTTCCGTCGCCGGCTGATGGGCCACATCGAGAACGGAAGGGCGAGCGTCTCCGGCTGACGCGCGGAGACGGTCACGGGCGGGCCGGTCGCGTGCGGGGTGCCGGGCAGGGAGAGGCGGTGCGGGGGACGGGCGGGCGGTGGGGCCGGGCGTACGGGCGAGGCGGAAGTCAAGCCGTGTGACGATGCCCACGAAAGCGGCAGAAGCGCAGGAACGGCTGACAGAGTGAGGCTCTCAGGTCAGGTGACTTCGTGGGATGTACCTGTATATCCCCCTACGGTCCACGAACCCCAGGAGCTCGTCCGTTGGCCGCCATCGCACGCTGGTGCCTCAGGCACCGCCTCGCCGCAGTCCTCATCTGGCTGGTCGTCCTCGGGGGCGTGGCCACGGCCGCGGGGTTCACGGGGTCGGCGTACTCCAACGACTACGAGGTGCCGGGTACCGAGTCGGGCCGCGCCGGTGAGCTCCTGCAAGCGGGGTTCGAGGACCTCGGCGGTGACACCGCCACCGTCGTCTGGCACACCCCGGACTCCACCGTCCGCGACGGGGGCGTCGAGCGGACGATGGCCAGGACGCTGGACGCGATCGGCGCGCTGCCCGGGGTCGGCGACGTCACCGGCCCCTACGGTGAGGCGTCCCCGGGGCAGATCAGCGCCGACGGGCGCACCGCCTACGCGACGGTCACCTTCGACCACAGGGCCGGGGAGATCCCGGCCGGACAGGCCCAGGCGGTCGCCGACACCGCGCAGGAAGCCGCGGGGGAGGGGCTCCAGGTCGAGCTCGGCGGCACCGCCGTCGCCGCGACGGAAGCGCCCGTCCTCCACCTGAGCGAGGCCGTGGGGGTGGTCGTCGCCGCGATCGTCCTCTTCCTCGCCTTCGGTTCGCTCGCGGCCAGCCTGCTGCCCATCGCCACCGCCCTCGTCTCCGTCGGCACGGCCTACGCGGGCATCGTGCTGCTCGGCCACGTCATGACCGTGGCCGACTTCGCACCGATGCTCGGCATGCTCATCGGTCTCGGCGTCGGGATCGACTACGCCCTCTTCATCGTCACCCGGCACCGGCGGGGGCTGCGGCGCGGTCTGTCCGTGCACGACGCGGCGCGGAACGCCGTCGCGACCACGGGCCGCGCCGTGGTGTTCGCCGGAGCCACCGTCTGCGTCGCGCTGCTCGGCATGCTGGTCCTGCGGCTCGGCTTCCTCAACGGGGTGGCGATCGCCGCATCCCTCACGGTGGTGCTGACCGTCGCGGCCTCCGTGACGCTGCTGCCCGCACTGCTCTCCCTCATCGGCATGCGCGCCCTGAGCCGGCGGGAGCGCACGCGCCTCGCCGAACGCGGCCCGCTGAGCGAGCGGGCCACCGGCTTCGCCGCCCGGTGGTCGGCCTTCGTCGAGCGGCGGCCCCGGCTGCTGGGCGCGGTCGCCACCGCGGTCATGGCGGTACTCGCGGTGCCCACGCTCTTCCTGCACCTGGGCACCTCCGACCAGGGCAACAATCCCGCCACGGCCACCACCCGTCAGGCCTACGACCTGCTGGCCGAGGGGTTCGGCCCCGGGGTCAACGGGCCGCTGACCGTAGCCGCGCACCTCGACGGAGCCGACGACCGGCTCGCCCTCGACGGCCTGCCCGCCGTGCTGCGGGGCACCGACGGAGTCGCCTCGGTGAGCCCGATCACGTTCAACGGCAGCGGCGACACCGCGTTCCTTACCGTCGTACCCGAGACCGCTCCGCAGTCCCGGCGGACCAGCGAACTCGTCGACCGGCTGCGTGACGACGTCCTGCCGCCCGTCGGGGACACGACCTCGCTCCGGATGCACGTGGGCGGGGTGACGGCCGGCTACGATGACTTCGCGGAGATCATCGTCGGAAAGCTTCCGCTCTTCGTCGGGGTGGTCGTCGGGCTCGGCTGTCTGCTCCTGCTGCTGGCGTTCCGGTCGCTCGCCGTGCCCCTCAAGGCCGCCGTGATGAACGTGGCGGCCGTGGCAGCCTCCTTCGGCGTCGTCGTCGCGGTCTTCCAGTGGGGGTGGGGGAGCGAACTGCTCGGGCTCGGCAGCGCCGGCCCCATCGAGCCCTTCCTCCCCGTGATCATGGTCTCGGTGCTCTTCGGACTGTCGATGGACTACCAGGTCTTCCTCGTCGGCCGCATGTACGAGGAGTGGCTCGAGACCGGGGACAACCGCAGGTCGGTGCGGGTCGGACTGGCCGAGACCGGCAGGGTGATCAACTCCGCCGCGGTGATCATGATCTCGGTCTTCCTCGCCTTCGTCCTCAGCGGCGACCGCGTCATCGCGATGTTCGGCATCGCGCTGGCCGCCGCTGTCGCGCTCGACGCCTTCGTCCTGCGCACCCTGCTGGTGCCCGCGCTGATGCACATGCTCGGAGGCGCGAACTGGTGGCTGCCCGCCCGGCTCGACCGGCTGCTTCCCCGCATCAGCATCGAGCCGCCGGACCTCCCGGTGCCACGTGCGAAAATCCCGGGGGAGCGCACCGACGACGCCGGCCCGTCGCGCAACGCGTGCACTGAGCCGTACGAAGACCGAGGAGAGCCACTGTGTTCACGGTGTCACTGGGGGACGACGGGGCGGAGCTCCGCCCGCTCGAACCCTGGCAGGCGGAGGAGTTCCTGGCCCACATGGACCGGGCCCGGGCCCTGGTCGACCCCTGGATCCCGTTCGCCGCGGCCGCCACGGACCTCACCTCCGCACGGGCGCTGCTCCAGCGGTACGCCGACAGGCAGGCGGCCGACACCGGCCGGCTCTACGGCATCTGGCTGGACGGCACCCTGGTCGGAGGTGTCCTCTTCCGCATATTCGAGGCGGAGAACGGCAACTGCGAGATCGGCTGCTGGCTGGAGGCCGCCGCGGAGGGCCGGGGCCTGGTCACCCGCGCGTCCCGGACGCTGATCGACTGGGCCGTCGACGTGCGGGGCATGCACCGGGTCGAGTGGGTCGCCTCCTCCGCCAACAGACGCAGCGTCGCGGTGGCCGAGCGGCTCGGAATGACCCGCGAAGGTGTGCTCCGCGAGGCGTATCCGTACCGCGGGAAGCGTCACGACGAGGAGATCTGGGCCGTTCTTGCACCCGACTGGCGTAACGGACGGGGCTGAGGGGCCCAGTGTTAAGGAGGTTCTCATAGAGGGCCCCTAGCGTGCGGCGCATGAACACCTCCCCCTCCACTTCGACCACCGACGACACCGAGGAGAAGAAGGCGGCGAACGGTACCGCCACCGCTCCGGACGCGACCACCGCACCGAGCGTGACGAAGCAGGCAGGCTCCCCGGAGGACGCCCCTCCGGACGGCGTCGCACCGGGCGTGACCGCGGCCGACGTGACCGCCATGGACGTGGACGCGACGGACAAGGCCGCGGAGGACGGCCTGGAGGTCGATCTGACGCCCGACCCGTACGCCGACGCCGAGGCCGCCGCGGCCACCGGAGTCGGAACGGGTGCGGCCGCAGTGGTGGCCGCCGGACTCGGCATCGTCTCGCTCTCGGGCGCGTGGACCGGCCGTGTGGTCGCCGAACGCGAGACCCTGATGGGCCAGATCAAGACCTCCGGCGGTGGCAGCGCCGCCCAGCAGATCTCCGAGATCTACGGCGACGCCTGGCACAGCACCGCTCTCGTCAACGGGATCTTCGCGCTGCTCGCGCTTCTCGTCGGCGTCTTCGTCCTGGTCCGGCCCGCCTTCGGCACCCCCTCCCTGCTTCCGCAGGCCGGCTGGGTCCGCTCGGTCGCGGTGGCCGGCGTCTCGCTCGGAATCCTCGGTCTGCTGATCTCCGTAGGCATGTTCTTCGACCTCTTCGTCGCCCTGCCGTCCGCCGCCGGGGGCTGAGGCGCCCGGACGAGCCGGCCAGGGGCATTCGTCCGGACCGGACCAGACCGGATGGGACCGGATAAGACCGGACCAGGCTGGAGCAGGCCGGATCAGGGCCCCGGCATGATCCGGACGGGAGGCCCCTAAGGCATCCGTCGCCGGGGACTAAGGCCCGCGGCCCGCGGAGATGGGGCACTCGCCCGATGTGGCGGCACCCCCTGGCGGACGAGAGTGGGGGCACGGCAAGAAGCCGTGCCCCCACTCTCGTTCCGCACCAGGGAGAAGACCATGTACGAGTACGAACTGCACCAGCTCAACGTCGCCGAGCTGATCCGCAGGGCCGAGCAGCAGCGCACCGCCCGCCGGGCGGCGCTCGCCCTCCGTGCCGACCGTCGCGCTCAACGCCACGACGCCGAAGGGCGGGTGGGGAAGAACCGGAGTTGGTTCGTCCGTGCCGCGTGACGATGCACGGCGGGCGTGCGGGCGATGGGCGGCGGGCGTAAATCGGTAGCCAGGCTGTCGCACGCGTATGCGATGCTCGGCGACGTGGAGACCAACACCGTCAGCCCCGTCTTCGTCGGCAGGGCCGGCGAGCTCGCCGCGCTCACCGACGCGCTCACCCGCGCCGCCGCCGGAGAGCCGCAGGCTCTGCTCGTCGGCGGCGAAGCGGGTGTCGGCAAGACGCGCCTGGTCGAGGAGTTCCTCGCGGCGGCCTGCCGCCGCGAGGCCGTCGTGGCCGTCGGCGGTTGCGTGGAGATCGGAGCGGACGGCCTGCCCTACGCCCCGTTCGCCACCGCGCTGCGAGCCCTGCGCCGAGCGCTGCCCGACGAACTGACCGAGGCGCTGGCCGGGCAGGAGGGCGAACTCGCCCGCCTGCTGCCCGAACTGGGCGAGGCCGACCGCACACCGAACGACGAGCACGGCACCGCCCGGCTCTTCGAACTCGCCGCCCGCCTGCTGGAGCGCATCTCGGTGGCCCGCACGGTCGTCCTGGTCCTGGAGGACCTGCACTGGGCGGACGCCTCCACACGCCATCTGCTCGCCTACCTCTTCCGCACCCTGCGCAACGGCCGCCTCGTCGTCGTCGCCACGTACCGCGCCGACGACGTCCACCGCCGCCACCCCCTGCGCCCGCTCATCGCCGAACTCGACCGGCTCCGCACCGTCCGCCGCATCGAACTCGACCGCTTCAGCCACGCGGAGGTCGGCCGGCAGCTCACCGGCATCCTCGCCATGGCCCCCGAAGCGGAACTGGTCGACGACATCTTCGACCGCTCCGACGGCAACGCCTTCTTCGTCGAGGAACTCGCCCGCAGCGTGGAGTGCTGCGGTGACAGCTCCGGGCTCTCCGACTCCCTGCGCGACCTGCTCCTGGTCCGTGTCGAGGCCCTGCCCGAGAACGCGCAGCGGATCGCCCGGATCATCGCCGAGGGCGGCTCCACGGTCGAGCACCCGCTCCTCGCCGCCGTCGCCGGCCTCACCGAGGACGACCTCGACGAAGCGTTGCGCGCGGCGGTCGGCGCCAACCTCCTGCTGCCCTCGCCCGACACCGACGGCTACCGGTTCCGGCACTCCCTGGTCCGCGAGGCCGTCAGCGACGATCTGCTGCCCGGTGAACGCACCCGCCTCAACCGCCGTTACGCGCAAGCGCTGGAAGGCGACCCGTCGCTCGTACGCACCGACGAGCGCGCCGCGCGCCTCGCCAGCTACTGGTACGCCGCACACGACGCGGTCAAGGCGCTGCCCGCCGTGCTCCAGGCAGCGGTGGAGGCCAGGAGCCGTTTCGCGTACAGCGAGCAACTCCGGCTGCTGGAGCGGGCCATGGAGCTCTGGGACGACGTCCCCGACGCCGTGCGCGCGACCCTGCGGCCCCTGGACCACGCCGAGGCCTACCCGGGGTGCGGCTGCGAGCCGTCGGAGGACCCGCTCCGCTATCTCGACCTGATGGCGGAGGCCACGGTGGCCGCGCGCTTCGGCGGAGACCGCGAACGGGCCCTGACCATAGCGAAGAAGGCCCTGCGCCTCCTGGGCGACGACGGGGACCCGCTGCGCGCCGCCTGGTTCTGGGTACAGCGCTCCCTGATGATGCAGAGCCTCTCCCGCGGTGACGGCCGGCAGGAACTCGCCACCGCCGAAGACCTGGTCCGAGGCCTGCAGCCGTCCGCCGTGCACGCCGACGTCCTGGCGAACGTCGCGAGCTGGGGCGCCCTGCACCGGCCCGGAGCCGAGACCCTGGTCGCGGCCGACCGTGCGGTGGAGTACGCCCGGCTGGTCGGTGCGGAGTCCATCGAGCTGCACGCCAGACTCACCCGCGGCTGGCTCACGATCGACGCGGGCGACGTGGAGGAGGGCCTGGCCGAGATGTACGGCGTCCGGGACCGCGCCGAGGAACTGCACCTGGTGGGCGTCATGAGCCGTGCCGCCATCAACCTGCCCTCCTCGCTCGAATCCACCGGCCGCTCCCTGGAGGCGGTGGCGGCAGCCGACCACGGCATCGAGATCTGCCACCGTCACGGACTCCCCGAATCCGAGGCCTGGGTGCGGGCCAACCAGGCGCAGTCGCTCTACTCCCTGGGGCACTGGGACGAGAGCCTGGAGGCGGCCGACGCCGCGGCTCCCCTGGCCCGGTCGCGCAAGTCGAACGGGCTCGTGTCGGCCCGCCGCGCCGATCTGGCGCTGGCCCGTGGCGACTTCGAGGAAGCCGAGGAGCAACTGGCCCTGAACCGCCGTCACCTCGGGCTCCACGACCCGCAGCCGCAGCACCTGATCTGCCCCGTCCGGCACGCCATGACTCTCGCCGCCCACCAGGGCAGGCTCCCCGAGGCGCGGGCAGCCTTCGAGGCGCAGTCCGACACTGGCCTGCCGCCCGGCACCCAGCGGTACGCTCTTCCGCTGCTCCGCACCGCCGCCGCGATCGAGGCCGACGCACGCGGGCTGCCCGCCACCGATCCCGGACGGCCGGCGGTCCTCGACCGGATCCGGGGCCACCTCAGGCGGCTGCCGATGCTGGTCCCCGTCTGGGCCGCCTACGGTGTGCTGATCGAGGCGGAACTCGCCCGCGCGGAAGGTGCGGACACCCCCGACCACTGGTGCAGGGCCGCCAGGGCCTTCGCCACGCTCCAGCGCCCCTACGAGCTGGCTCAGGTCCGCTTCCGCTGGGCTGAGGCGACACTGGCCGCCACCGGTGACCGGACGCCCGCGGCAGGGCTTCTGCGCGAAGCCCACGCGGTGGCGCTGCGACTCGGCGCGCAGCCACTCGTCGAGAACATCGAACTGCTGGCCGGCCGGGGCCGCATAGCGCTCGCCGGACAGGACGGCACCGTCGAGGACGAGCCCGCTCAGCCCGTCCCCGCGGTGGACGCGATCGAGTCCTTCGGGCTGACCTCGCGGGAGCGGGAGGTGCACCGGCTGGTCGCGGCGGGATACACCAACCGCCGGATCGCGGAGGAGCTGTACATCTCGCCCAAGACCGCCAGCGTGCACGTGTCCAACATCCTGGCCAAGCTGAACGTCTCCAGCCGCGGGGAGGCAGCCGCGCTGGCGCACCGGTTCCGGCTGTACACGGTGGGGTGAGACCGGGGCAGGGCTCCCGGCCCCGCAGGCCCCCACCGCCGGCCGAACCCGATCCGGGCGTGCCCTGCCGGCCTCCCGCCGGTCCCCGCTACCTCACCTTCAGGAGCAGGATCCGGTCGTCGCCCGACTTCGCGGTGCCACGGCCGTCCGTGTTGCTCGTGACCAGCCAGAGCTTGTCGCCACCGGCGGCGAGCACCGTGCGCAGCCGGCCGTACTTCCCCTCCAGGAAGGCCTGGGGATCGGCCAGAGGCTTGCCGTCCGCCCTGCCCGACAGAGGGATCCGCCAGAGCCGCTCACCCCGCAGCCCCGCCATCCAGACCGACCCCTCGGCGTACGCGATGCCGCTCGGCGAGGCCTCCGAGGTCTTCCACTGGGCCACCGGGTCGACGAACCCGGATGCGCCTTCCCTGCCTTCGACATCGGGCCAGCCGTAGTTCTTGCCCGGCTCGATCAGATTCAGCTCGTCCCAGGTGTTCTGGCCGAATTCGGATGCCCAGAGCCGCTTGCCGCTGTCCCAGGCCAGCCCCTGCACATTTCGGTGACCGTAGGAGTAGACCAGCGAGTCGCCCTCGGGATTGCCGTGCACGGGCTCGCCGTCGGGCGTCATCCGCAGGATCTTGCCCGCGGGGGAGACCTTGTCCTGGGCGAGACCCGTGTCCCCCGTCTCTCCCGTGCCCGCGTACAGCATCCGGTCGGGCCCGAACGCGATCCGTCCGCCGTTGTGGATGGAGCCCTTCGGGATGCCTCGCAGAATGGTGTCCGGGGCCCCCAGCTGCTGGCCGGGGGGCTTCTTCTCGTCGTACTGGAGGCGGGCGATGCGGTTGTCCGACTCGGTGGTGAAGTAGGCGTAGACGAGATGGTCCGCGCCGAAGGTCGGGGCGACCGCGAGACCGAGCAGGCCGCCCTCGCCGGCCGGTGCGACTCCCGGGACCGAACCCAGGAGAGTCCTGCTGCCGCTCTCCGCGTCGATGCGGGTGATCGTCGCCTCGTCACGCGAGCCGACCAGCAGGTCGCCCCCGGGCAACGCGGCGACGCCCCAGGGTGACGCGAGTCCGTCCGTGAGCGTCTTCACCACCTCGACCGAGCCCTCGGCCGGAGGGAGGTCCGCCGACGGGCTCGCCGAGGCCGGGGCGGACGTGGGGCTGGCCCGTGGTGAGGACGCCTCCTCACCGGCCGCCGGGCCGTCGCCGGACGAACAGGCGGACAGCAGGAGGGAGGCCGAGGCGAGCAGGGCCACCACCCCGTTGCGCAGCGCGGGAGTTTGCACAGCACCGATCCTTTCGACGGTCGCTCGACTACTGTTCTTACACCGCCGCTCCGTCACGGGTTCCCGATCTCCGCCAATTCTCCCGCCACGGGTCAGTCCCACGACCCGCGGGCACGCGGCAGCCCGGCTATCTCGGCCAGGTCCCGGTCCGTCAGCACCAGCCCCGCCGCTCCCGCGTTCTCCACGGCCCACCGCTCCTGCTTCGCGCCGGGCACGGGCACCACGTAAGGACCCTGTTCCAGGACCCAGGCCAGAGCCACCTGCGCCGGAGTGGCGCCGTGCCGCTCCGCGATCCTGCGCAGCCCCGCCACCACGGGCTGGTTGGCCGCCATCATCTCCGCGGTGAAGCGGGGGTGCCTGGCCCGCGTGTCGTCCGGTTCGAAACCCTGGCCGGGCTTGAGCGTGCCCGTGAGGTAACCACTGCCCAGCGGCATCGCCGCCAGCAGGCCCACACCCCGGGCCGAGCACCAGGGCAGCAGGTCCTCCAAGGCCTGGGGCGACCACACGGAGAGCTCCGCCTGGACCGCGCTGACGGGGAAGACCTGCTGGACCCGCTCCAGCTGCCGGACGGTCCCGTCGTGCATCCGCGCCCCCGGTCCGCGGCCGGCCCTCGCCCCCACCGCGCTCAGCCCCAGCGCCCGCACCTTGCCGGCGGTCACCAGGTCCGCCATCGCTCCCCAGGTCTCCTCGACCGGTACCTCGGGGTCCGCACGGTGGAGCTGGTAGAGATCGATCACATCGGTCCGGAGCCGGCGCAGCGAGGCGTCGCAGGCCCGGCGCACATAGCCGGGACGTCCGTTGGCCACGACGTGCTGGTCGCCCACCAGCAGACCGCACTTCGTGGAGAGGAACGCCTCGGACCGTCGTCCCCTGAGGGCCCGGCCGATGAGCAGCTCGTTGGTGAAGGGCCCGTACATGTCGGCGGTGTCGAGCAGTTGGACGCCCGCGTCCAGTGCGGCGTGCACGGTCCGCACCGAACGGTCACCGCGCTGCTGCGACGTGCTGTAGGCCCAGCTCATCGGCATACAGCCCAGCCCGACCGCACCCACGGCGAGCGCCGTCGCACCGATAGTCCTGCGCTCCAACTCCCCGAACCCTCCCTCGGTTCCATGATCACGGGGCCCACCAGCACCCCAAAGTAGCCTCTGCGGTTCCGCGGCCTTCGCATAGCCTCGTGACCATGACTTCTGCAACTGCCACAGACGTATGGCTGCCCTTCGCCGCCGAGGAGATCGACGGGCTCCCCGAGGGTCTCAACTACCGTTTCTGGGACGGTGACCGGGACTACCCGGCGGATCCGGCCGACTGCGCGTTCTACGTCGTCCCGTACATGAAGGGGCCCGAGGTCGCGGTCCGCCCCCTCGGCGGGATGAACGCGGTCCAGGTCGTCCAGACCCTCTCGGCGGGCATAGACCACGTCGAGCCGGGGCTAGGTCTGCTGCCCGCGGGAGTCCGGCTGTGCAACGCCAAGGGCGTGCACGAGGCATCGACGGCCGAGCTCGCACTCGCACTCGTCCTCGCCTCGCTCCGCGGGTTCCCGGGCTTCGTGCAGGGCCAGGACAAGGAGGAGTGGAGGTCCGGCTTCTACCCGGCGCTCGCCGACAAGTCCGTGCTCGTGGTGGGGTACGGATCGATCGGCGCGGCCATCGAGGACCGGCTCGAACCCTTCGAGTGCGCGCGGGTGGTGCGCGTCGCACGCTCCGCGCGGACGACCGCGCGCGGTCCCGTGCACGCGATCGAGGAGCTTCCGGCGCTGCTCCCCGAAGCCGACGTCGTCATCCTGTCCACTCCGCTGAACCCTTCCACGCAAGGGCTGGTGGGCCCCCGCTTCCTCGCCGCGATGCGGGACGGCGCGCTGCTCGTGAACGTCGCACGCGGCGCCGTCGTCGACACCGACGCCCTGCTGTCCGAACTCGAGTCGGGGCGACTGCGTGCCGCACTCGACGTGACCGACCCCGAACCCCTGCCCGCCGGCCATCCTCTCTGGCATGCTCCCCACACACTGATCACCCCGCATGTGGGCGGCAGCACCTCCGCGTTCCTGCCCCGGGCCAAGCGGCTGCTGGCCGGACAGCTCACCCGGTTCGCGGCGGGAGAGCCGGTCGGCAACCTCGTCCTCACGACCGGCTGACCACGCTCCGCAGCCGTTCGACCGCTCCGCGTCCCCACAACACCTCAGGTCGTCACGGAGAGTAGAGCAACTATGTCCCTGAGTGACGACTCTGGTGTATCGTCCACAAGAGGGCAGCGCCGTGGAAGGGGCGGCGCCGGGGAGGAAGCGGATCGCGAGGGGGCGACGGGCGATGTTCGGCCAGTGGAGATACGAACCGACGCGGCGGGACGGGCAGAAGAGGCCGACGGTGGCGAGGGCGCCGGGCCAGGCCCGAGGGGTTCTCCGGTGAGCGCCCTCGGGGCCCTGCTCTCCCGGCAGCCGGCAGCCGGACGGACCCCCGGGCTGCGCGCCCAGCTCGTCCTCGCCGTCGTGTGCGCCGGATACGCGGTGGGTGCCGCGGTCGGCTGGGGATCGCCCGGAGTCGCCCTCTTCATGGGGGACTTCGGCCTCAGTGTTGCCGCCCTGATCGCCGCGGTCTCCTGTTTCCTCTACGCCCGCGTGGGCGGCGGACGCTTCCGGCCCGCCTGGCTCCTCTTCTCGCTCTCCTCCGCCATGGCCGCCGGAGGCAACGCGGTCTGGGGGTGGTACGAGGTGGTGCTGGGACGTGAGGTGCCCTCCCCCTCCCTCGCTGACCTCTTCTTCCTCTGCTTCGCCCCGCCGGCCATCGTCGGACTGCTCGTCCTGGCCAAACGGCCCGTGACACGGGCGGGCTGGGTCTGCCTCGTGCTGGACGCCTGGCTGATCGGCGGGTCCCTGCTGACGCTCTCCTGGAGCCTCGCCCTGGCCCACACCGCCCAGGTCGCGAACGCCGAGGGCGAGAGCGTGGCCAGGGCGGCGCTCTCACTTGCCTACCCCCTGCTCGACATCGTGCTGGTCTCCATGGTCCTCGCGCTGCACTTCCGGCGGGTCAGCATGAACAGGTCGGCGGTGAACACCGCGATCGCCGGCCTCGCCCTGACCGTGCTGTGCGACGCCCTGTTCACGGCCCCGCTGCTGCGCTCGTCGTACCACTCGGGCCAGTTGCTGGACGCGGGCTGGTTCGCCGGTTCCCTGCTGCTCGCCTACGCCCCCTGGGGCGCCCATCGCGGCCAGGACAACGCTGTCGAGGCCGCCTTCCCGGAGCCGCGGTCCGCGAGCCGTCCGATCGCCGGGTCCCTCGCGGCACTCACGCCCTACCTGGCCGCGGCGGTCTGCACCCTCGGCATCCTGTACAACGTCGTGGAGGGCCGGAGGGTCGACAGGGTGGTGGTGCTCACCGGCTGCACGGTGGTGCTCGCCCTGGTCCTCCGGCAGGCGATCATGCTCCTCGACAACATCGCGCTCAACCAGGAACTGGCCCAGAAGGAGAGCCACTTCCGCTCCCTCGTGCAGGGCTCCAGCGACGTCATCATGATCGCCGAGCCGAGCGGGGTGCTCCGCTACGTGAGTCCCGCGGCTGCCGGGGTCTACCGGCGTGACGCCGAGGACCTCATGGGCACGGAGCTGTCGTCCATCATCCACCCCGACGACCTCGGGGGAGTGGTCCACGAGCTGCGGCGCTTCCTCGCCGCACCGGCCCGCGACGAGCCCACCACCCGGATCGAGTGCCGCTTCGGATCGGGCACGGGCGACTGGCTCCACGTCGAGTCCACCGTCAACCGCCACCAGGGCGGCCTGCTGCTCAACAGCCGGGACGTGACCGAGCGGGTCCGGCTGCAGGCGCAGCTCCAGCACAACGCCGAACACGACCCGCTCACCGACCTGCCCAACCGCGCCCTCTTCACCACCCGGGTCGGCCAGGCCCTCGGGGGGCGCAGGGCCGGGGACCCCGGCACCGCCGTCCTCTTCATCGACCTCGACGGCTTCAAGGCGGTCAACGACTCCGTCGGCCACCAGGCTGGCGACGAACTCCTGGTCCAGGCCGCACGCCGCCTCCAGGAGTCCGTGCGCGCCTCGGACACCGCGGCACGGCTCGGGGGCGACGAGTTCGCCGCGCTGATCGTCGGCGACGGAACCCGCGACCAGGCGGCCAGGGAGTACCAGGTCCACGAGATCGCCGACCGGTTGCGTCTGCGGCTCTCCCAGCCGTACCGGATCGGCACCGGCGAGGTGCGGGTGGCCGCCTCCATCGGGGTCGCCTTCGCGGAGCCCTCCATCACGCCCAAGGACCTGATGCGCAACGCCGACCTCGCCATGTACCGGGCGAAGGCGAACGGCAAGGGCCGGGTCGAGCTGTACGCTCCCCAGATGCAGGCCGACGTCGTGCGCCGGTCGGAGCTCGCCGCGCGGCTGCGCACGGCGCTGCGCGACGGAGAGTTCGCCCTGCTGCACCAGCCTGTCGTCCACCTGGCCAGCGGCACTGTCGCGGCCGTCGCCGCCCAGGCCCGCTGGCGCTCCGCGCAGGGCATCCTGTTCACCCCCGCCGAATTCCTCCGTGTCTCCGAGGACAGCGAACGGGCGGCCGAGCTCGGCACCTGGCTGCTGGAGGAGGCCGTTGAGCAGGCCGCCGACCGGTCCCGGGCCGGGCACCCGGTCTCCGTCTCCGTACGGGTGTCGGCCGCGAGGCTCCTGGACCGCGCGCTGCCGCCGGGCTCCGTCGAGGCGCTCCTGACGCGGCACGGGCTGCCCTCCGGCGCCCTGATGATCGAAGTGGGCGACAACGACCCCCGGATCTCCTTCGACGAGCTGGAACAACGCCTGGTCGCGCTCCGCCGCCTCGGGGTCCGGATCGCACTCGACGGGTTCGGCAGCGGATACGCCGCGGTCAACGCCCTGCGCCGGCTCCCCATCGACGTCCTGAAACTGGACCGGTGCCTGGTGGAGGGCGTCGTCGAGTCGGCGAGGCTGCACAAGATCACCAGCGGGCTGCTGCGCATCGCGGGAGATCTCGGCATGCAGTCCGTGGCGGACGGCGTGGACGTGCCCGAACAGGTGCGCGCCCTGCGTGCCATGGGGTGCACCCACGGTCAGGGGATGGCCTTCGCGGGCCCCCTGGACGAGTACCGGCTGCGGCGCACCCTGATCAGGGGAAAGTACCCCGTCCCGGGCATCGTCCCGGCTGCTCAGCCGGTTCTCGCGGGTGGCGTGATCCCGCTCCAGGGCCGCTCACATGATGAGACTCCCGTCCCACCCACTTGACACCGTGCGCGTGCCGGAGAGAGGGTCAATGCCATGCGCACCCGAATTCTCGTACTTGGAAAGCGCGTCGGCTGAAGCAGGGTCACTCATGGACACCCCGCAGACCGCACCGGCGCGCTCCCCTCGCTTGCCTCACGGCACGAGGGGTTTTTTGTTGCACCGGGACCTTGCAAAGCACCACAAAAACACCGCATAAACCCTCAGCTTCGAGAAGAGAATGCCGATGACCGAGCAGGCAACCGGGGCTCAGCACCCGCAGCCGCGGGCCCGTAACGGCGGACCGTCCTCCGCCACCGTTGAGCACCTCACGGGCGCGCAGTCCCTCATCCGTTCTCTCGAGGAAGTCGGCGCCGACACCGTATTCGGGCTCCCCGGCGGCTGCATCCTTCCGGCGTACGACCCGCTGATGGACTCCACCCGGGTCCGTCACATCCTGGTCCGCCACGAGCAGGGTGCCGGTCACGCGGCCACCGGTTACGCACAGGCCACCGGCAAGGTCGGTGTCTGCATGGTCACCTCCGGTCCCGGTGCGACCAACCTGGTCACCCCGATCGCCGACGCCGCCATGGACTCGGTGCCCCTGGTCGCCATCACCGGTCAGGTGGCCTCCGCGGCCATCGGCACGGACGCCTTCCAGGAAGCCGACATCTGCGGCATCACGATGCCGATCACGAAGCACAACTTCCTGGTGACCCGCGCCGAGGACATCGCGCACACGGTCGCCGAGGCCTTCCACATCGCCTCCACCGGCCGCCCCGGCCCGGTCCTCGTCGACATCGCCAAGGACGCGCTGCAGGCGAGGACGACCTTCAGCTGGCCGCCGACGATGGACCTGCCCGGCTACCGCCCGGTCACCAAGCCGCACGCCAAGCAGATCCGCGAGGCCGCCAAGCTCATCTCCCAGGCCAAGCGCCCCGTGCTCTACGTCGGCGGCGGCGTCATGAAGGCCGGCGCCACCGCCGAGCTGAAGGTCCTGGCCGAGCTCACCGGAGCGCCCGTCACCACCACCCTGATGGCGCTCGGCTCCTTCCCCGACAGCCACCCGCTGCACGTGGGAATGCCCGGCATGCACGGCTCGGTCACCGCCGTCACCGCGCTGCAGAAGGCCGACCTGATCGTCGCGCTCGGGGCCAGGTTCGACGACCGCGTCACCGGCAAGCTGGACAGCTTCGCCCCTTACGCCAAGATCGTCCACGCGGACATCGACCCGGCCGAGATCGGCAAGAACCGCGCCGCCGACGTCCCGATCGTCGGTGACGCCCGCGAGGTCATCGCCGACCTGGTCCAGGCGGTCCAGGCCGAGCACACCGAGGGCAACACCGGCGACTACAGCGCCTGGTGGAAGGACCTCAACCGCTGGCGCGAGACCTACCCGGTCGGTTACGACCTGCCGGAGGACGGCAGCCTCTCGCCGCAGCAGGTCATCCAGCGCATCGGCGAACTCGCCCCCGAGGGAACGATCTTCGCGGCGGGCGTCGGCCAGCACCAGATGTGGGCCTCGCACTTCATCCAGTACGAGCAGCCCGCCACCTGGCTCAACTCCGGCGGTGCCGGGACCATGGGCTACGCGGTCCCGGCCGCCATGGGCGCCAAGGCCGGCATGCCCGAGCGTGCGGTCTGGGCGATCGACGGTGACGGCTGCTTCCAGATGACCAACCAGGAACTCACCACCTGCGCGCTCAACAACATCCCGATCAAGGTCGCGATCATCAACAACGGCGCCCTCGGGATGGTGCGCCAGTGGCAGACCCTGTTCTACAACCAGCGCTACTCCAACACCGTGCTGCACTCGGGCCCGGACGCGGACGGCAACGCCGCCAAGGGCACCCGCGTCCCTGACTTCGTCAAGCTGTCCGAGGCCATGGGCTGCTACGCCATCCGCTGCGAGGACCCGGCCGACCTGGACAAGGCCATCGCCGAGGCCAACGCGATCAACGACCGCCCGGTCGTCATCGACTTCATCGTCCACGAGGACGCCATGGTGTGGCCGATGGTCGCCGCCGGCACCTCCAACGACGAGGTCATGGCAGCGCGCGGCGTCCGCCCCGACTTCGCCGACAACGAAGACGACTGAGAGACAGAGAGAGACAGACTCCATGTCCACCAAGCACACGCTCTCCGTCCTGGTCGAGAACAAGCCCGGTGTCCTCGCCCGGATCACGGCCCTGTTCTCCCGGCGCGGCTTCAACATCGACTCGCTCGCGGTCGGTACCACCGAACATCCCGACATCTCACGCATCACCATTGTCGTGAATGTCGAGGGCCTGCCCCTGGAGCAGGTGACCAAGCAGCTCAACAAGCTGGTCAACGTCCTGAAGATCGTCGAACTCGAGCCCACCGCAGCGATCCAGCGGGAGCTCGTCCTGGTGAAGGTCCGCGCCGACAACGAGACCCGCTCCCAGATCGTCGAGATCGTCCAGCTGTTCCGCGCCAAGACCGTGGACGTCTCCCCGGAGGCCGTCACGATCGAGGCGACCGGGGGCGCCGACAAGCTGGAGGCCATGCTCAAGATGCTGGAGCAGTTCGGCATCAAGGAGCTCGTCCAGTCCGGCACCATCGCCATAGGGCGCGGCGCGCGCTCGATCACCGACCGTTCCCTGCGCGCACTCGACCGTACGGCGTAACCCCTTCCGGCCATCTCGCCGCTCGCATGGCGAGACCCGGCAACGTACCCCACGCACCCCGCCGTACGGTGGGACGCAACACCTGCACACCAAGGAGAAGACCCAGTGGCCGAGCTGTTCTACGACGACGATGCCGACCTGTCCATCATCCAGGGCCGCAAGGTCGCGGTCCTCGGCTACGGCAGCCAGGGCCACGCCCACGCGCTGTCGCTGCGTGACTCGGGTGTCGACGTCCGTGTCGGTCTGCACGAGGGCTCGAAGTCCAAGGCCAAGGCCGAGGAGCAGGGCCTTCGCGTGGTGACCCCGTCCGAGGCCGCCGCCGAGGCCGACGTCATCATGATCCTCGTCCCGGACCCGATCCAGGCCCAGGTCTACGAGGAGTCCGTCAAGGACAACCTCAAGGACGGCGACGCGCTGTTCTTCGGCCACGGCCTGAACATCCGCTTCGACTTCATCAAGCCGCCGGCCAACGTCGACGTCTGCATGGTCGCCCCGAAGGGCCCGGGTCACCTGGTCCGCCGCCAGTACGAGGAGGGTCGCGGCGTCCCGTGCATCGTGGCCGTCGAGCAGGACCCCTCGGGCAAGGGCCTGGAGCTCGCCCTCAGCTACGCGAAGGGCATCGGCGGCACGCGCGCCGGCGTCATCAAGACGACCTTCACCGAGGAGACCGAGACCGACCTGTTCGGTGAGCAGGCCGTCCTCTGCGGTGGCACCGCCGCCCTGGTCAAGGCCGGTTTCGAGACCCTGACCGAGGCCGGCTACCAGCCGGAGATCGCGTACTTCGAGTGCCTCCACGAGCTGAAGCTCATCGTGGACCTCATGTACGAGGGCGGCCTGGAGAAGATGCGCTGGTCCATCTCGGAGACCGCCGAGTGGGGCGACTACGTCACCGGCCCGCGCATCATCACGGACGCCACCAAGGCCGAGATGAAGAAGGTCCTCGCCGAGATCCAGGACGGCACCTTCGCCAAGGCGTGGATGGCCGAGTACCACAACGGTCTGCCCAAGTACAACGAGTACAAGAAGGCCGACAGCGAGTCCCTGCTGGAGACCACCGGCAAGGAGCTCCGCAAGCTCATGAGCTGGGTCGACGACGAGGACGCCTGAGTTCTCGCCGGGGGGCGGGTCCGCAGCGGGCCCGCCCCCCGGCACAAGGCCGGCCTCACATCCCGTGTCACTGCGGCGTGAGGCGGGTGGAGGAAGGCGGCCCCCGTACGTCTGTACAGGCCGTCCACCCCGTGCGGGTGATCCTTCCACCGGGGCGCATCCCGCGCCCGGCCGCATGACTACACTGCTCAACACATATACGCGTCAGGGCCCACAGTGTCGTGCGTCTTCCACGCGGCTAGCCCCTCCACCGCCTGCGGCCGTCGGGACGGCCGTCCGCACTGGACTTGTGAGGACTCACGTGAGCTCGAAACCTGTCGTACTCATCGCCGAAGAGCTGTCGCCCGCCACGGTTGACGCCCTGGGTCCGGACTTCGAGATCCGGCACTGCAACGGCGCGGACCGCGCCGCACTCCTTCCCGCGATCGCCGACGTCGACGCGATCCTGGTGCGCTCCGCCACCAAGGTCGACGCCGAGGCCATCGCCGCGGCGAAGCAGCTCAAGGTCGTCGCCCGTGCCGGAGTCGGTCTGGACAACGTCGACGTCTCCTCGGCCACCAAGGCCGGTGTGATGGTGGTCAACGCGCCGACGTCCAACATCGTCACCGCGGCCGAGCTGGCCTGTGGTCTGCTCGTCGCCACCGCGCGCAACATCCCGCAGGCCAACACCGCCCTGAAGAACGGCGAGTGGAAGCGCTCGAAGTACACGGGTGTCGAGCTCAGCGAGAAGACCCTGGGCGTCGTCGGCCTCGGCCGCATCGGTGTGCTGGTCGCGCAGCGCATGTCCGCCTTCGGCATGAAGATCGTCGCGTACGACCCCTACGTACAGCCCGCGCGTGCCGCGCAGATGGGCGTCAAGCTCCTCACGCTGGACGAGCTGCTCGAGGTCTCCGACTTCATCACCGTGCACCTGCCCAAGACCCCGGAGACGCTCGGCCTGATCGGCGACGAGGCGCTGCACAAGGTGAAGCCCTCGGTGCGCATCGTCAACGCCGCGCGCGGCGGCATCGTCGACGAGGAGGCGCTCGCCTCCGCCCTCAAGGAGGGCAGGGTCGCCGGCGCGGGCCTGGACGTGTACACCAAGGAGCCCTGCACGGACTCCCCGCTGTTCCAGTTCGACCAGGTCGTCTGCACCCCGCACCTCGGTGCCTCGACCGACGAGGCGCAGGAGAAGGCGGGCATCGCCGTCGCCAGGTCCGTCCGTCTCGCCCTCGCCGGTGAGCTCGTGCCCGACGCGGTCAACGTCCAGGGCGGCGTCATCGCCGAGGACGTGCGTCCCGGACTGCCGCTCGCCGAGAAGCTCGGCCGGATCTTCACCGCGCTCGCGGGCGAGGTCGCTGCCCGTCTCGACGTCGAGGTCTACGGCGAGATCACGCAGCACGACGTGAAGGTGCTCGAACTCTCCGCGCTCAAGGGCGTCTTCGAGGACGTCGTCGACGAGACGGTGTCCTACGTCAACGCCCCGCTGTTCGCGCAGGAGCGCGGTGTCGAGGTCCGCCTCACGACCAGCTCCGAGTCGCCGGACCACCGCAACGTGGTGACCGTCCGCGGCACGCTGTCGAGCGGCGAGGAGGTCGCGGTCTCCGGCACGCTGGCCGGCCCCAAGCACCTCCAGAAGATCGTCGCGATCGGCGAGCACGACGTCGACCTGGCGCTCGCCGACCACATGGTCGTCCTGCGCTACGAGGACCGTCCCGGCGTCGTCGGCGCCGTCGGCAAGATCCTCGGCGAGGCCGGTCTGAACATCGCGGGCATGCAGGTCTCGCGGCAGGACGCGGGCGGCGAGGCGCTGGTCGTCCTCACCGTCGACGACACCATCCCGCAGTCGGTGCTCACCGAGATCGCCGACGAGATCGGCGCTGCCTCGGCCCGTTCGGTGAACCTCACCGACTGACCCACCGCGTCACAACGGCCGCGCCCGGCCGACGGACCCTGATCCGTCGGCCGGGCGCGGCCGTTTCGCGTTCGCGGGGCCCAGGGGCGCGACTGCGGGGAGTCCGGGACAGCGATGTCGTCAGCAGTGGCTTCTGCCGCGATCCGGCTTTCCGTGCCCCCTGGGCATCGCCTTCGGCAGCCGCTCATGAGCGGAGTGCACGGGCGGCTCTCACCTGCCCGTCGCTCCGAGTGCGGACGGGCGGCTGCTCGGTGCGGCGCCGCGAGCCGGGCCGTCCGACGTCCGGCCGTGGGCGCACTCGGGTGGCGGGTTGCGCGTGGTGGCGATCACTCCGTCGAGCCGTTCACGCGCGGCGAGGAGGGCGGTGATCCGTCCGCTGATCCGCGCGCGCTCGCTCTCCAGCTGATCCAGCAGGTCCGGCGCCACCGTGCCGGAGTACACGCTGCGCAGCACCTCCCGCACCGATCTGCTCGGCAGCCCGGCGGCGAACAGCTGCTGGATGAGCTGCACCCGGTCGACAGCGGAGTCCGGATACTGGCGCTGCCCGCCGGAGCTGCGTTCGGACCGCAGCAGGTCCTGCTCCTCGTAGTAGCGCAGAGCTCTCACGCTCACCCCGGCCTGGCGGGCCACCTCTCCGATCCGCACGCGTATTCCTCTCTCCCGGCTGACGCCTCGGCTTGCACCTGACGCCGACGTCAGGTTTTAGCGTAGTGGACGTCAAGTCATACCGAGCGGTCCGGACAAGCAAGGCAGGTCATCATGCGCGCAGCCCGCTACCACGAGTACGGCGGTACGGACACCCTGGTCGTCGAGCAGGCCCCGGACCCGCTGCCGGGGCCCGGAGAGATCCGCGTCCGTGTCGCGGCGGCCGGGGTCAATCCCGTCGACTGGAAGGTGCGTAACGGATCCGTGCGCGACTTCCTCCCGGTCGATCTGCCGGCGATCCCGGGACGCGACGTCGCAGGTCTGGTGGACACGATCGGCGAGGGGGTCACCTCGGTGGACATCGGGGACCGCGTCTTCGGTCTGGGTGGGGTGACGGGCGCGACGGCCGAACTGGCGGTGCTCTCGGCCTGGGCTCCCGCCCCCGCCAACTGGAGCGACGCGGAGGCCGCCGCGGCCGGTCTGGCATCCGTGACGGCGCTGGGCGGACTCAAGGCGCTCGGTCGGCTGGAGGGCCGAACCCTGCTGATCGAGGGGGCTGCCGGAGGGGTCGGCGGCGCGGCGGTCGAGATCGCCCGCGCTCTGGGGGCCACCGTGATCGGTACGGCCAGTGAGCGGAACCACGCGTATCTCACGTCCCTGGGCGCCCTTCCCGTCGCCTACGGTGCGGGCCTGGCGGAACGTCTCGCCGGCCTGGCCCCGGACGGGGTCGACCTCGTCCTCGACGCCGCCGCCTCAGGCTCCCTGGCCGATCTCGTCGAGATCGCCGGCGGCCCGGACCGCGTGGTGACGGTCGCCGACCATGTGAACGCACAGCGCCTGGGCGTCCGGGTGGTCAACGCGGTCAACGATTCCACGCTCCTTGCCGAAGCGGGCGCTCTCGGCGAGCAGGGACGCTACGTGCCGCGCATCGAACAGACCTACTCCCTACGGGAGATCGCGCAGGCGCACGCCCACTCCGAGCGCGGACACGTGCGGGGAAAGATCGTGGTCATCCTCTGACCCCACCTGCCGTGCACGGCGGAGAGCGGGTCAGCACCGGCCGGGCGGCGGCAGTGGCTGTCGTCGCCCGTGCGCCGGCGATCTTCGTCCAGTGCCGATGATCATGCGGGCGGGCTCACGTCGCGAGACCTCCGGCCACTCACAGCCGTGCGGCCTTCAGCGCCATGTGCAGCAGCAGCCGGTCCTCGCCGTCGTTGAGGTCGAGGCCGGTCAGCTGCTGGACCCGGGCGAGGCGGTAGTAGAGCGTCTGGCGGTGGATGCCCAGTGCGGAGGCCGTGCGGCTCGCCTGGCCCGCACGGTCGAGGAACACCTCGACGGTACGGGCGAGTTCCGCGTGGGCCGGGGCCAGCAGGGTGCGGACGGCCTGGTCGGGCGCGGTGCCCGGGGTGCGGGGCAGCGCTGCGAGGAGCCGGTAGGGGCCGATGGCCGACCAGTCGGTGACCGGGCCGAAGCGGGATTCCGCCGAGGCCGCGCGGGCGGAGGACAGCGCCTCGTGCCAGGCGTCGGCCAGCTCCGCCAGACCCCGGCGGGCCGCGGCGAGGCCGGCGGTCGCGGCGGGCCCGGCCACCGTACGCAGCCGTTCCGCGGCTGTCGTCGCCGGGTCGAGCGTCTCGGGGGAGCGCAGCCGGACCAGGACGGCCAGGGCCCGCGGGCCGGGTCCGGCAACCGCGGCGAGGGCCGCCGCCGAGGGCACCGTGCGCGCGGAGGGGGCCTCCCCCTCCCACGGGGCGACGCAGACCACGGTGTGCAGCCCGTCCGCGTCGGCGCCGAGCGCCTCGCGCAGCGCGGACACCGCCATGTCGCGCTGCCAGCCGCCCACCGCGACGAGCACCGCGCCGAACTCCCGCGAGAGGTCCGTGCCGGCCCGCTCCTCGTCGGCGAGCAAGGCGCCGATCCGGGCAGCGACGTCCATCGCCGCCGCCAGCTGTCCGTCGGTCGGCCCCGGGTCGGCGTCCAGCAGCCACACGTAGCCGAGGACGACACCCCGATGGCGTACCGGGAGGCAGATGCGGTCCCGGAAGACCCCGGCCTCCGGTGCGGCGGGGATGCGGACCGGGCCCGTCGCCCGGGTGATGCCGAAGCCCTCGAACCAGGCGCGGACCGCGGGGGTGGAGCGCCGGGTGAGGATCGAGCGCGTACGGACGGGGTCCATCGCCGTGTCGTCGTCGCTGTCGTGGGCCCCGAAGGCGACCAGGCCGAAATCTCGGTTCTCCAGGGTCGCGGGGGCGCTGAGCAGCGCGGAGATCTCGTCGACCAGCTCCTGGTAATCGCCCTTCACCCGGCCATTCTCGCACCCCTTCAGACATATGTCTGAGATCCAGTGCACGGATGCGTGACAGCTGTCGATGGCACGCGATGCCGGGGGTACCTAGATTTCACAGTGGTTCTCCGTGCCGTCCCGGTCCGTTCACATCCGTACCGGTACGGCCTCGTTCGTACTCCGTGGAGGTGCCCAGTGCTGGGTCCCGTGATTCTCGCCGCGTCACGCAGCGACAAGATGCGTCGTTTCATCTCGGCAGCGCCGGGCACCAAGCAGGTCGTCGACCGGTTCATCGCCGGTGAGAGCGTCGACCAGGTCGTCCCGGTCGTCCGGGATGCCGCGGACAAGGGCCTCGAGGTCACCCTGGACGTCGTCGGCGAGGACATCACCACCCCGGAGCAGGCCGCCGCCGCGCGCGACGCCTACCTGGAGCTGATCGGCCGTCTGAAGGAGCTCGGGCTCGGCGCCCGGGCCGAGATGTCCGTCAAGCTGTCGATGTTCGGACAGTCCCTCCCGTCACCCACCACCGCCCTCGACGGAGGACCCTCCGGCTCCGCCCCCGAATTCCCGGGCGGCCACTACCTGGCCCTCGCCAATGTCCGCCCCGTCGTCGAGGCCGCCGCGGCGATCGGCACCACGGTCACGCTGGACGCCGAGGACCACACCACCCTCGACTCGATGTTCGCGATCCACGAGGAACTGCGGAAGGACTTCCCGCAGACCGGCTGCGTGATCCAGTCCTACCTGTTCCGCACCGAGGCCGACGCCCGCCGCCTCGCCGCCGCGGGCAGCCGGGTCCGCCTGGTGAAGGGCGCCTACAAGGAGCCCGCCTCCGTCGCGTACCAGAGCAAGCCGGAGATCGACAAGGCGTACGTCCGCATCCTGAAGACGCTGATGCAGGGCGAGGGCTACCCGATGATCGGCTCGCACGATCCCCGTCTCATCGCCATCGGCCAGGAGCTCGCACGCCAGGCCGGGCGCAAACTGGACGAGTACGAGTTCCAGATGCTGTACGGCATCCGCAGCGAGGAGCACGTCCGGCTCGCGGCCGAGGGCCACCGGATGCGCGTCTACACGGCGTACGGCACCGACTGGTACGGCTACTTCATGCGCCGCCTCGCGGAGAAGCCGGCCAACCTGCTGTTCTTCGGCCGCTCCGTCCTCACCAAGGGCTGAACCGACGGTCCGGAACCGCAGCGCCCTACCAGGCTGAACCAGGGCTGACCCGCCCGGCCGACCACCCACCTCAACCAAGGAGACAAGGCACTCATGGACGCTGTCACCCAGGTCCCCGCGCCGGTCAACGAGCCGGTCCACTCCTACGCCCCCGGCACCGCGGAGCGCGCCCGTCTGGAGGCGAAGCTCAAGGAGCTCGGCGAGAACCCGATCGACCTGCCGATGACCATCGGCGGCGAGAAGCGCATGGGCGGCGGCGAGCGTGTCGACGTCGTGCAGCCGCACAACCACAAGGCCGTCATCGGCACCTTCGCCGGTGCCACCGAGCAGGACGCCCAGGACGCCGTGGACGCGGCCCTCGCCGCCGCTCCGGCCTGGCGCGCCATGTCCTTCGACGACCGCGCGGCCATCATCCTGCGCGCCGCCGAGCTGCTCTCCGGCCCCTGGCGCGAGACGCTGGCCGCCTCCACGATGCTCGGCCAGGGCAAGACCGCGCAGCAGGCCGAGATCGACTGTCCCTGCGAGCTCGTCGACTTCTGGCGCTTCAACGTGCACTACGCGCGCCAGATCCTCGCCGAGCAGCCCCCGGCGAACTCCCCGGGCGTCTGGAACCGCATGGACCACCGCCCGCTCGAGGGCTTCGTCTACGCGATCACGCCGTTCAACTTCTCCGCCATCGCGGCCAACCTGCCCACCGCGCCCGCCCTCATGGGCAACGTCGTGGTGTGGAAGCCGTCCCCGACGCAGACCCACGCCGCCGTGCTGCTGATGCAGCTCCTGGAGGAGGCCGGGCTGCCCAAGGGCGTCATCAACCTGGTCACCGGTGACGGCATCGCCGTCTCCGAGGTCGCGCTGAACCACCGCGACCTGGCCGGTGTCCACTTCACCGGCTCGACCCCCACCTTCCAGCACCTGTGGAAGACGGTCGGCAACAACATCGCCAACTACCGCACCTACCCGCGGCTCGTCGGCGAGACCGGCGGCAAGGACTTCGTCGTCGCGCACCCGAGCGCCGACCGCGCCGTCCTGAAGACCGCGCTGACCCGTGGCTCCTTCGAGTACCAGGGCCAGAAGTGCTCCGCGTCCTCCCGCGCCTACGTTCCCGCCTCCATCTGGAACTCCGGTTTCAAGGAGGAGTTCGCGGCCGAGGTCGACGGCATCACCATGGGTGACGTCACCGACCTGTCGCACTTCATGGGCGCCGTCATCGACGCGCGTTCCTTCGCGAAGAACAAGGCCGCGATCGACCGCGCCGCCGCCGACCCGACCTGCACGATCGTCGCCGGCGGTACGTACGACGACTCCGTCGGCTACTTCGTCCGCCCGACCGTCATCGTGTGCGACGACCCGGCCAACGAGGTCTTCACCACCGAGTACTTCGGCCCGATCCTGGCCGTCCACGTCTACGAGGACGAGAAGTACGACGCCATGCTGGAGCAGATGGAGTCGGTCTCCGACTACGCGCTGACCGGCGCCGTCATCTCCAACGACCGTGCGGCCGCCGCGTACACGATGGACAAGCTGCGCTACGCCGCCGGCAACTTCTACATCAACGACAAGTCGACCGGTGCCGTCGTCGGCCAGCAGCCCTTCGGTGGCGGCCGTGGCTCCGGCACCAACGACAAGGCGGGCGCCCCGCAGAACCTTCAGCGCTGGACCCTGACCCGCGCCATCAAGGAGACGCTGGTCCCGCCGACCGAGTACACCTACCCGCACCAGGGCTGACGCCCCCGGGGCGCCCTCACCGGGCGCCCCGCCCCGCGCTCCGCCTCCCGACCGGCTCCCCCCGCCGGCCGGGAGGCGGTTTCCATGTCCCGGCGCGCGGCCGCCCTCAGCCCTTCACGGTGAAACCCGCCCGCAGCAGGGTGCCGTCGTCCGAGGACGGGCCGACGAGCAGCTCGAAGGCGCCGGGCTCGACGACCCGGCGGCCCGCCGCGTCCACGAGGGTGCACTCGGCGACGGGCAGTTCCAGCAGCACCTCACGCTCCTCGCCCGGGGCGAGCCTCACCTGGCGGTAGGTCTTGAGCTCCTTCTCGGCCCAGGTCACGGACGTCACGGTGTCGCTGACGTACACCTGCACGGTCTCCAGGGCCGGCCGGTCGCCCGTGTTGCGGACGGTGACGCGAGCCCGCAGCGTGTCGCTCTCCCCGACGTCCGCCGTGAGCACCTCGAGACCGGAGTAGGCGACGGTCGTGTAGCTCAGGCCCTCGCCGAACACGAAGGCCGGACGCTGGGTGAGGTCGGCGTACCGGGAGCCGTGCTGACCGCGGATCTGGTTGTAGTACGTCGGCTGCTGACCCGCGTGCCGGGCGAAGGAGACGGGTAGCCGGCCCGACGGCTCCACGAGGCCCAGCAGGACCTCGGCCACCGCCCGGCCTCCCTGCATGCCCGGGTTGAAGGCGTGTACGACCGCCGCCGCGCCGAGGGCGGCCGGCGGGAGTACCAGGGGCTTGGAGCTGATGACCACGACGACCAGCGGCTTGCCGGTCGCGGCGAGCGCGTCGAGCAGCGCGATCTGGTCGCCGACGAGTTCCAGGGTGGCGGTGGAACGTCCCTCGCCCACCAGCTCGATACGGTCGCCCACCACGGCGACGACGTAGTCGGCGGCCCCGGCCGCGGCGACGGCCTCGGCGATCAGGGTTCCGGACGGCTCCGCGGGGACGACGACGTCCGGCCGGGGCTGCCCGTCCGGGAAGAACGCCCCCTCCGGGTCGGGTCCCACGGAGAGGATCTCGGCCCCACGGGCGTAGGTGACGTCCCACCCGTCCGGGACGTGCTCGCGGAAGCCGTCGAGCACGGTACGGATCATGGCGCGGGGGTGCCCGTCCGGCAGCCAGTCGGCCTGGCCGGAGGAGCCCGCCCAGTCACCCAGCTGGGTCTGCGCGTCGTCGGCGTTGGGCCCGACGACGGCGACCGTGCGCGGGGCCGTCCCCGCCCCGGCGACCGCGCGTCCGTCCCGGCCCGCCACGAAGCCGCCGGCCAGCGGAAGCGTGCCGTCGTTGGCCAGCAGGACCAGGGAGCGTCGGGCGGCCTCCAGATTCAGCACGGCGTGCTCCGCGCTGCCGATGACCGCCGCCTGCCGGTCGGTGTCGGGATGGCGGGGGTTCTCGAACAGACCGAGCTCGAACTTGAGGGTCAGGACCCGCCGAACCGCCGCGTCGATCTCCGCCTCGTCCAGCGTGCCCTCGGCGACGGCGTTCTGCGCGCCCTCGAAGAACTGGGGGGTCGTCATCACCATGTCGTTGCCCGCCCGGACCGCCGCCGCGGCGGCCTGGGTGTCGTCGGCGTAGATCCGCTGCTCCCACACCATGCGGCCGACGTTGTCCCAGTCGGTGACCAGCGTGCCCGTGTAGCCCCACTCGCCGCGCAGCACCTCGTTGAGCAGCCAGTCGTTGACGGTGACGGGCACCCCGTCCATCGACTGGTAGCCGAGCATGAACGTGCGGCAGCCCTCGCGGGCGACCCGCTCGAACGGCGGCAGGAACCAGGAGCGCAGCTTGCGCCGCGAGATGTCGGCCTCGCTGGCGTCCCGGCCGCCCTGCGTCTCGGAGTAGCCGGCGAAGTGCTTGGCGCACGCCAGCACCGCCGTCGGGTCTCCCAGGCCGTCGCCCTGGTAGCCGCGGACCATCGCCGAGGCCAGTTCGCCGATCAGGAAGGGATCCTCGCCGAACGTCTCGCTGACCCGGCCCCAGCGCAGGTCCCGGGTGATGCAGAGCACCGGCGAGAACGTCCAGTGGACTCCGGTCGCGGCGACCTCGACGGCGGTGGCCCTGGCGACGCGCTCCACGAGCTCCGGGTCCCAGGTCGCGGCCAGGCCGAGCTGGGTGGGGTAGATCGTGGCCCCCTCCCAGAAGGAGTGGCCGTGGATGCAGTCCTCCGCGACCAGCAGCGGGATGCCCAGCCGGGTCCGCTCCGTCAGCGCCGCCGCTTCGAGTACCCGCTCGGGGGAGGCGTGGAGGATCGAACCCGCGTGCAGGTCCTCGATGGCCTGGCGCACCCCGTCCTTGGCGTTCAGCTGGAGCATCTGACCGGTCTTCTCGGCCAGGGTCATGCGGCCGAGGAGGTCGCCGACCCGCTCGGCGACGGGGAGTGCGGGGTCGAGGTAGGGCAGGGAGGGGGACACGGGGGGTCCTTTCGCGACACGGTTCGCCTTCACCATAGAGTCAATACCGACCACCTGGTAAGTATCTTCGGGAATCCGGAATTGCCGGGGGTGGACCCTCCGGGGGCGGATCCTCCGGGGAGCCGAACGGCGAACAGACGCACCGAAGTGCCAGGCCGCATCCACGCCGGCGGACCGGGAGAGTGGCGAGTGACCGCGGAAGCGCCGCGTGGTTACGCGAAGGGCCGTGCGAAGCGGCGGGAGATCCTCGACCAGGCCATGGCCCTGTTCGGTGAGGCCGGATACAGAGGCGCGTCGCTGCGGGTGATCGCGACCCGGTGCGGCATCTCGCACACCGGCCTGCTGCATCACTTCCCGACCAAGGAGGCGCTGCTGCTGGCGGTGCTCGAACGCCGCGACGACGTGGACGGCGAGTGGCTGTCGCTCGGCGGCACCACCGGCGTCGGCCGGCTGCGCCGGTTCGCCGAACTGGCCGCGCTGAACTCCGCACGGCGCGGGATCGTCGAGTTGTTCTCGGTGGTCTCCGCCGAGGCGACGGCCGCCGACCACCCGGCACACAAGTACTTCGTACGCCGCTACGAGAACTCGGTGGCGGGCGCCCGGCTCGCATACGAACAGGCGCGCCTGGAGGGCGCGCTGCGGGCCGATGTGGCGCCCGGCGCCGCGGGCCGGCAGCTGATCGCCCTGATGGACGGGCTCCAGGTGCAGTGGCTGCTCAGTGACTGCACCACGGACATGGCCGGTGTGCTGCGCGCCCACATCGAGGCGCAGCTCACCGTGGACCTCTGAGACGCCTCAGCCGGGGCTGGAGCGGCCGTGCCGCCAGTAGCCGTGGAACGCGATGTCCGACCTCGGCACGCCCCGGTCGCGTACGAGATGCCGGCGCACCCCGGTGACCAGGCCGGACTCTCCCGCGGCCCAGGTGTAGGAGCGGCCGGGCGGCAGGGCCGCCGCCCTGACCGCGGCGAGCGCGAGCCGGCCGGGGGGACCGTCGGAGCCGTTCCGGGCCAGCCAGTGCACACGGACGCCCTCGGGCGCCCGGACGTCCTCGCGGATGTCCGCCGTCTCCGGAACCTCCAGGAAGACCTCCGCCTCCAGGGAGGCGGGCACGCTCTCGAGGATGGCGAGGACCGCGGGTACGGCGCTCTCGTCCGCGACGAGCAACTGCCCTTCCGTGCCGGCCGGCGGGAGGTAGGTCAGGCCCATGTCGAATATGCCCGCCGGGTCGCCGGGGCGGGCTCCCAGGGCCCAGGAGCAGGCCGGGGTGTCGCCGTGCAGGGCGAACTCGATGTCGAGTTCCGCGAGTTCGGGACGGACCCGTCGGACGGTGTAGTTCCGCACCCGGGGTCTGCGTGATTTCGGCAGGAGCAGAACCTGGGCCATCCACGCCTCGCTGGAGAGGGTGGGCATCGTGAGGCCGGTCTGTCCCGCGCGAGGGAAGAACAGGCGCACGGCCTGATCGAATCCGGTCGGCAGCAGATGCTCCATCCCGGGGCCGCCGAGGGTGACGGTGATGAAGTTGGGGGTTGTTCTCGCGGTCCGGCGTACCTCCAGCGTGATCATGCGCCGGGACTCGGGGGACTGCACCTTGGGCAGCATGCTGTGGCGGTGCCTTTCAGAGATCGAGGACGAGCCGGGGGGACAGTGCCCGGGACACACAGGCGTACATCCGGCGCTCGGGGGCGCCGATGTCGTCCCGGTGCTCGGGTGAGCCGTCCAGGACGGTGACTTCACAGCTGCCGCAGACACCTTCGCGGCACCCGGAGGGGACGGGGTGCCCGGCGTGGGCCAGGGCGTCCAGCAGTGACTCGCCGGCCGGCACGGCGACGGTGTCCCCGGACCGGGCGCAGACCGCCTCGAAGGCCGTTCCGGGACCGAAGGACCGGGCCGCCGGCTGGAACCGTTCGGCGTGCAGCCGCTCGGCGGGGAACGCCGCCTCGGCCGACGCCAGCATGGCCGCGGGACCGCAGCAGTAGACCAGCGTGCCGGCCTCCAGCCCGGCCGCGACGGCGTCCAGGTCCGGCCTGCCCTGGCGTACGGTCTCCACGATCCGCACCCGGTCCCCGTACGAGCGGAGCAGTTCGTCGGCGAAGGGCATGCTGTCCGCCGACGGCCCCACGTAGAGCAGGTTTGCGGGGAGTCCGGCGGCTGCCACCGCACGGAGCATCGGCAGCAGCGGCGTGATCCCGATACCGCCGGCGAGGAACAGGTACCGCGGTGCGGGGGCGAGGGGGAAGTGGTTGCGGGGCAGGGAGACACCGAGAAGGCGGCCCGGGCGCAGGAACCGGTGGACGTATTCCGAGCCGCCCCGGCTGAGCGGGTCGTACCGGACCGCGACGCGGTAGGCGCCCCGGTCGGCGGCGTCTCCGCACAACGAGTACTGCCGGGTGAGCCAGTTGGGCAGGGACAGGTCGACGTGGGCGCCGGGGCTCCAGGGCGCCAGTTCCCCGGCGGTGCCGCGCAGGGTGAGGGCGACGACGTCCTCGGCGACCCGGTCGATGTGCTCGACGACGGTCTGTTGCATGGGTGATTCCTCTGTCGGCCCGTGGCCTGGTCAGTAGAGCTTGCGGTAGCCGTCCTCCAGGGCCTGCTCGAGCAGCCCCGGTTCCACGTCGACACCGAACTGCGCGGCCGCGATCTCGCCGAGCGACGGCATCCCCTCGGCGAGCGCCTGACTGGCGGGGTCCCACAGCCGGGAGCGGATCAGCGCCCGTCCGCAGTGGAAATACGCCTCGGACACCTCGACGACGATCGCCAGTTCCGGCTGCCTGGCCTCGGTGCGCATCCGCGCCAGCACATCGGGTTCGTCGGTGACGTAGCCGCTGCCGTTGACCCGCAGGACCTCCCGCACACCGGGGACCAGGAGACACAGCCCGACGCCGTCGTTCTCGGCGAGGTTCCGGAAGGAGTCCGCGATCTTGTTGCCGGGGCGGTCGGGGAGGGCGAGGGTGCGGTCGTCGAGGACCTTCACGAAGCCCGGGTAGTCGCCACGGGGCGAGCAGTCGGCGCGTCCGGCCGCGTCCGCCGTGGCCATCGTCAGGAACGGCGAGTGGGCTATGAAGTGGCGGAAGTAGTCGTCGATCCGGTCCTTCACCTTCGCCCGGACCATGGCTTCGGGCTGCCCGAGCCGTGCCGACACCTCCTCGGGCGAGACCCGTCGAGGGCGCGTGGGGGCATGCGTCATAGCACCTTCCTCAAACCGGCGTGGGCATGCGGCTGCGGACACTCGAATCCGCATCGCCGCAGTTCATGGCAGTATTGTGAGCAATTAGTCAGGTCGTGCGCTACTCGCCTTCCACGGCCCCCGCAGGAGGTGTCATGGCGTCCGGCCACCGCGGACTTCAGCCACGTAAACAGCCCCGTCAGGCCCGGGCGGCCCTGACCCGGCAGCGCATCCTCGACGCGGCTGCTCGCGTTTTCGCCGAGTACGGGTACGCGGCGGGGACCACCAACCGGATCGCGGAGCGGGCCCGGGTGTCGATCGGGTCGCTGTACCAGTACTACCCGAACAAAGATGCGATTCTGGTCGAGCTGTTGACCCGGCATCTCGACGCGGGGATGATCGCCGCCCCGCCGGACCAGGACGAACCGCTGCCCGAGTCCATCGAGGGCATCATGCGATTCTTCGTCCGAAACGTGATCGAGAACCACCGCGAGGACCCGCAGCTGCTCCGCGTGATGATGGAGCAGGGGCCCCGTGCTCCGGAGTTGCTGGAGAAGATCGCCCAGAGCGAGCGACGGCACATCGCCTACGCCGGCAGGCTGCTCCGGAACCATCCGGACGTGCGGGTCACGGACGTGGACATCGCCGCCCGCCTCGTCACTTCCACGGTGGAGACGGTCGTGCACAGGGTGATGGCGGGACCCGGTCAGATCGACATCGCGCGGTTCGAGGACGAACTCGTCGCCATGCTCACCCGCTATCTTTCGGGCGGTCCGTCGGTGACATCCGTGGGCTGACGCCCGGCCCGTCCGTGCGGGGGTGCGGCGTCCCGCCGGTCGCGGCGAATCCCCCGCGCGGGCGGTGGGTCCCCGGCGCCGCCGTCTCAGATAGTAGGAAGTCCGAGTATCTGTGGAGACAGATGGACCGGGCTGCCCTAGCTTTGTAGGAGCCGAACGAATCGCTGATCCAGCGACCGGCGTGCGTGAGTGTGCCCGATGCAGGCAATCCCTGCGGCATCCGCTCCCCGCCCCTTCGAGCGCTTCGAATTCCGATCTCGACATCCATCGCGCGAAGTCCTGATCCCGAAATCCACGCGATCTCAAGGAGTTGACCCCCCATGGCCGAGACCACTGTCCGCCGCGTCCGCCGCACCCCCCGCTCCACCGAGTCGGAGCGCACGAACGCCGCCGCAGCCCTGCAGCGGGCTCTCGACCGCCGGGACAACGGCGGCTCGACCGGACACTGAGGGCGCGGTCCCGCCTCATGGCGGCCGTTCCGTGCAGGGGTCACCCCGTCCGGATCGTGGACGTCGAGTGTCATGGGGTGGGACGGAAGGTTAGGGTTCCCGTTATGTCTCGCAGCATCGATCTCGCAGTGATCCCCGGCGACGGTATCGGCCAGGAGGTCGTCACCCAGGGCCTCAAGGTTCTCAACGCTGTTCTCCCGCAGGATGTGAAGCTGGAGACCAAGGAGTACGACCTCGGAGCCCAGCGATGGCACCGCACCGGTGAGACCCTTCCCGACGCGGAGCTCGAAGCCCTCAAGGGGCACGACGCCATCCTGCTCGGCGCCATCGGTGACCCGTCCGTGCCGTCGGGTGTGCTGGAGCGGGGACTTCTGCTGAAGCTGCGCTTCGCCTTCGACCACTTCATCAACCTGCGGCCGTCGAAGCTCTTCCCGAACACCGCGACACCGCTGGCCGGGCGTCCCGAGATCGACTTCGTCGTCGTCCGTGAGGGCACCGAGGGCCCGTACACGGGCAACGGCGGTTCCCTGCGCACGGGTACCGAGCACGAGGTCGCCACCGAGGTCAGCGTCAACACCGCCTACGGCGTCGAGCGTGTCGTGCGTGACGCCTTCGCGCGTGCCGCCGCCCGCCCGCGCAAGAAGCTGACGCTGGTCCACAAGAACAACGTCCTCGTGTACGCGGGCCACCTGTGGAAGAACACCTTCGACAAGGTCGCGGCCGAGTACCCCGAGGTCAGCACCGACTACCTGCACGTCGACGCCGCGACGATCTTCTTCGTCACGCAGCCGGAGCGCTTCGACGTCATCGTCACCGACAACCTCTTCGGTGACATCCTCACCGACCTCGCCGCTGCCGTGACCGGCGGCATCGGCCTGGCCGCGTCCGGCAACATCAACCCGACGGGTGCCTTCCCGTCCATGTTCGAGCCGGTGCACGGCACCGCGCCCGACATCGCGGGCCAGGGCAAGGCGGACCCGACCGCCACGATCCTCTCCGTCGCCCTCCTGCTGCGCCACCTCGGCTACGAGGCCGAGGCCGCGCGCATCGAGGAGGCCGTCTCCGCCGACCTCGCGGAGCGTGACGGCAAGCAGGCGCGCACCACCGACGAGATCGGCGACGCGCTCGCGGTACGCGTAGCGAGCTGACCCGACGTCTCCACTTCGAAGCCGCCGGGTCGCAACCGCACCCGGCGGCTTCTCCATGCGGTCCCCGGGTGCCACCATCGACCTCAGGACCGCGTTCCCGCGTCGCGACAGCGTCATCGTGAACGTCGCCGCAAACGCGTCATTTCGTGCAGGGCCGCCCCCGGGAGATAATCGAACGCGGGACCGCGGCTCGCGGCAGAGCTCGGACGTCCTACAACCTGTCCGGTGAAGACCGGGCGGGAGCGGGCGTGAGCGCGGTCCATCACACACAAGACCGGTGAAGGACACGCACTCATGACGACGCCCACGATCGAGCTCAAGCCCTCCTCCAACCCGCTGTCCGACGCGGAGCGCGAGGCGATCCTGGCCAGCCCCGGCTTCGGCCGCCACTTCACCGACCACATGGTGACGATCCGCTGGACCGAGGGCCGCGGCTGGCACGACGCCCAGCTCGTGCCGTACGGGCCGCTGTCCATGGACCCCGCGAACATGACGCTGCACTACGCGCAGGAGATCTTCGAAGGGCTCAAGGCGTACCGGCAGCCCGACGGCACGGTGGCCACCTTCCGCCCCGAGGCCAACGCCGCCCGCTTCCAGCGGTCCGCCGCCCGGCTCGCGATGCCGGAGCTGCCCGTCGAGACGTTCATCGAGGCGTGCGACGTCCTGGTCCAGCAGGACCAGGCCTGGGTCCCGGCGCACGGTGGCGAGGAGTCCCTCTACCTGCGCCCGTTCATGATCGCCACCGAGGTGGGTCTCGGTGTCCGCCCGGCCAACGAGTACCTCTTCCTCGTCATCGCCTCCCCTGCCGGCGCCTACTTCCCCGGTGGGGTGAAGCCGGTCTCCATCTGGCTCTCCCAGGACCGGGTCCGCGCCGTTCCCGGCGGCATGGGCGACGCCAAGACCGGCGGCAACTACGCCGCCTCCCTCCTCGCCCAGGCCGAGGCCGCCGAGCAGGGCTGCGACCAGGTCGCCTACCTCGACGCCGTCGAGCACAAGTGGGTCGAGGAGCTGGGCGGCATGAACCTGTACTTCGTGTACGGGCAGGAGGACGGCAGCAAGCGCATCGTCACGCCCTCCCTCACCGGCTCCCTGCTCGCCGGCGTCACCCGTGACTCCCTCCTCACCGTCGCCCGCGACCTCGGTTACACCTCGGAGGAGGGCCGCGTCTCCATCGACCAGTGGCGCACCGACACCGGGAACGGCACCCTCACCGAGGTCTTCGCCTGCGGCACCGCCGCCGTCATCACGCCCGTCGGCACCGTGAAGTCCGCGGACGGCGAGTGGACCCAGGGCGACGGCGCCCCCGGCGAGGTCACCCTCAAGCTGCGTGAGCGCCTGCTGGACATCCAGCGCGGTATCGCCGAGGACACCCACGGCTGGATGCACGAGCTCGGCTAGCCCCCGGTCCGGTCCGAGCCGCCGACCGGTCCCGCCACGACGGCCGCGCCCCCTGGAACCTGCCGCAGGGGGCGCGGCCTTCGGCGTCCCCGGACTCCGGACCTTGTTCCGGGCGCCGCTCGAGAACGTCAACCACCGCCTCTGCGACGGCGGGGTGATCCTCCACGCCTTCGACGACCCGAGGAGGCGGCAGCCGTGTTCGGCGACCTGTTCCCCGGCCGTACGGTGACACTCCCGTCGACGCCCGTACGATCTTTGCCGGTGGTGGAGGCATCCACCGCATCGCGCAGCAACAGCCCAGGATCTGAGAACGTGCCCCGTACCCCGCGCCGCCGCAACATCGCCCCGCCCCGGGATGACGTGCTCGCCGCCGTCATGGCCACCGTCGCCGAGCGCGGCCTCGACGGGCTCACCGTGGCGGGGCTCGGTCGCGAGGTAGGAATGAGCAGCGGGCACCTCCTCTACTACTTCCGGACCAAGGACGAGCTCCTGCTGCGGACCCTGGAGTGGAGCGAGGCGCGGCTCGGCACCGAACGCCGGGCCCTGCTCGACGGGCCCGGCACCGCACGCGAACGGCTCGACGCCTGCATCGCGCTGTACGTCCCCGACGGCCACCGTGATCCGCGCTGGACGCTCCGGCTGGAGGTCTGGAACCGCTCGCAGGGCGCCGACGACGACGCCCGCGCCCGGCAGGCCGCCATCGAGGACGCCTGGCACCGCGACCTCACGGAGCTGCTGGCCGACGGCATCGCCCGCGGGGAGTTCCGGGCCGTCGGGGCCGGCCGTACCGCGACCCGGCTGAGGGCCCTGATGGACGGCTTCAGCGTGCACGTCACCGTCGGCATGCCCGGCACGGGAGGGGAACAGGTCCTCGACCAGTTGCGCGCGTACGCGGACGAGACGCTCACGCCCCCCGGGGCCGGGCACGCCCGCGGCGGACGTCACGCCCGGATCCTGAGACAGGCCGGTGCGGGTGGCGCCGTTGTGCCAGACTGCGTGCGTGTCCTCGTCCGCCATGATTATCGGCAGCAGGCGCGCCGGTCCGCAGTGACCGTCCCGTACCACCACGTACGGAACGGACATCGTGCCCCAGACCCGCGCGCAGACCTCTCGCACCCGCGAGGGGTTTTTTCGTTTTCCGGCCCACACCACGGCCGGGGCGAGGCACGCGAGATGATGGGGGCAAGTGGAGCCGATTCGTCCGGATCCGCTCACCCGACAGGAGTCAGATCAGCATGACCACCAAGGCCACAGCCCCCGACGACACCTTCCATGTCTTCGACACCACCCTGCGCGACGGTGCGCAGCGTGAAGGCATCAACCTGACGGTCGCGGACAAGCTGACCATTGCCCGGCATCTGGACGACTTCGGCGTGGGTTTCATCGAGGGCGGCTGGCCCGGCGCCAACCCCCGTGACACCGAGTTCTTCGCCCGTGCCCAGCAGGAGATCGACTTCGAGCACGCCCAGCTCGTCGCGTTCGGCGCCACCCGCAGGGCCGGCGGCAAGGCCGCCGAGGACCCGCAGGTCCAGGCACTCCTGGACTCCGGCGCCCCGGTGATCACGCTGGTCGCCAAGTCCCACGACCGTCACGTCGAACTGGCCCTGCGCACCACCCTGGACGAGAACCTGGAGATGGTCCGCGACACCGTCGCCCACCTCCGGGAGCAGGGCCGCCGGGTCTTCGTCGACTGCGAGCACTTCTTCGACGGCTACCGCGCGAATGCGGAGTACGCAAAGGCGGTCGTACGCGCCGCCCACGAGGCCGGCGCCGACGTGGTCATCCTCTGCGACACCAACGGCGGGATGCTTCCCGCGCAGGTCCAGGCCGTCGTCTCCACCGTCCTCGCCGACACCGGAGCCCGGATCGGCATCCACGCCCAGGACGACACGGGCTGCGCCGTCGCCAACACCCTGGCCGCCGTGGACGCGGGCGCCACCCATGTGCAGTGCACCGCCAACGGCTACGGCGAGCGGGTCGGCAACGCGAACCTCTTCCCGGTCGTCGCCGCGCTGGAACTCAAGTACGGCAAGACCGTCCTGCACGAGGGCGCGCTCGCCGACATGACCCGCATCTCCCACGCCATCGCCGAGGTCGTCAATCTGACGCCCTCCACGCACCAGCCGTACGTCGGTGTCTCCGCCTTCGCCCACAAGGCCGGACTGCACGCCTCCGCCATCAAGGTCGACCCGGACCTCTACCAGCACATCGACCCGGAGCGCGTAGGCAACACCATGCGGATGCTGGTGTCCGACATGGCCGGCCGCGCCTCCATCGAGCTCAAGGGCAAGGAGCTCGGCATCGACCTGGGGGACGACCGCGCGCTCGTCGGCCGGGTGGTCGAGCGGGTCAAGGAGCGCGAACTCAAGGGCTACACCTACGAGGCGGCCGACGCCTCCTTCGAACTGCTCCTGCGCGCCGAGGTCGAGGGCAGGCCCCGCCGCTACTTCCGCGTCGAGTCCTGGCGGGCCATCGTCGAGAACCGTCCCGACGGCACCCACGCCAACGAGGCGACCGTGAAGCTCTGGGCCAAGGGTGAGCGGATCGTCGCCACCGCCGAGGGCAACGGCCCGGTCAACGCCCTGGACCGGGCCCTGCGCGTCGGCCTGGAGCGGATCTACCCGCAGCTCGCCAAGCTGGAGCTGGTCGACTACAAGGTCCGCATCCTGGAAGGCCGTACCGGTACCGAGTCCACCACCCGGGTACTGATCACCACGGGCGACGGATCGGGTGACTGGGCGACGGTCGGCGTGGCCGAGAACGTCATCGCCGCGTCCTGGCAGGCACTGGAGGACGCGTACACCTACGGCCTGCTGCGGGCCGGCGTCGAGCCCACCGACTAGCGGACGGCAGGCCGCCCACGCGTCCGGATCCTGCCGGACGCGTGGGCGGCCGTGGCATCCCGGAGCGCCACGAGCCGGCGCTCGACCACGCCGAAGGATCAGCCCGTCACCGCAGTCGCCACTTCTGGTTGGCGGCCCCGGTGCAGGTCCAGATCTGCACACGGGCCCCGTCGGCCGTGGACCGGTCGGCCACGTCCAGGCACTTGTCCGCGGCCGTGTTGACGACGTCCCCCGTCGCAGGGTCGTACGTCCAGCGTTGTGCGCCCGAGCCGTTGCAGGTGTACAGCTGCACCTTCGCTCCGTCGGCCGTCGAGCCCGACGTGACGTCCAGGCAGGCGCCGAGCACCTTGACCGAGCCGTCGCCGGAGACCGTCCATCTCTGGTTGGCCGCGCCGGTACACTCCCAGATCTGTACGGGCGTGCCGTCGGAGCCGCTGTTGCCCGTGGCGTCCAGGCACTTGCCGTTGTCGCCGGCGAGGGCGCCGGTGCTGCCGGAGGAGCCCGACTGGGTGCCCGACCAGGTGAACGTCGCCGAGGTGCGGCCCGGCAGGGAGTAGGTGAACTTCTGCCCGCCCCAGTTGACGGTGACCTGCTGGGCGGAGGCCGCCCCGTTGTAGGCGATGAGGGCCTTCGAGCCGTCGGGGTTGCGCCAGGCGACGTTGGGCACGGCGGAGCTGCCCGTCGACGCGATGCGGGCGGCGCCGGGGCGGACGTACTTCGTCAGGTGGCCCATCGTGTAGTACTCGACCGTGTAGTCGACCTGGCCGTGCCGGCTGTCCCCGTCGTGCACGGTGATCAGCCCGTCACAGGTGCCGCAACCACCGTTGTGGGGGCCCCGGTTCTGGTCGACGGCCAGCGACCACTTGGTCACCGACTTCGCCCAGTTGCGGGTGTAGTCGATGATGTTCAGCATGTCCTCGCGCTGCTGGTCGGCGATCCAGGTGCCGCCCGAGTGCTCGGTCTGGAAAGCGTCCAGCTGCGGGTACAGATCGTGGACGGCCGTCTGCTTCGCGATGTCGCCGCCGTAGCCGTGCCAGGCGATCCCGCCGAAGTTCGGGTGGCTGCGTACGGCCGCGTCGTCGACGGTGGGGGCGGCGTAGGCGTCGTAGCTGTCCCAGTTCCAGTCGTGCGCCAGCACCTTGGTGGCCAGGCCCGCCGACCGGAGTTTCGGCAGCAGCTCGTCCTTGGTGAAGTAGGCGAGGCCCGAGCCGTTCCAGCTCATCGACGGGTAGCCGGAGCAGCAGGTGGGTTCGTTCTGCGCGGTGACGTAGTCGACCGGGACGCCCTGGTCCTTCCACGCCTGGAGGTACTTCACGAAGTAGTTCGCGTAGGCGCCGTAGTTCTCGGCCTTCAGCCAGCCGCCGTCGAGCCGTCCGTTGTCCTTCATCCAGGCCGGCGCCGTCCACGGGGAGGCGACCGTGGTCAGGGCGGGGTTGAGCTGCTCCGCCTGTTTCGTGAGCGGCAGGACGTCCTGCAGATCATGTGCGATCGAGAACTCGGAGAGATCCGGGTCCGTCTGCCCGGCAGGCATGTCGTCGTAGGTGTAACCGAAACGCGCGAGGTCCGATCCGCCCATCGGGTTGCGTACGAAAGACAGTCCGATGCCCTCCGTCGGCGAGAAGAGCTTCCTCATCGTCGCGTCGCGGGTGGCCTGACTCAGTGCCCCGCTGCCCTTCATCAGCCAGGCTGCCGTGTCCGTGAACGAGGCTCCGCCACCGGTGAAGGTCTGGTAGCGGGTGTTCTCGTCGACGGTGATGTCCGTCCCGGAACCGCCGTTCCCGGCGCCGAAGGCGATGGGCGTCTGGGCCTGGAGGCCGCGGGTGACATGACGGCCACCGGAGTCGTCCGTGGTGGTCAGCACGATGTTCACGGTCTCACCGGCGGCCTGCGCGGTGCCCGAGGAGAGCCCGGCCAGTCCCGCGGTCGCGAGCGCCGTCGCGACGAGGACTCTCGCCGTCCTGCTTGTCCGAATCATGGGCTGCTGCCTTTCTCGGCAGGGGCGTGGGGGAAGTGCCGTCGAACGACCCGTGAGTGAACTGCTATTACGTGCTCACGTCAAGAGGTTGTCGTTCAAGAAATGAACGGAAGCGCTTGCGGACCTGCTCGGCGCATGGGTACGGACCAATCTCGGCGTGAAGTATTGACGGCCCTGTTCCGGCGCGGTTAACTCCAGCCGCAACGCCGGTACCGGTTCCGGTACCGGTTGCGGAACCGGTACCGAAGGCCGTTCCCGTCACCCTGTCCTGCCTTGTCCCTGGAGGCCCCGTTGCGTGTCACCATCGCCGATGTCGCCCGTGAGGCCGGCGTCAGCAAGACGACCGTGTCGCGGGTCATCAACCTCAAGGGCGAAGTGGACGGTTCGACGGCCGCCCGCGTTCGTGAAGTGATCGCGAATCTCGGTTACGTACCCAGCTCGGGTGCCGTGGGGCTTGCCCGCGGCAGCAGCCGTACGGTCGGGATGCTGGTGCCCTCGCTGACCTGGCCGTGGATGGGTGAGGTGCTCCAAGGGGTGGTCGACACCGTCGAGGCCGCCGACCACGGCCTGCTGCTCTTCACCTGCAACCGGGGTGCGGAGTCCGTCGAGCGCTTCACCACCCAGGTGTCGGCGCGCGCCTTCGACGGGCTCGTCGTCGTCGAACCGGAGAACACGCTCGACCACCTCACCGAACTGCACCGGTCCGGCCTGCCGATCGTCCTGATCGACGACCGGGGCCACCACCCGGAATTTCCCTCCGTCGTGACCACCAACCACGAGGGAGGCGCGTCCGCCGCCCGCCATCTGCGGGCCGCCGGCCGCACCAGACCCCTGGTCGTCACCGGACCCCGGCACTTCGGCTGCGTACGCGACCGGCTCGCGGGTTTCTGTTCGGTCCTGCCCACCGAACTTGTCGTGGACGGGGACTTCACCGAACGCAGGGGGCGCCTCCTGGTGGAACAACTCCTCGCGCAGAGAGTGGAGTTCGACTCGGTGTTCGCCCACAACGACATCAGTGCGGCCGGGGTGCTGCGCGCCCTGAGAGCCGCCGGCCGCCGCGTACCCGACGACATCGCGGTGGTCGGCTTCGACGACATCCCGATGGCGGAACACACTGAACCGCCGCTGACCACCGTGCACCAGCCCACGCGCCAGATGGGTGAGGCGGCGGCCCGCCTGCTGCTCTCCCGTCTCGGCGGCACCGCCGCACCGGACCGGCCTGTCGTGCTGCCCACCGAACTGGTCGTGCGCCACTCGGCGCCGTAACGGACCCGGCCCCGCCGGTCATCCGTCCGCATCCCCGAACCCGCCGCACCGGCACCCGCACCATCCGTACCGTCCGCACCCGGCGCGTCGAGCGCTGCCCGCCACCGGATCTCCCAGACCCGCAGTCCTCCTGGAGTCGCCATGTCCGTACGTCGTCGTCACACCCTGAGAGCGCTCTCAGTCGCCACCGCCGTGGTCGCGCTCGCCGCGGGCTGCTCGTCCGCCAACTCGGGAGCCAACAAGGGCGGAGGTGCGGGCGCCTCGGGCGTGCTGACCCTCGGCAAGCCGGACGGGCCGCAGACGAACAACAGCAACCCGTTCCTCGCGACCTCCGCGGGCGCCACCCTCGGCTACCGCTTCATGATCTACGAGCCGCTGGCGATGACGAACCAGATCCGCCCCACCGACAAGGCGGACCCCTGGCTGGCCACCGCCTGGGACTGGGAGTCGAACTTCACCAAGCTCACCTTCACGCTCGACAAGCGTGCCAAGTGGGCCGACGGCAAGCCGCTGACCGCGGCGGACGTCGCGTTCACCTTCGAACTGCTCAAGAAGCACCCGGCGCTCAACGGCAACGGCATCCCGTACGACGGCATCACGGTCGACGGCCAGAAGGTCGTCCTGACCTTCAAGGAATCGCAGTTCGTCAACCAGAACAAGATCATCACGACCTACGTCGTTCCCAAGCACATCTGGGAGAAGGTCGAGAACCCGGAGACCTGGCCCAACCGCACGCCGGTCGGCTCCGGTCCGTACAAGCTGAAGACCTTCACCCCGCAGACGACCACCCTGACCGCCACGCCCACCTACTGGAAGGGCGAGACCAAGGTCAAGGAGCTGCGCTACACCGCGTACAACGACAACAGCGCGGCGACCACGGCCCTGGCGAGCGGCAAGCTGGAGTGGTCGTTCGTCTTCATGCCGAACTACAAGCAGCTGTACATCGCCAAGGACGCCAAGAACCACAAGCTGTGGTTCCCCTCCGGCCTCGGCATCCACGGCCTCTGGTTCAACACCGCCCGCAAGCCGTTCGACAACCCGGCGCTGCGCAAGGCGATGGCCATGGTCGTCGACCGCAAGGCGATCCACGTGCAGGCCCAGGCGACGCTCTACCCGGAGATCAGCAACCCGACCGGCATCCCGCTGCCCGCCGGTGCGCCCTTCCTCGCGCCGGAGTACAAGAACGCCACCACACAGCCCGACGTGGACGGCGCCAAGGCGCTCCTCAAGGACGCCGGGTTCCAGCTCAGCGGCGGCGTCCTCAAGGACCCGAGCGGGAAGCCGGTCGAGCTGACCTTCACCGACCCGGCCGGCTGGAACGACTACATCACCGGGCTGTCCATCATCAAGGACAACATCAAGCAGCTGGGCATCGAGGCCAAGGTCAAGACCCAGACCGCCGAGGCCTGGGGCACCGACGTCGCCACCGGCAACTTCGACGCCACCCTCCACTGGACCAACAGCGGCGCCACGCCCTACGACATGTACCAGAACATCATGGACGGGGCGATCCTCCAGCCCGTCGGCAAGACGGCCCAGCTCGGCAACTTCGGCCGCTTCAAGAGCCCCGAGGCCACCGCCGCGCTCAAGGAGTACGCCAACGCCACCGACGACGCCGCACGCACCGAGGCGATGAACACGCTCCAGAAGATCATGGTCGAGCAGGCGCCGGTCATCCCGACGGCCGCGGCCCCGATCGGTGCCGAGTACTCCACGAAGAACTGGGTGGGCTGGCCCACCGAGGAGGACCCGTACGCAGCGCCGCAGCACACCCAGCCCGACGCGCTGGAAGTCGTGCTGAACCTCGAGCCCGCCAAGTAAGTACAGGGAACCGGCCATGACCACCGAACAGTCCGCAGACGTGCGCACCGGAACCGATGTGGTGCTGGAAGCACGCGGAGTCACCAAGCACTTCCCGGTGCGGCGCACCGCCGGCGACCTCGTCGCCCGCAGGCACCGCACCGTCCACGCCGTCGACGACGTCTCGCTGGAGCTCCGGCGCGGCACCGTCACGGCCCTGGTGGGGGAGTCGGGCTCCGGCAAGTCCACCGTCGCACGGCTGCTCGCCCAGCTGTACCCGCTCACCGCGGGTGAGATCCGCATGGGCGGCACGGCGGTGAAGGCCGGGCGTGGCCGGTCCTTCCGTACCTACGTCAAGCAGGTTCAGCTGATCTTCCAGGACCCGTTCGCCTCGCTCAACCCGGTGCACACCGTGCGCTACCACCTGACCCGCGCCCTGAGGATCCACGGCCGGGCGGGCAGCGGGGACGCGGAACTGGAGACGAACCTGGCCGCCCTGCTGGAACGCGTCCAGCTGACCCCTCCTCATCAGTTCCTGGACAAGTTCCCGCACGAGCTGTCGGGCGGGCAGCGCCAGCGCGTCGCGATAGCGCGCGCGCTCGGCGCCGACCCCCAGGTCCTGCTGGCCGACGAACCGGTCTCGATGCTCGACGTGTCGATCCGGCTCGGCGTCCTCAACCTGCTCCATGACCTCAAGGAGCGGCTGCGCCTCGCGATCCTCTACATCACCCACGACATCGCGTCCGCCCGCTACTTCGCCGACACCACCCTCGTGATGTACGCCGGCCGCATCGTCGAGGGCGGCGACAGCGAGACGGTCACCCAGCACCCCGCCCACCCCTACACCCAGCTGCTCATCGCCTCGGCGCCCGACCCGGACAGGGTCGCCGACGAGGCGGACCAGGGGGAGACCGGGACCGGCGAGCCGCCCTCCCTGATCACCCCGCCGGCCGGGTGCCGCTTCCACCCCCGCTGCCCCAAGGCCATGGAGCGCTGCCGCACCGAACTCCCGCCGCGCTTCGACCTGGCCGACGGCCAGTGGGCCGCCTGCTGGCTGTACGACGGTGCGACCGCCCCGGCCGCGGACGCGCCCGAGAAGGAGGCGGCGAAGTGAAGTACGTCCTCCAGCGCCTCGCCTTCTACGCGGTCACCGCGTGGGCCGCGATCACCATCAACTTCCTGATCCCCCGACTGATGCCGGGTGACCCCGTCGAGGCCCTGATGAGCCGGTACCAGGGTCAGCTCGACACCTCCGCGATCGCCTCCCTGAAGGCACTGTTCGGGCTCGACGAGAAGCAGTCGCTCTGGGCGCAGTACACCGACTACTGGTCGCACCTCCTCGACGGCGACCTCGGGCTCTCCTTCACCTTCTTCCCGACCCCGGTCGGCGAGGTCATCTCCCAGGCGCTGCCCTGGACGCTGGCCCTCGTCGGCATCACCACGCTCATCAGCTTCCTGCTCGGCACCGGGATCGGCGTCTACAGCGGCTGGCGGCGCGGCTCCTGGCTGGACGGGCTGCTGCCCGTCACCACCTTCATCTCGTCCGTCCCCTACTTCTGGCTGGGGCTCATCGCCATCGCGGTGTTCGCGGTGAAGTGGCCGCTGTTCCCCTTCGAGGGCGGCTACGACAACTCCCTGGTGCCCGCCTTCGACTGGCCGTTCATCTCCAGCGCCCTCTACCACGGGGTGCTGCCCGGGGTGACGATCGTGCTCAGCGCCGTCGCCGGCTGGATCCTCGGCATGCGCAACATGATGGTGACCGTCTCCTCCGAGGACTACGTCATGGTGGCGCAGGCCAAGGGCCTCTCCGAGCGGAGGGTGATGTTCGCCTACGCCGCCCGCAACGCGGTCCTGCCCAACATCTCCGCCTTCGCGCTCTCCCTGGGCTTCATCGTCAGCGGCACCCTGCTCGTCGAGATGGTCTTCAACTACCCCGGCATCGGCTTCCAGCTCCTCCAGGCCGTCGGGGCGAAGGACTACCCCCTGATGCAGGGCGTCTTCCTGATCATCACGCTCTCGGTGCTCGCCGCGAACCTGCTGGCCGACATGGCGTACGCCCTCCTCGACCCCCGCACCCGTAAGGAGGCCTGACGACCGTGTCCGTCCCCGCAACCGACCCCGCCGCCCTGGACGAGGTCCCCGCCCCCGCCACGGCCGGCCGGGCCAGACTCCGCTTCCTGCGCGGCGGGAAGACCCGCACCGGGCTGCTGATCCTCGCGTTCTTCGCCCTCATCGCCGTCATCGGGCCCTGGATCGCCCCGTACGACCCCGACGCGATGAGCGACCAGCTGCTCCAGCCGCCCTCCGCCGAGCACTGGTTCGGCACCACCCACACCGGTCAGGACGTGCTCTCCCAGATCCTGGTCGGCACCCGGGGCGTGCTCATGGTCGGTTTCATCGCCGGGTTCCTGGCCACGGTGCTGTCCGTACTCATCGGGGTCAGCGCCGGCTTCCTCGGCGGAGCCGCCGACGAGATCCTCTCGATGTTCTCGAACGTCTTCCTGGTCATCCCCGGACTGCCGCTGATCATCATCATCGCCAGCTTCGTCGAGGACACCACGGACCTGGTGATCGCCACCGTCATCGCCCTCACCTCCTGGGCCTGGGGCTCACGGGTCCTGCGCGCCCAGACCCTGTCCCTCAGGCGCCGCGACTACGTGGAGGCGGCACGCGCCACCGGCGAGTCGACCTGGCGGATCATCATCTTCGAGGTGATGCCGAACCTCACCGCCGTCATCGCGTCCGGCTTCGTCGGCACCGTCATCTTCGCGATCCTCTCGGAGATCACCCTCGCCTTCATCGGCGTCGCCGACATCTCGCACTGGAACTGGGGCACCGTCCTCTTCTGGGCCCAGTCCAACCAGGCACTGGCCCAGGGAGCATGGTGGTGGTTCGTCCCCGCCGGCCTGTGCATCGCCCTCCTGGGCACCGCCCTGGCGCTGATCAACTTCGGCATCGACGAGTTCGTCAACCCGAGGCTGCGCACCGCGAGCGGCACCTCGCGGAAGGTCCGGATGCGGGTCGGCTTCACCCCCGTGGCCCGTACGGGCACGCCCACGCCGTCCGGAGCCCCCGGCACGCGCAGCAAGGAGCAGTCCGAATGACCGGCGAGCCGATCCTCACCATCAGCGGTCTGAACGTCGACTACGGCACCGGCACGAGCGGTGTCCACGCACTGCGGGACATCGACCTCACCCTGCACCGGGGCGAAGTCCTCGGCCTGGCGGGCGAGTCGGGTTCGGGCAAGTCCACACTGGCCTACGCGGTCACCCGGCTGCTCTCCCCGCCCGGGGTGATCACCGGTGGCGACGTCCACTACCACCGGCCCGGCGCCGAACCCGTCGACATCCTCTCGCTCACCCCGGAGGAGCTGCGCGCCTTTCGCTGGCAGGAGCTGTCCATCGTGTTCCAGGGAGCTATGAACTCCCTCAACCCGGTGCACACCGTCCACAGCCAGCTCACCGACGTACTGAGGGCGCACCGCCCCGACATGCGCAGGGCCGGGCGGACGGCACGCGCCGAGGAACTGCTCAACCTGGTCGGCATCTCCGCCGACCGGCTCGCCGCCTACCCGCACCAGCTCTCCGGCGGGATGCGCCAGCGCGTGATGATCGCGATGGCGCTCGCGCTGGAGCCCGAGATCGTCATCATGGACGAACCCACCACCGCTCTCGACGTGGTGATGCAGCGTCAGATTCTGCGCAAGCTCGTCGAGCTCAGGGAGCGGCTCTCCTTCTCGGTCGTGTTCATCACCCACGACATCTCCCTGCTGATCGAGTTCTCCGACCGGATCGCGATCATGTACGGCGGCCGGATCGTGGAGCAGGCGGGCGCCGCCGAGATCTACGCCGACCCCCGGCACCCCTACAGCGACGGCCTGCTGCACTCGTTCCCCGCACTGCACGGCCCCCGGCGTGAGCTCACCGGCATCCCCGGCTCACCCCCGCACCTGTCGGCGATGCCCGCCGGCTGCGCCTTCCACCCCCGCTGCGGCAAGGCCTTCGAGCCCTGCTCCCAGCGGGTCCCGGCCCTCGCCGCACCGGTCGCCGGCCAGGGCCGCGAGGTCGCCTGCTGGCTGCACCACTGACCGGCCACCGGTCCCTCATCACACCCGACAGCACACAGGAGTTACGGAGACCCATGAACCTCGTCACGCCCCGCAGCAGCCTGCAGCCCGCCGCCGTCCAGGGACTCCCTGCCGACTTCCGCTGGGGCGTCGCGACCTCCTCGTACCAGATCGAGGGCGCCGCCTCGGAGGACGGCCGGACGCCGTCGATCTGGGACACCTTCTGCCGTGTGCCCGGTGCCGTGCACCACGCCGAGCACGGCGACGTCGCGTGCGACCACTACCACCGGATGCCCGAGGACGTGGAGCTGATCGCGGGCCTCGGCGTCGACACGTACCGCTTCTCGCTCGCCTGGCCGCGCATCCAGCCGGGCGGCCGGGGCCCCGCCAACGCCAAGGGCCTCGACTTCTACAAGCGGCTGGCCGACGAGCTCCGGGGGCGGGGCATCACCCCCTGGGTCACCCTCTACCACTGGGACCTGCCGCAGGAGCTGGAGGACGCGGGCGGCTGGCCGGCCCGTGACACCGCCCTGCGGTTCGCGGAGTACGCCATGCTCGCCTACGAGGCGCTGGGCGACCGGGTCGAGCACTGGACGACCCTCAACGAGCCGTGGTGCTCGGCGATGCTCGGCTACGCCTACGGCGCGCACGCCCCGGGCCGCACCGACATGGGTGACGCCATGGGCGCGGTCCACCACCTGCTCCTGGGCCACGGGCTGGCCGCCCGGCAGATGCGGGAGGCGGCGGGGAGCGACCCGCTGGAACTCGGCATCACCCTCAACCTCGGCACCGCCACCCCGGAGACCGGCAGCGAGGCCGACCGGGAGGCCTGCCGCCGCGCCGACGGCATGGGCACCCGCCTCTACCTCGACCCGCTCGTCCACGGCCGCTACCCCGAGGACGTCGTCGAGGACCTCGCGGCCCAGGGCATCGAACTGCCCGTCCGGGAGGGCGACCTGGAGGCCATCGCGGCGCCCCTCGACGTCCTCGGCGTCAACTTCTACCGCGGTGCCCTGTTCTCCGGGGTGACCGAGGACGGTTCGCCGACCGACACCGACGGCCTCCCCGTCGTACGCGGCGTGGAACGCGACCTGCCCCGCACCGCCATGGACTGGGAGATCACCCCCACCGAGCTCACCGACCTGCTGCTGCGGCTCCAGCGCGACTACGCGCTGCCGACCGTGATCACGGAGAACGGGGCCGCGTTCGACGACACCGTCGCCGCCGACGGGTCCGTCCCCGACGCGGACCGCACCGCCTATCTCGCCGACCACATCGAGGCCGTGGCCGAGGCCCGCAGGCAGGGAGCCGACGTCCGCGGCTACTTCGCCTGGTCGCTGATGGACAACTTCGAGTGGGCCTACGGCTACGACAAGCGGTTCGGCATCGTCCGCGTCGACTACGACACGCAGCTGCGGACGCTCAAGGACAGCGCCAAGTGGTACCGCGACACGATCCAGCTCACCCGGAACGCCCGCACCGACTGACGTGCCGACCTGTCACCGGACCAGAGAAGAGCCGTAGATGCCAAGCATGCCGCACCACCGCTCACGTCACCGCGCGAGACCGGCCACGGCCGCACTCGCCGCCGCCACCGTCCTCGCCTCACTGCTCGCCGGGGCCGTCCCCAGCGCGGCGGCCGACGCAGAGGACCCCGCACCGGTCCTCGTCGACCGCTTCGAGGGCGAGGTGCCGTTCGGCAACCCGCCCGCCGACTCCCTGTTCACCTGGGGCGGCGACGCGGACGACCACCCCGCCCTGAAGTTCGAGGAGCGCGCCGACGCCCCCGAGGGCGACAAGGTGCTCCAGGGCACGTACGACATCAGCGCGTGGGGCGGGCTCAGCCACGAGTTCGCCGTCGACCAGCCCCCGAAGGACTGGACCGCGCACAAGGGCATCCGCTTCTGGTGGTACGGGCAGAACACAGCGCCCCTGCCGCCCGGTTCGGGCAAGCGGATCAACTTCGAGATCAAGGACGGCGGAGCCAACGGCGGCGCCTCCGAGCTGTGGACCACCTCCTTCACCGACGACTGGGAGGGCTGGCAGCAGGTCGAGATCCCCTTCGCGGACTTCGTCTACCGGGCCGACTACCAGCCCGTCGGCGGCATCGACCAGCTCCTCGGCCTGAACGAGATGTGGGGCTACGCCCTCACCCTCCCGACCGGCGCCCCCGGGTCCTTCGCGATGGACGCGGTCGAGCTGTACGGGAAGGCAGACCCGGCCCTGAAGTCGAGCGTCGTCGTCGACTCCGCCGTGCACACGGTCAAGGAGGGCGGCCGGGCCGACATCAGGATCTCCGTCGCCACCACCGGCTCGGTCCCCACCGAGGAGCCCGTCACGGTCGCCTACACGACCAAGGGCGGCACCGCCGAGGCCGGCAAGGACTACACCCCGGTCACCGGCACCCACACCTTCCCCGCGGGGACGGCGTCCGGCACCGCGCACACCGTCAACGTGGCCACCACGAAGGACAAGGGGGCCGAGTCCGCGGAGACGATCCCGCTGGAGCTCACGGTCACCGGTGCCAAGGCGCCCAAGGAGAACCCGCAGGTCGTCATCGACGCCCATGGGCTGCCCTACCAGAACGCGAAGCTCCCCGTGAAGAAGCGCGTCGCCGACCTGCTGGCGCGGATGTCCCCGGCGGAGAAGGCCGGCCAGATGACGCAGGCCGAGCGCAACGCGCTGAAGTCGCAGGGCGACATCGCCGCGTACGACCTCGGCTCCCTGCTCTCGGGCGGCGGCTCCGTGCCCACCCCCAACACGCCCGAGGCCTGGGCGAAGACGGTGGACGCCTACCAGCTGCGCGCGCAGGCCACCCGCTTCCAGATCCCGCTGATCTACGGCGTGGACGCGGTGCACGGCCACAACAACGTCATCGGGTCGACGATCATGCCGCACAACATCGGCATCGGCGCGGGCCGCGACCCGAAGCTCGCGGAGAGGACGGGCGCCGTCACCGCGAACGAGGTGCGCGCCACCGGCATCCCGTGGGACTTCGCCCCCTGCGTGTGCGTCACCCGCGACGAGCGCTGGGGCCGGTCCTACGAGGCGTACGGCGAGGACCCCGCCCTGGTCGAGGCCATGGAGACGGTCATCACCGGCATGCAGGGCAGCCCGTCGGGCAAGGACCTCGCCCGCAACGACAAGGTGCTGGCCAGCGCCAAGCACTTCGTCGGCGACGGCGGCACGGAGTTCGGCTCCTCCACCACCGGCTCCTACACCATCGACCAGGGCGTCACGAAGGTCACCCGGCAGGAACTCGAAGCCGTCCACCTCGCGCCGTTCACCGAATCCGTGAAGCGGGGCGTCGGCACGGTCATGCCGTCCTACTCCTCGCTGGACATCCTCGGCGACGACGCCGGCCCGGTGAAGATGCACGCCAACGCCGAGATGATCAACGGCGTGCTCAAGGACCGGATGGGCTTCGAGGGCTTCGTCATCAGCGACTGGCAGGCCATCGACCAGATCCCCGGTGACTACGCCAGCGACGTCCGCACCTCGGTCAACGCCGGACTGGACATGATCATGGTCCCGACCGCGTACCAGGACTTCACGACGACGCTCCGGGCGGAGGTCGCCGCGGGCCGGATCAGCCAGGCCCGCATCGACGACGCCGTCGCGCGGATCCTCACCCAGAAGTTCCGCCTCGGCCTCTTCGAGAAGCCGTACGCCGACACCTCGAACCTCGGGAAGGTCGGCTCGGCCGAGCACCGCGCGGTCGCCCGTGAGGCGGCGGCCAAGTCCCAGGTCCTCCTGAAGAACGACGGCTCGGTCCTCCCGCTGAAGCCTTCGCAGAAGGTCTACGTCGCCGGCTCCAACGCCGACGACCTCGGCAACCAGGCCGGCGGCTGGACCATCAGCTGGCAGGGCGCCTCCGGTGCCACCACCACGGGCACGACGATCCTGAAGGGCATCGAGAAGAACACCTCGTCCGCGACCTTCTCCGAGGACGCCTCCGCCCCGACCGAGGGATACGACGCCGGAGTCGTGGTCGTCGGCGAGAAGCCGTACGCCGAGGGCATCGGAGACGTCGGCAACGGTCACGACCTGGAGCTCACCGATGCCGACAAGGCGGCCGTCGACACGGTCTGCGCCGCGATGAAGTGCGCGGTCCTCGTCGTCTCCGGCCGTCCCCAGCTCGTCGGCGACCGCCTCGGCGACATCGACGCCCTGGTCGCCTCCTGGCTGCCGGGGACCGAGGGCGACGGCGTCGCCGACGTCCTCTACGGGAAGCGGGCCTTCACCGGGCAGCTCCCGGTGACCTGGCCGAAGTCCGAGTCGCAGCTGCCGATCAACGTCGGCGACGCGACGTACGACCCGCAGTTCCCCTACGGCTGGGGACTGACCACCCTGCGCAAGGCCCCCTCCGGCGGCGAGGCCACGCTCACCGCTCTCGCCGTCGCCGCGCAGCTCGCCGAGCGGGCGGGCCTCGGAAGGACCGCGGCGGGCAAGGAGATCGTGGACCGGGCCAGGCTCCTGGTCCAGCAGCGGACCGGCGGAAAGCTGACCGCGGCGGTGTCCGAGCCGTTCGCCGAGGCCGACCATCTGCTGCTCACCGGTGATCTGACCGGCGCCGTGGCGAAGCTGCGCACGGCGTACCGCGCCGTGTAAATGCGGAAACGGAACCCGGGCGGGCGACGCATCCGTCGCCCGTTCGGGTTACTTTCGGAGTATGCGGAATAGGCTGTTCGCACCCCTGTGGGCCTGCCTGCTGCTGATACTCTCGGCGGCCGTGCTGGCGATGACACCCGCTGCCCAGGCCGCCCCCTCCACGATCGACGACGCGGCGAGCGCCCTGCGCCAGGGCCCCGTGTACGTCGACCCGGCGGCCGCCGGCCAGCTCTCGGCGTCCCAGGAGGCCGCCCTGGAGAAGAAGATCAAGGACGCCGACAAACCGGTCTTCGTGGCCGTGCTCCCCGCGACGTCCCAGTACCCGCCGGAGAACCTCCTGCAGAACCTGCGCACCGACACCGGTGTCACCGGCGTCTACGCGGTACGCCTCGGCGACGGCTTCGACGCGGGCGCCGACCCGCAGGTGATGCCGGTCCGGGCCGTCGACAACCTCGTCACCGCCGTCAAGGCACCCGGCACGGACACGAACGCCGTGACCCAGCTCAACGCCTTCGTCGACCGGGCCGTCGACCAGGCCAAGGGCAGCGCCCCGGCCTCCTGGTCCGGCGGCAGCGGCGGCGACGGCTCCGCGAGCGGGGCCCCGGTGACCGGTCTGGTCGTCCTCGGAGGCCTGGTCCTCCTGGGCGGAGGCACCGCGTTCGCGGTCGCCCGCCGCAACAGGAAGCGCAAGGACGAGGAGGAGCAGGCCGCCCTGGAGAAGCTCCGGATCGTCGTCGACGAGGACATCACCGCGTACGGCGAGACCCTGGACCGGCTGGACTTCCATCCCGGTGAGAAGGGCGCCGACGACGCCATGCGCATCGACTACGAGCGGGCGCTCGACTCCTACGAGAACGCCAAATCGCGCATGGGCGACGCCCGCCACCCTTCCGACGTGCGCGGGGTCACCAAGGCCCTGGAGGACGGCCGGTTCTCCCTCGCCGTCCTGGAGGCCCGCCGCAAGGGCCGCGCGCTGCCGGCGCGCCGCCCGCCCTGCTTCTTCGACCCGCGCCACGGCCCCTCGGTGGCGGACGTCCGGTGGACGCCGTCCGGCGGGGCGGCCCGCGAGGTCCCCGTCTGCGGCGCCGACGAGGTCCGGCTGCGCGAGGGCGAGGACCCCATGAGCCGCACGGTCGACGTCGGCGACGGGCGACGACGCCCCTACTGGGAGGCGGGCCCTGCGTACGGCCCCTGGGCCGGCGGCTACTTCGGCGGCGGCCTGCTCCCCGGCCTGCTCGTCGGCACCATGCTCGGCTCGATGCTCTCCACCCCGGCGTACGCGGCGGAGTACGGCGGCGGGGACTTCGGCGGGGGCGGAGGCGGCGACTGGGGCGGCGGTGACGTCTCCGGTTCCGACTTCGACTCCTCCGGCTTCGGCGGAGGCGGGTTCGGCGACGGCGGAGGCTTCGGCGGCGGTGGCTTCGGTGGCGGCGGCGACTTCGGCGGCGGCGGCTTCTGAGGAGGCGCTACCGGGCCTTGCCCGCCGGGCTCTCCCACGTCTTCGGGGCCCACATGCCCGAGCGCTTCAGGGACGCCGGGCAGTGCAGGTAGATCTCGTCGATGTCCACCACCAGCGCGAGGTCGGGGCGCCGGCCCTTCACCGTCATCTCGTCGAAGACGGGGGCGTCGGTGAGGACGCGGGCCCGCCCGTTGATCCGCAGGACGGTCATCGCGCCGGGTATCAGGTACAGCAGGCCGACGTGCGGGTTGACCAGGATGTTGTGGAAGCTGTCACCGCGGCGGTTGCCCGGCAGATCGGGCATCACGAGGGTCCGGGAGTCCAGGACCCGGGTGAAGCCCGGCTCACCGCCGCGCGGGGAGGTGTCGCAGTTGCCGTCGGCGTCGGACGTCGAGACCGCACAGAACGGGGCGCGGGCCAGCAGGTCGAGGTCGTCCTCGGTGAGCTCGTCGTGGACCTTGTCGATCACGAGGGGCCAGGGCGTGCCGAGGATCTCCCGCAGCTGCTCCGCGTCCCGCAGTGGCACCGCCCCGGCCAGGGGGGCACCGGCGGGGGAGGACGCGTCGGCGGGGGCTGCCACGGGCGCGGCGTTCGACAAGGGGTTCTCCGAACCTTGCGGGGGCACTGCAGCGGATCGCTGACCTGGCGCTGTTAGGCTAACCTTACTTATCCTCGCGGGTGCGCCCCGTCCCGGGGGTGACGAGCAAGGGTGAGGAACAGTGCACGACCGCATGTCGCCGCCCCGGGTGCACCGGCTGTGAGCGGCCCGGTTCTCCAGGGAACGAAGGAACCGACGACCAGGACGTCAGAGCGGCGCCGCGCGCGCAGCCGACCCGTGCTCGCCCTCGGACTGCTCGCCGCCGTGGCCGTCCTGCTGCTGACGGTGCTGGCGAGCCTCGCCGTCGGCTCGGGGGACGTGGCCCTCGCCGACGTGCTGGACGGCGTGTTCCACCCCGACCTCGGGGTCAAGGGCCAGCTCATCGTCCAGGAGGTGCGCATCCCGCGCACCGTGGCCGGACTGCTGGCCGGTGCGGCACTCGGCCTCGCGGGCACGGTGATGCAGGGCGTTGCCCGTAATCCGCTCGCCGACCCCCAGCTGCTCGGCGTCAACGCGGGCGCCTCGGTCGCCGTCGTGTGCTCGATCAGCTTCTTCGGTTTCACGGTCGTCACCCAGTACATCTGGTTCGGCTTCCTCGGCGCGCTGCTGGCCGCCCTCCTCGTGTACGGTGTCGGCTCGCTCGGCCGTGAGGGCGCCACCCCGGTGAAGCTCGCGCTGGCCGGCGCGGCGACGAGCGCCGTGCTCACGTCCGTGACCAGCGCGGTCCTCCTCCAGGACCGCGAGAGCTACGACCGCTTCCGCTTCTGGCAGCTCGGCACGCTCACCGCCCGGGACGCGGACGTGCTGTGGCAGGTGTCCCCGTTCGTCGTGGCCGGAGCGGTCCTCGCGCTGCTGCTCGGCCCGCAGCTCAACGCCCTGTCCCTCGGCGACGACCTGGCCCGCGGCCTCGGCCAGCGGGTGGGCCTGGCCCGGCTGGTCTCGGCGCTCGCCGTGGTGCTGCTGTGCGGCGCGGCGACCGTCGTGGCGGGCCCGATCGGCTTCGTCGGCCTCGCCGTCCCGCACGCGGCGCGGCTCATCACGGGCCCCGACTACCGCTGGGTGCTCCCGTACAGCATGGTGCTCGCCCCGGTCATGCTGCTCGTCGCCGACATCGTCGGCCGGGTCGTCGCCCCGCCCGGCGAGGTGCAGGTAGGTGTGGTCACCGCCGCGATCGGCTGCGTCCCCTTCATCTGGCTCGTCCGGCGCAGGAAGCAGGTGGAGCTGTGACCGGCACCCGCCTCGGGGAGACCCCCGACGCCCGCCTCGCGGACGCCGTGCGCACGGTGGCACGGGTCCGCGACAGGGGGCGACGGCGCTCCGTGGTGGTGGTGGCCGGTCTGCTGGCCGCCGTGGTGGCCGTGTTCGCCGTCTCGCTCAGCGTCGGCGACATGGTGTTGCCGCTCGGCACGGTGGTGGAGACCCTGTTCGGGGGCGGCGACGGCGGTTCCCGGTTCGTCGTGCTGGAACTGCGCCTGCCCCGCGCCCTCCTGGCGGTCCTCGTCGGCGTCGGCTTCGGGCTCTCCGGGGCCGTGTTCCAGTCCCTGCTGCGCAACCCGCTCGCCAGCCCCGACATCATCGGGATCAGCGCCGGGGCGAGCGCGGTCGCGGTCACCGCGTCGCTGCTCTTCCAGGTCAGCGGCCTCGCCCTGTCCGGGAGCGCGCTGAGCGGGTCGATGGCCGCCGGTGCGGCGATCTATCTGCTCGCCTGGCGTCAGGGCGTCGCCGGCCAGCGTCTCGTCCTGATCGGTGTCGGCTTCGGCACCGGACTGAGCAGCGTGGTCTGGTACGTCATGGCGCGTTCCGACACCACCGACGCGCAGGAGGCGTACCTCTGGCTGACGGGCACCCTCAACGGACGTTCCTGGGGTCAGGTGTGGCCGCTGCTGACCGCCCTCGCCGTGCTCGTGCCGCTCACCGCCCTCGCCGCCCGCGCACTGGGCCCGCTCCGGCTCGGGGACGACGCGGCCGCCGGTCTCGGCGCGCGGGTGGAGCGCGACCGGCTGGCGCTGCTCGGCTGCGCGACCGCGCTCGCGGGTGTGGCGACCGCGGCGGCGGGGCCCGTCGGCTTCGTGGCGTTCGTCGCCGGTCCGATCGCCCGCCGGCTGGTCCCGGGCAGGGGGGCCGCCCTGCCGCACGCGGCGCTGACCGGTGCCCTGATCGTCCTGGTCGCCGACCTAGGTGCCCAGCACCTGCTGCCGTCGGTCCAGCTGCCGGTGGGTGTCGTGACCAGCATCATCGGCGCGCCCTACCTGCTGCTGCTCCTGGCGCGCGCCAACCGCGGGGGCAGCGGTGGCTGACCCGCGGACATCCGAGACCACGCGAGACGACAGACAACAGGGAAGGCGGGGCCGCGCCGTGGCCGAGCACACTCTCCGGGCCCAGGGCGTCCGCCTCGGCTACGGCTACCGGGAGATCGTCTCCGGCCTGGACATGACCGTCCCGCCGGGGCGGATCACCGTCATCGTGGGCCCGAACGCCTGCGGGAAGTCGACGCTGCTGCGGGCTATGGCGCGGCTGCTCGCGCCCTCGGAGGGCGCGGTGCTGCTGGACGGCCGGAGCATCCAGGACATGCCGACGAAGGAGGTCGCCGCAGTGCTCGGCATCCTTCCGCAGAGCCCGTCCGCCCCGGAGGGCATCACGGTCTCCGACCTCGTGGGACGCGGCCGTTACCCGCACCAGGGCTGGTTCCGGCGCTGGGCCGCCGAGGACGACGAGGCGGTCGCCCGGGCGCTGCTCTCCACCGGCACCCTGGACCTCGCCGACCGTCCGGTGGACGAACTCTCGGGCGGGCAGCGCCAGCGGGTGTGGATCGCGATGGCGCTCTCGCAGCGCACGGACATCCTGCTGCTGGACGAGCCGACCACCTTCCTGGACGCCAGCCACCAGCTGGACGTCCTGGACCTGCTCACCGACCTGAACCACGAGCACGGGGTCACCATGGTGGCGGTGCTCCACGACCTGAACCTGGCCTGCCGTTACGCAGACCACATGATCGCCATGAAGGACGGGCGGATCGTCGCCGAGGGCCGGCCCTCGGACATCGTGACGGAGTCGCTGGTCGGTGAGGTGTTCGGGATGCGCTGCTCGGTGATGGAGGACCCGGCGTCCGGCACGCCGATGGTGGTGCCGCTGGGCCGTCACCATGTGCGGGACGCGGCGGGCCACCCTGCTGTCCAATCTTAAATTAGGTTAGGCTAACCTAACGGGCATGAACGATTCCGCTCCACGTGTCCGCCGCACCCGTCGTACTCCGGTCCTGTTGGCCGGAGCCGTCGCGGCCCTTCTCGTCGGCCTGACCGCCTGCGGCTCCTCCGACGACACCGCCGCCTCCGGCTCCTCCGCCTCCGGCAAGGCGGCCGAGGGGGCCTTCCCCGCGAAGGTCGCGACGAAGTTCGGCGCGGTCACCGTCGACAAGGCCCCCAGCGCATCGTCGCGCTCGGCTGGGGCGACGCCGAGACGGTGCTCGCGCTCGGCGGGCAGCCCGTCGGGGCGAGCGACTGGCTGGCGTTCGGCGGCGAGGGCGTCGGTCCCTGGGCCGAGGGCAAGTACGACAAGAGCCCGCAGTTGATCGGCACGCTGGAGCCCGAGTACGAGAAGATCGCGGCGCTCCGGCCCGACCTCATCCTCGACACCAAGTCCAGCGGGGACCAGACGCGGTACGACACCCTGAGCAAGATCGCCCCGACCGTCGGTGTGCCCGAGGGCGGCGACCAGTACAAGCTCTCCTGGGAGAAGCAGACCGAGATGGTCGCCGCCGCCATGGGTGTTCCGGAGAAGGGCGAGAAGCTGATCGCCGGTACCGAGGCGAAGTTCGCCGACGCCGTGAAGGCACACCCCGAGTTCAAGGGCAGCACGATCACGCTCGGCTCCCGCACCTCCGAGGGCTACGGCGCCTACGTCTCCGGTACCGGCCGGGTCGACTTCGTCGAGCGCCTCGGCTTCGAGAACAACCCGGCCGTCGAGGCCAAGGCGGGCAAGGGCTTCTCGGTCCCCGTCTCCAAGGAGAACCTGGATCTCCTGGACGCCGACCTGACGGTCATGGCCCCCATCGGCATCCCGGCCGCCGGCATCAGCGACGACCCGCTGTACAAGGCGGTCCCCTCGGTGAAGGCAGGCCACTCCCTCGTCTTCGACGACAAGGACATCAGCACGGCGTTCGCCACCGACTCGGTGCTGTCCACCAGCTACGCACTGGAGAAGGTCGTACCGCTCTTCGCGGAGAAGATGAAGTAGCCGACGCGATCACATCCGCCCCGTGCCACCTGTTGGCACGGGGCGGTAGCCGGTGCCAGGCTTGGTCCGTGGACCGTGACCGGCTGGAGAAGCAGTTGCTGCACGGCCTGACCGTCGACACCAGCAGGCCGGAGCAGCCGATCCTGCTGGACGAGGACGGCAGGCCCATCAAGACCTGGCGCGAGAACTACCCGTACGACCGCAAGATCCGCCGCAAGGAGTACGAGCGGGTCAAGCGCATCCTGCAGATAGAGATGCTCAAGCTGCAGCGGTGGACGAAGGACACCGGCGCGCGCGTCGTGGTGGTCTGCGAGGGGCGTGACGCGGCCGGCAAGGGCGGCACCATCCAGCGTTTCACCGAGCGCCTCAACCCCCGTGGCGCCCGAATCGTAGCCCTGGACAAGCCCACGGACCGTGAGCGGGGCCAGTGGTACTTCCAGCGCTACGTCGCCCACCTCCCGGCGCCCGGTGAGCTCGTCTTCTTCGACCGTTCCTGGTACAACCGGGCCGGAGTCGAACGTGTCATGGGCTTCTGCACCCCGCCCGAGTACGAACTCTTCCTCAGGCAGTGCCCGGACTTCGAGCGGATGCTCGTGGACGACGGGATCATCGTGGTGAAGTTCTGGTTCTCCGTCTCCCGCGCCGAACAGCGCACCCGTTTCGCCATCCGCCAGGTGGACCCGGTGCGCCAGTGGAAGCTCTCGCCCACGGACATCGACTCGCTCGACCGCTGGGACGACTACACCACGGCGAAGATCCACATGTTCCGTGCCACCGACACGGGTTACGCGCCGTGGACCGTCGTGAAGAGCAACGACAAGCGCAGGGCCCGTCTCGAAGCGATGCGCAGCCTCCTCGCACGCGTCGACTACGCCGCGAAGGACGCCGAGGCCGTCGGCGAACCGGACCGCCTCATCGTCGGCGCCGCCGCCACCCTGCTGGAACCGGGCGAGGAGGACACCGCCCTCTCGCCCACCCGCTTCGCCTCGAACCCCGGCGGGCCGGGGGAGCACCCGTAGGCCCGTCCCGCCCGGTCAGCCGTGTGCGGCGGTGACGTCCCCGTTGACGCTGCCGAGCGTCATGGTGTGCCGCGCGCCCTCCGCGGCGGTGGGGACGGTGACCGAGGTCCGGCCGTTCCGTGTGGTGGCGGTGACGTCGTAGGACGGTGTGCCGGAGGGGAGTGCCACGCGCACCGAACCGTTCTCGGTCGTGGCGGTCAGGCGCGCCGGTGAGGTCGCGCTGCCCAGTGTGACGTCGCCGTTGACCGTCTCGGCCCGCAACGCCCCCGAACTCAGGCCGCTCGCGCGGACGGAGCCGTTGCGGGTGACGAGCCGGACGGTGGCGTCGTCCCCGCCTGACCGGGCGACCGTGACGTCACCGTTGACGGTCCTCAGGTCCATCTCCGCCGACAGGCCGGCCGCGTCGATGCCCGCGTTCCGTGCGGTGACCGTGACGGAGACGCCGCCGGGGACGTCGATCACCGGCATGCGGGGGCACCGCTCGTCGTGCTCCTCGCAGGACAGGTCGAGCACCCAGGCGTCCTCGCGGTGCGACCAGCGGCTCGAGACGCGCGGATCGACGACGGCCCGTCCGTCGTCGGACGGCCGCAGCCGCACACCGTCCTCGGTGGTGACCACCAGCCGCTGTCCGCGGGCCAACTCCGGTGGTTTCGGCCCGAGCCGTCCGTCGGGGTCCCCGCCGCCGCACGCCGCGACGAGGGGAGCGGCCATCAGCAGCGCGGCCAGGCGCCGTCCGTGGGTGAAGGTTCTGGAACTCATACCCGCTCGCCTTCCCGGAGCCGGGCCGTCCATGACCGGGCCCTCCGACGTCCTTTGCCGGGCGCGAGGCCGCACGTCTCCCGGGGCGAGCGGCTCACGGAGGGAACTTGCCCGCGCGGGGTTACCTGTAGCCCCGCCCGTCGAACCGGGGAGCGAACGGATTGGGGTCGTACTGGTAGTCGTCATCGTCGTAGAAGGCGGGCTCGGCGTAACTGGTGGGGACGCGCGTGCTGCGGCCGCTGTCCGTGACGAAGGGCACGGAGCCCGACGGGACACGGCTTCGGCCCCGCCGTCGCGGAGGTTCGAGGTCGATCGGGCCGGAACCGTAGACGACGTCGTCACCGAGGTCGATGGGGCGGCTGCCGGACGATCCGGCC